>JBAXOQ010000104.1:0-12648 GCA_037133175.1 Actinomycetes bacterium
GTCCGTGGACGCCCGGCTGACTCTGGTCGTCGGCGGCTCCAGGGAGCTCCCCGCGCCACCCCACTGAGCAGACATCCAACGGTTCGTCGAGCCGAACGCGCCGCTACTTCAGCGTCACCACCCAATTCTTGTTGTCATCGTCATCGGCACCGCGATCCGAGTCACATTCCTATCCATGATTCCCATTCCTTCCCAGCGAGGTGTCGGTGTTCGAAAAGCTGGCGTCCAGACAAGTATCCGCCGGACGGCTCGTGCGCGGTTACCGACCTGGCAGTCACGAGATCGTGACCGACCGAACCAGAACACCACCGCCAGCACCACCGTTCACTTACGCCACCTGTGCTGGGCCCGGTGGCCACCTGATCACTCACTGGGCGCCCAGCAAGCGTCCGATCGGCGCCAGGTTCACACCTTGTCTGTTCCCGTCCAGAGTATTCGTGTCACAATTCCCTGGTGGGCGGAATCAGGATTGGGACTTTCGGGCTTATTGCTGCCAGCGCGGTATTGGGGGGAATGATTACCCCGATTCCCATAAATGCAGTGACGACCGAACAAGCAGTTCAGGCTATGGGAACAGTTTCACTGACGGTGAGAGCGCTGACCCCAGGCTCAGCCTGCAAACCAGTAGGCAAGACCGTCAACAACGCAGGCTTTCAAAGACTCAAATGCACGCGGGTTGGAAAGAAAAGCGTTTGGAAGAAAGTGCTGTCTGCGTACAGACCAGGCGCGGTCTGCAAACCAAAAGGCCGAACGATCAATACCACGGACTACCGGAAACTCAGGTGCACAAAAGTCGGCAAGAAACTCGTTTGGAAGAGAGTGCCGACCGCTCAAACGGTGGCGTTCACATCGACACCGCCGACGGGTGCCAGTGTTGCTGGCCCGACCTACAGCCCGACTGCGGTTGCCACCTCTGGGCTGCCGGTGACGTTCGGCATCGACGGGTCCGCGGCTTCGGTCTGCTCGGTCAGTTCTGGAGTGGTGGCCTTCACCGGGGTGGGTATTTGTGTGATCACCGCAAACCAGGCCGGCAGCCCCGCCTACCTTGCCGCAGCGCAGGTACTGCAGACGTTCATGGTCGGCGTGAGGTTGTGTGCCTATGGCGGGGAGTGTGCGATTGGGGACACCGGTCCGGGTGGTGGAACCGTGTTCTACAAGGACGCGGGTTCCCCGGCGTGGGGCAAGTATCTGGAGGCCGCACCGGCGAACTGGAACCTATCGGGATCTGACCCGATATTGGCGTGGGCACCGAACCCGGGTACCTGCTATAGCGCCGACGTCAATGCTCAACTGATAGTGCTCGGGTCGGGCAAGACAAACACGACCAACATCATCAACGACCCGAATTGCAACAATGCGACGAAGGCTCCGGCGGCGTGGGCCGCGCGTGCCTATAGCGGCGGCGGCAAAATGGATTGGTCGTTGCCTTCCAAGTGGGAACTCGGCCAGTTGTATGCCCAACGGTCGAAGGTACCCGGCTTGGACACAGGTTCCGCGGGGACGCCGTACTACTGGTCATCGTCGCAGCACAGCGGCGGCGGCGTTGGCGCGACCATCGTTGATGGCCAGGCTTTCAACAATGGGGTCCCAGCCGGCTACCTCAAGTCCCAACCCCTGCGTGTCCGGCCGGTCAGGGCCTTCTGAACCGAAGGTTGAGGCGCGCCACGCTAGGTTTTGGACTGTAGCGAACTCGGAGCGATGCCGTGCGGGAAACTCTGGTGCAGCAGCCGACACGAGGCATATACGGGCACCGGCGCGGACTTGGGCGTCGCGCACCGCACGGTCGGGGTCCGGGCAGGAGTGGCCGTCGCCGCCAGGGCGCAGGCGGCGAGCGCGCGCTGCCCCCAATACACCGGATGCATGGGTTCCCCGCGATAGATCGCGTCGGACGGCGAGAAGACCATTTCGCTGACCGAGATGCGCCGCACCCACTCGGTGCTCTTGCCCGTGCGGTCCCAGCTCGGGTTCGACCCCATGCCGTCGGCCCCGCCAACCGTTCCCTTCTGGCATAGCAAGTGCTCGTTCAGGACACTATCGGCGTCCAAGAACGTAAGACCGAAGAAGACGAACCTCAACGGTTCCCAACGGTAGGGCCGCGCGGTCTAGCGGAACATCATCTTCTCGTAGAGGGTGCGGCCCTTCACCGTTTCCTTGACCCTACCGAGGTCGACCGACAGTTCCATGTTTGCGTTGAAGTCGTAGTACATCGGGTGCTGACCCAAGGCGTGGACCAAAGACCTGCGTAGGCCAGTTTCACCCTCTGTCATGTCGAGCGCTTCGATCATCTTCGGCTCGGTCACATGCATCCGGACACTGCCGGCATCGGTCTGCCACGTCCACGTCAGCTCCTGCGGGTAGGTCTGATCACCCGGGCCAGGGACCTCTTCGCCGGTGGAAAGCCGCAGCGGCAGCATGTCATCGGTCAGCAAGGTGTCACCCTTGGCCAGGAAGATGGTGGGGAAGTTGATCGATCCGAACCCGAGCAGACCCTTCGTCGTCATGCGGACGTAGACGACCGTGAAGTCCTCGATATGGGCGCGACCCCAGAACCAGTGGTCGAGGTAGTCCGACATCAGCTTGTTGCCCCAGTTGTGGTCGTGGTAGCCCGTTCCTTTGACCTCGCGTGTCCCGGAGGCATCAGCGATTGTGCCGTTCACAGTGCCGTACGGCACGGGCACGACCCAAGCCAGGTAATGCTTCTGCTGTGAGTCGAACCACGACACCCCCGCACCGGGCCGCCACGCCGGCGCCCCCCGCGTGATCGTCAGGTCCGCAACCACCCCATCGATGTCAATGTGCAACACGTAGGTGTCCAGGTCACCGATGACGGTGTTCGGACCAATCGCCACATCACAGGATTCGGTAGCCGCCCGGAACACGGCTGGCGCATACTCCTGATTCACTCGATGCTTCGATCCGTCCGGGCCGTGATAGATCAGCAGCACAGACGGCTTCAAAGGGCCGTCAGGGTGGGTGTTGGGTTTGGTGTTGAACGTCGCCACCAACGTCGAACCATCATCGAGTTGCATGTCGAAGTACCACCACTCGAAGGTGTTCGGTGCGTCGTCGACCGTCCGGCACCCGTCCTCCCAGACGGCCACGGTATGGGGATCTAGGCCGAGCTTCTCCAGGGACGCCGCCTGCGCCTTGTCCACTTTCTCGCGTACCTCGGCCGTGTCGGGAAGTTCGTGGGCTTCCATGATCATCTCCTAGCTCCGGGCGGCTTGGACTATCGAATCTACCGACGGTCCTAGCAGGATGCCAGGCGGTATGGTCCGCACGCTCCGGCGTTGCGCCAGCGATCCTGGACATTGTCGTCAACCTGGTCCCCATTGCGAGCGGGTAATCAGACGCCGGCGGTCGCCCGCGGCGGTACCCTCCAAACACGTGAACGCCGGACCTGCATGCCGCCGTCCCGACTCGGCGACAGCAGTCACAACCTCACAGGAGGGAATCATGGCTCGCACCCACCGCCCGCACGAAGGACGGTTCGCGTTCGACGACATCGTCATGAACTACTTCTCCCGGATGGCCAACTCCGGGGCCGGCCTGTTGGCCGCCGTCACCGTCGTGCTCGTGGTCTGCGGAATCTGCTATTCCTGGCTTGAAGACAAGGGACCCATCGAAGGCATCTGGTGGGCGATCGTCACCGGTTTCACCGTCGGCTACGGCGATCAGTACCCGAACACCACACCCGGTCGCGGACTTGGCGCGATCCTCATCGTGTGCATGTTCATCCTGGCGCTGTGCTTAGGCGCCCGCATCACCCAACGCGTGATCCAAGACCGCGACGCATTCACAGACGAAGAGCAACAGAGCATGAAAGCGGCGCTAGCCAGGATCGAGGCAGCGGTCACGACCGACGGTGTCTGCCCGCACTGCGGCCGACCCCCGGGCCCGGCGTAGACAACCAGTGCGGCGCTGCCGGACGCGGTTCGGCGCGACGTTCAACGGGTCGGCTCCGGTACTGAAGATCCGCACCTGCAGCTACCGCCTGCGGATCAAGGTCCGCTGGCACGTACCGGCTTCCGGTAACATCACCCCCTACCTGCAGCAGCGCAGCTGCCGGACCTGAGAGGCCTGACTTTGACCGCCATTCGCAACCGTCGCGCAATCGGATCAGTGATGGCCGGGGTCCTCCTCACCACCGGACTCACCCTCACCGCCTGCGCAACGAACCCCGCCCAACCCGCGTCGACGCCCTCGTCGGAGTCGCAAGCGAGCCAGACGTGGATGACGACGCTGTACGACAATCACCCGGACACAGTCCTCGGTTCGATCCTGATCCCGGGCACGCACGACTCGGGCAGCTTCGGGATTGGTGTCACATCGCCGTGCCAGAACGCACTCATCGCGGGGGCGGCAGCTGAGGTCGGGGCGCTGCTGCGCGCCGAACCCTGCATGTTGGCAGGGTTCTCGCGGGCACAAGACGTCGGCATCGACAAGCAGCTGGAATCAGGGGTTCGCTACCTGGACATTCGGGTCGGAGTTCCCGCGAACGCAGTCGTGAAAAGCAACGGCGGGCCGGTCGCTGCCCCCGCGGACCCACTTGCTGTCCCGCTGGTGACCCACCACACCGTGATTTCCGCGCCACTGAAGACCTCCTTGGACGCGATCCTGGCGTTCGTGACCAGTCACCCCAAGGAACAGGTAATCGTCGACTTTCAACACTTCGACCTGCCCAAGGACCCGAACGTGGTCGACTACTACACCGGAGTGCTCGACGCCTATCTGCGCACGTACTCGCCGCCCGGACTGGCGGCCGGGACGACCATCTGCTCGAAAGCTTGGGACTCGAACGTCATCAAAGTCCCCGACAGCGACCTTGCCACCAAGGTCACCTTCAAGCAGGTGTGGGACGCCGGACGCAACTTGGCGGTGCTGGTCGATCCGGCCGCTGTGCCGTCGAATCCGTGTTACCGGAACCGCGACGCCGCCATCTTGAGCCAATGGCCCAAAACCCAGGACCCAACCGTCAGCACGACGTACAACTCCAGCGAACTGACGGCGCGCCGAAAGAAGCTCAACTCCGACCCGCCGCAGTGCGTGGGGACTCAGTCGGTGGGGGCTAACCCGGACGGCACACCGAAGTCCGGCACCGCGCCGGGCTACTGGTGCGGTTTCTTCGTCTCGCAAATGCAGCTGTCCACCAACAGCAAGACCTATGCCTCGTGCGTAGTGGTACCCAAGAAGACGTGCTCGCTGTTCAACCTATCGACGCTCGTCAACAACCAGATCGGTACGCAAATGGCGCAATGGTCACGGGCAGGCCTACCGGACAACATCGCCATCGCCGACTACTTCCAATACTCCGAGCCGTCGATCGTCGAGACCATGGTCGAACGCAACCGACAAATGCTGCCCACAGGCTGACACGCGACGTGGCAGTCGATCCAACGAGCAGACCTGGCGGTCCCACTCTCGTGAATAGCTGGCGTTCGGTCTGGCTCGCTCAGCTGACTCGGACTCTTGAGACTTGCAGCAGCGGGTTCCATAGGGCGTTGCCGCCTGCGGTGATCCTGAGCTTGCAGACGCCGACCTTCTTGCCGGTGATCTTCCACCTGCCCGCGGCGCGCGTCACCTTGCATACCCTTGAGTTCGCGCTGCGCACCGCGATCGCAATCCCCGCGTTGGTCTTCGGGCCGAGCCGGAAGGACCGGCCACGTTGCAGCGACGCCTTCACGCCCGTGACCCGCTGGGTGCCCTTGACCACCGGCGGTGGAGGCGGCGCCGGAGACACCGCAACGCTCTGCTGCACCTGCGTTGCGGCGAGGTAGTCAGCGTTCCCGGCCTGGTTCGCGTTGATCACACACGCACCGACGCCGGTGAACGACACCACGCCGCCGCTGACCGCGCATACCCCGGCCGAGCTCGCATCGATTGTGAACACCACCGGATTACCCGACACCCCACCCGTCGCCACCGGGGTGTATGTCGCGCCGCCCACCGAAGCCGCCGGGGCCGCAGAGGTGAATGCGATCGTCTGCGAACCCTTGCCTACGGTGACCGTCTGCGACTCCGAACCCGGTTCGTAGGACCCGTTACCGGGCTGGAAGCCGCGAATCACGCAGTCGCCGGCTCCGGTAAACGACACCACGCCGGACGTGATCGAACACACCGACGCGGCGGCGTCATCGATGGTGAACCTCACTAGAAGCCCGGAGCCGCCGCCGGTCGCGACCGGGGTGTAGGTGGTTCCGCCGACGGTGGCGGTCGACGCCACCGAGGTGAACGTGACGGTCTGGGCAGGCAACGGAGCCGCCGCCGCGCCGCCATCGGTGATGGTCCAGCCGTGGTCGGTGATGAGGTGCTGCCGAGAAGCCTGCGCCAGCCCGCCGGGAGAGTACTGGGTGAAGCTGGCATCGAACGGCACGCCCGACTTGACGTTCCGAGCACCCCACCCGACCAGCAACTCGTTGTAGTTGGCCGTGGACAGGCCGGACGTCGTGAACATGGTGGCCATGGTGGTGACTCCGGTGATGTTCCAATCGGACAGGTCCTGATCGAACGCGGACGCGTGGTAGAACATTGAGTCCATCCTGGTGACATGGGCGGTGTTCCACGCGGCCAACGGCTGATTGAACGCCGTCGCATACATGAACATCGTCCCCATGTTTGTGACTTTGCCGGTATTCCAGCCGGGCAACGGCTGGTTGAACGCCGCAGCACCGGAGAACATCCCCTGCATACTGGTGACATTCCTGGTGTTCCAGTCACCCAACGGCTGGTTGAACGACCCCGCACTGGCGAAGGCGAAAGCCATGGTGGTCACCTGGCTGGTGTCCCACCCGGACAAGTTCTCGTTGAACGCTGTCGCGTTCAGGAACATCCCAGACATGTCGCTGAGTTTGGCTGTGTTCCAAGCAGACAGCGGACGATTGAACGCTGAAGCGGCATAGAACATGTTCGACGTGGTGATGAGGTTGCCGGTGTTCCAGGATGCCAGCGGCTGATTGAACGCCAACGCCACGGCGAACATCCACGACATGTCCGTCACGTTGGCGGTGTCCCAGGCCGCCAACGGCTGATTGAACGTGACCGCGTTGGAAAACATGCCGGACATGTCGGTAACCCTCGCCGTGTTCCAGCCCGAGACGTCGCCGTTGAACTTCGCGGCACCGTCAAACATGCGAACCGTGGTGGTGACCTTCGCCGTGTTCCAGGCCGACAAGTCCTGATCGAACGCCGACGCCCCGGTGAACATCCACGACATGTCAGCGACGTTCCCGGTGTTCCAACCCGAAAGCGGCCGGTTGAACGCGGAAGCGCTGGCGAACATGCGGGACATGGTCGTGACCTTCGCCGTGTTCCAGGTACCCAGCGGCGCATTGAACGTGACAGCACCGTCGAACATGCCGAACATGGCGGTGACGTTCGCGGTGTTCCACGCGGACACATCCTGGTTGAACGCCCAGGCATGGCTGAACATGCGGGACATAGTCGTGACCTTCGCCGTATTCCACGTGCCCAGCGGATGATTGAACGCGTCGGCACCGTCGAACATGCCGGACATGTCGGTGACGTTGCCAGTGTTCCAGCCGCCCACCGGGTGGTTGAACGCGGAAGCATCGGTGAACATGGCGTACATGGTGGTCACCTTGGCCGTATCCCAGGACGACACGTCCTGGTTGAACGCCGACGCCTGCGCGAACATGAACGACATGTTGGTGACGTTGGCGGTGTTCCAGGAGGCCAGCGGCTGGTTGAAGGCGGAGGCACCGAAGAACATCCAGGACATGTCGGTGACGTTGCCGGTGTTCCAGGCCGAGACATCGCCGTTGTAGGCCGGCGCACCGGCGAACATGTTCGACATGTCGGTGACCTTCGCCGTATCCCAGGCGGCAAGGTCGCTGCCGAACGCTAACGCGCCAGCGAACATGTTCGACATATCGGTGACCTTCGCCGTATCCCATCCCAGCAGGTCGCTGCTGAACAGGGGCGCGTTGGCGAACATGTGGGACATGTTGGTGACTTTGCCGGTGTTCCAGTCGTACAGGTCCTGGTTGAATGCCGACGCACCGGCGAACATCCAGGACATGTCGGTAACGTTGCCGGTGTTCCAGGCCGAGACATCGGCGTTGAACTTCGGCGCGTCAGCGAAGGCGTGGGACATGTTGGCAGTCCCGGTCAGGTCCAGCCCGTCGGTGGCGGTCACGGTCAGGTTCGCGGCGCCGTAGAAGTAGCCGCCGGAATCTCCGAGCCGTAGTGGACCCCAACTGCTGACCTGAGAGAGTTTGATTTTGTCGCCGACGTTGTTGAACGACCAGCCGGTGATCGTCCCGGTGATCGTGACGGTGTGGGTGCCCGGTGCGCCGTAGGTGTGGGTCACTTCGGCCTGATTCGGCGAAGTGATCTCGCTCGTCGTGCCGTCCCCCCAGTCCGCGGTGAAGTTGTACACCCCGCCTGCCACCAACGGCAGCCGGATCTGATTGGGCGCCGACGACCCGGGGCCGGTCTTGGTGGTGTCCCAGGTGGTGACGAAGCTCGGTCCCGCCGCGCGCACCGCGGGTACCAGCGCCCCCGTGCTCACACCGGCGACCAATACCGCCAGCGCCACCACGACGCTGAGCACCACCGATCGCGCTACCCGGCAAAACCCTGCACTACCTGCTACCTCGACCATGGTCGACCATCCCATTTGTCGTACCAGTGCTCACCGATCGGTTCGACGGACCACTGCTCGTGGCCACCGCTTCGACCCCGGTCGCACCCGCACTCCACGCCTCATCTCAGCGTAATGTCAAAGCCCGCAAACGAACAGCGGCAAAGAGGCACAGCATCTGGTAGATCACACAGGTCGTCTCGGTTGCGCGCGGCCTACCCGAACATCATCTCGTCGTAAAAGGGGAGGCCACGCCCCAGGACTGGGCTACTTCTTCGTAGTCCAAGTCCGCGACCACGTCGCCTTGTTGTGGGGGTCTGGGTTGCCGGTCGCCGTTATCGAGATTTTGATCTTCAGGCGGGCGTTGCCGTAGGTCTTGATCCTGATTGCACCCGTCGTGGGGTTCGTCACTGCCCGGTAGTACCTCACGTCCCCGCGAAGCGCCCAAACCTGGATCTTGCGCGTCCACTCGCAGCCGGGCGAGACGGTGATTCCCCTGACCAGGGTGACGGTGCCCCTCCACGGGACGACGGCCCCAGACCTCTTGGCGCTGACAGCCAGGGTGCAGTCGGGCTTGCACTTCATGGTCCGGTTGATCGTCTCGTCGTGCATGAGTACTGCTGTTCCGATGGTCTGGCCGGGCTCCGGCTTCGTCCACTGAACGTCGGTCTCCAAGACTCGTGCCCCGTCGACGACGGCCTGCTGGAACGCCTGCATCGAGTTCTCGTCGATGTTGGGAGTTCCACCGCCACGGTGCGCGACCATGATCGGCACCGTCTGGGAGGTGGCCTGCGACCACATCTTGTACTCGTCCGGGTAGTCGGTGGCGATCCACTTCGGTCCGTAGGACGCGGAGGTCTCCCAGCCCGGGCTGGGGATGGTTGAGGGGAACGGAGGGCTAGGAAGCCCGGTCGGATACGGCGCACCGTTGTCTATGGTGTCCCCACCCGTCGCCACGTTGTACCAGACGTAGACGGGGATGTTGTTGGTCCGCATGTCCAGCGGCACGTTGAACGGGAACGGACCGAGCGTCGGTCCCGGATACCACCCGAGATTGATGACGCCCAGCGCCGTTGCCGCTGGTGCCCCGCCTGTGGTCCCGACGTACAGCGGGGCGTATGGACCGGAGGTTATCGGCGCCAGACTTGCCATCTCTGCGGAGTTCGGCGGCGCCGTTGGCTGCACGAAGTTGGTGCCCCCAACCGGTCCAGCCGACCGGAACCAGACGCGGTCCCAGGTGCCGGCAGCACCGGATTGGTCCTTGAACCACTGCAGGACCGAGGGGTCGAACGATCCGATTATCTTGGTGCCGATGTTGGTGGCAGCGAGCATCTTGGACTTGTAATCCTGCAGCTTTGGCTCGAGTTCCGTGAGCGTCTTGTCGTTGATGTTTCCGATCGTCCCGACCGGCGCGTAGTCGTAGTGCGCGTAGGCCGGCACTTTCCAGTTCTTGATCTCGGGTAGCACACCGACTCCGACCGAGTTGGCGTAGTCGAGGTACTGCTTCAACGTCGGAATGGCTTCGCCATTGTTGAGCACGTACCTGGAGGTCAGCTCCGAGTAGGTGATGTCCGAGACCTTTGTCGCCGCCGGAACGGTGCAGATCGTTCGCTGCGTCGAACCTTGCGGTGCAGCGTTGGCCGGGACTGCCGGTGCCAACAGGGCCGCCGAGACCAGAGTGCCGACAGTGATTGCTACTGATGTCGCGCGCATAATTCCTCCGGGTGGGGCCTCACAAAGTGGGTCTCAAGACGCTAGCGGAACCGTGGGCTGACAGGAATGGGCAGTGCGCCAATTAGCCCGATCGGGTGAATTGCAGCCTCGCAACGAACACATCGACAGCCGAGACGAAGGCTGCAATGATGGCGGTGGAGGTTGCGACTGATGAACCCACTATCGGCTTCGACTGCGGACGTTGCGCCGGACATATCCATCGACCCCTCTGAGCTGTTCTGGGTATTTCTGTTCCCATTCGCCGCGATTCTGGTGGCGATCGTGATCTTGTTCGTGGTGCAACGGAAACGTAAGAAGAAGGCGGGCGAACTCTCCAGCGCAATGATCGCGTTAGCCATCGTTGGCGGCATCTGCGCCCTGCTCATCGCCGCGGCCCTCGGCGGGGTTGCCACAAAAGCGTTTGAGTACCACCCGCACCTGCCGCCGGTCGTGATCACGGTCACCGCCACCCCGATTCCTCGCCCGTCCGGGTCCGAGGCGGCGTCGCAGCAGGCTCTGAGCAAGTGGTTCGGCACACTGACCGTCGCTGAACAAGACTCCCTGTGCCATAGCTTCAAGCGAGAGCCAGACGCCACCTGGTCCCTGTTTGCCAAGTCCTCAGGCGGCGCGCTGACCCGCGCACAGTTCGACCTCTTCCTGACCGGGAACTGCTGAGGGCGAAAGAATGGGCCGCCGGGTGGCGCTTAGACGGCCTCACCCGGTGCATGCACTGCCTCGCCCAAGAATCCCTCAGGCCCGCCGCCCAGACCCCCGAACACAGCACCTAGATCATCGTCGGCCAGCGCCTCGGGCTCCGTCTCATCCTTTGGGTTCTTCGGATCTTCGGTCATGTCCATCCTCCATGTCCACAGGCGCGCATCGAGGCGCCAAACCCCACCAACGTTAGCCGCAATTGAGCCAGATGCGGAAGCACGAGTTCGGTTTTCACCCAACTGCCACTCGGCAACGAAGCTCCGCCGCAGATACCCCCGAACGCGCGTCCATAACTGTGGTTGCCCCCGAGAGCAGCCCTAAGCTGGAATCAATCGTGGCGGCATCGGTCGCCGCGCCACTCGGAGACCCAACTACGGCTGTTTCGGGTTGGGCGGTGGTGAGCGTGAGCAGAGCCCAGGAGTTCGTGTCGGCGTCACCGTGGTGACGCTCCTTGCGGCATGCTCGGCGAACTCCGGAAGTGGCCAACCAACCCCTGCAGGATCGGTGTCGCATTCCATCAGCACTTCGGTCAGATCCTTGAGTCCTTCCGCGATGACTACCGGATCGATGTCGTTGTGAAGGATCCGAACGCGAGTTCGGCAACAGAGCTCGCGATGGTGGCGGCAATGGCGGGTGATCCGGGACGACCGGACGCGGTCGACCTGTCGCCCACCTTCGTTCGGCAGGCGCAAGTTGCCTGCCGTACCGAGCAGTTGGGCCGATCTCAAGGCCGCTCGTTACAAGGGCAAAGTGGCCATGGGCGGTGACCCCCGCACGTCTGGCGCCGGCTTCGGGGCAGTGGTTGCCGCTGCGCTGGCCGCTGGCCGCTGGCGGATCGTTCGACGATGTGATGCCGGGGATCCGGTACTTCGCCGACCTGAAGCGGGCCGGAAACCTGACAGTCGTCGAGGACCCCGCACTGCTACTGACTGCGAAAGCACCGGTCTCCTTGCAGTCGTTGTTCACCTTGCCGCGCACCCAAAGCGGCGGACCGATTGCGAAACACTGCGGATCACGATCCCCGCCGACGCGGTGTACGGCTCGTACTATGCGCAAGCGATCACCGCTAACGCACCGCACCCGTGCGCCGCGGCACTGTGGATCGAACACCTCAACGGCGATTCCGGCGCCCTCGGATTCCTGCAAGGTCGCGCCCTTCCGGCGCGTTTCGCCGCCCTTGAGGCATTCGGTCTGGTCAGTCCCGACGTCCGATCGGTCCTGCCGCGCCCCAGCCAGATCTACAGCATCTCCTTTCCCACCGCGGACCAGTTCCTGACGATGAAGCGTCAGATCGACCAGAACTGGGGACCGATGGTGGCAGGCAAATAGGCAGGTAATCCGTGTCGAGCATGTTTCGTGAGAACGCCGTGCAGGCCTTGCGCACGGCCGACGAAGAACGGCCGCTCGTGCGTTTGGTGCCGGCCAGGCGATGGCTGATCGCTCTGGCCTTGGTGGTGATGCTGCTCGCCGGCGTCGTCTTCGCGGTCATCGCCTCCACCCGGACTCCGGTTCGGGGCATCGGCTACATCGACAACGGCGGCTTCATCACCCTGACGGCCCAAGAAAAGGGCATCGTTCAGGACGGTGTGGCGGTGCCCGGGACCGAAGTCAAACCCGGC
>JBAXOQ010000105.1:0-12583 GCA_037133175.1 Actinomycetes bacterium
CAGCACCCAAGTGAGCGCAATCACGGCAGCCTTGCCGACATTGACCTGAGCCGAGGTGATGCCCGGTCCCAGTACGGTCCGGATGGCTGCCGAGCGAATCGCGGTGACGAACACCAACAGCCAGGAAGCCAGCACGACCAGTGCCAGGCCCAGTCCGATGACCAGGTTGCGTAATTGGAAGGTGTGGACTCGGTCGGCGTCCTCGGACTGCAGCACCTGCGCGGTGCCGCGGCGTAAGGCCTTCGCGGTCAATACCGCGGAGACGAGCAAGGTGCCGAAGCCGACCACGTCCATCAACGCGCCGCGGGAGTGCTGCAGGGTCAGGTGCACGACCTGGCCGAGGTCCTGTTCGTCAGGCAGCGACATTGTCGGGATGGCGATCTCGTTGATGCCTGGTATCAGGTTGGTGGTCAGATCGAATACGTAGAGAAACACCAACATCACCGAGACCGCCAGGAACAGCCCCCGGGACACGACCTTCAGGGCGTAGTACTCGATGCGGTCGTGGTGGTACAGCTCGACAGCTGCCGCCAGATGATCGATCCAGCGGTGTTGGGATCGGATCCGATTGACGTGGTCCAAGGCTCGTCGCCGACGGCTCTTGGGATCGCCGATGTCAGGTCCAGGGATCGCTTCCTGCTCCTCGGCCATGTCTATTCCTACCGCCTTTGGCCAGCCGTTGGCGAGTGCGCATGACCTACGCCTCGCACTGTCACAGGTGGTACAGGCGGGTCAGCGGGACCGAATCGGAAGGCGCCGAATGCGCCACGTCCCCATCGACGGTGACAACGCCCGTGCTGACGGCCACTTGCACTGCAGCGAGCCGGTCGTTGCGCACCATCTGGGCCAGACCGATGTCTCGGGTTCCCCTCACCGCGACCCGGCGACGGCGGGTGGGGAGTCGATCAGCGCCGGCCCCGAGGGCAGCGGCGGACACGAAAGCGACGGCGAGGTCGGCCGGGGCACCGCCGTAGCCACCGAACTGTGGGCCGAGCACGGTCGGCTGTGTGACTTCGATTGCCGCGTTGGGATCGCCGGTCACCCCGAAGGCCGGGAAGCCTGCCTTCAACACGAGCTGCGGGGAGGTCCCGAAGCGGGCGGGGTGCCACAGCACGATGTCCGCGAGCTTGCCGACTTCGATACTGCCGACCTCGTGAGATAGCCCGTGCGCAATCGCTGGATTGATCGTCAGCTTGGCCAGGTATCGCAGGACTCGATCGTTGTCGTGGCGTTCGTGCTCCGGCCCGCGCTCGGCCTTCATCTTGGCGGCCAGCGCGAAGGTGCGGCGCACCGTCTCTCCGGCTCTACCCATGCCCATGGCGTCCGAAGAGGTGATCGGAATGATGCCAAGGTCGTGCAGCACATCCTCAGCGCCCATTGTCGACGCGCGAATGCGGTCGCGTGCCATCCTCACATCGGAGGGCAGGTCATCCTTGAGTCCATGGGCAGCCATGATCATGTGGAAGTGCTCCGCAACCGCGTCTCGTCCGAACGGCAGCGTCGGGTTGGTCGAGGATCCGATTACATTGGCGACCCCGGCCATTTGCAGCACATTCGGTACATGCCCTCCGCCGCAGCCCTCGATGTGGAAGGCGTGGACGGTACGGCCGCCGAGCACCGCCAGCGTGTCTTCCACCGAGAGGTTCTCGTTGAGCCCGTCCGTGTGCAAGGCCACCTGCACGTCGAACTCGTCCGCCACCCGCAGTGCGGTGTCCACGGCGGTCGCGTGGGCGCCGACATCCTCGTGCACCTTGAATCCGCAGGCACCTCCTTCGACGAGGGCCTCGACCAGTGGTCCGGCACGAGATGCCGAGCCGCGGCCGAGGAAACCGATGTTCACCGGCCAGGCGTCGAATGCGGCGAAGGCGTTGCGCAGGCCCCAAGGCGAGCTGACTCCCACCCCCCACAGTGGGCCGAACTCCTGCCCGATGATCGTTGTGACCCCCGATGCCAGGGCTGCCTCCATCACCCGTGGCGCAAGCAAGTGGACGTGGGTGTCGATAGCGCCGGCAGTGGCGATCAGCCCCTCGCCGCTGACCACCGCCGTGTTGGTTCCGACCACCACCGTCACATCAGCAAGGGTGTTTGGGTTGCCGGCTCGGCCGATGCTGGTGATTCTTCCAGCAGTAATGCCGATCGACACCTTGCGGACGCCGAGGACGGGATCGATGACCACCACGTTGGATACGACCAGATCGCAACTCTGGTCGATCCCGACCGCTTGGACTCCCATGCCGTCGCGGCCGGTCTTTCCGAAACCGACCAGGAACTCATCACCCGGTCGTTGACTGTCTGACTCCACCTCAACAAGTAGGCCGGTGTCGCCGAGGTTGATGCGGTCCCCGACTGTGGGACCGTGAACGCTGGCGTAGTCGTCGCGGTTCATGCGCCTTCGCCTGCACCTAGGAATCCGGTTGCTCGGGCTTTGCGCAATGCTTCTTGCTTGGCACCGGCCGCGTCAAGGGCTCCATCGACCAGGCCGGAAAAGCCGATGACTACCCGTTCCCCACCGATCGGGGTGAGTTCGACGGCTGTCTGGGTGTCGGGATCGAACCGCACGGCTGAACCTGCGGGGATCGCCAAGTGGTGTCCGTATGCGGCGGCTCTGTCGAAGTGCAGTCGCGGATTGACCTCGAAGAAGTGGAAGTGCGATGTGACTGAAATCGGCACCTGCGCGGTGTTCGTGACATTGATACGGACCGATGGTGATGGGTCTGGCCCGTTGCTGAGCCCTTGCGCCACGAGGATCGCTCCGGGTTGGTCGGGCAGGTTCTCGATGGCGCCCGCCTGGAATGGGTCGGGGATCACGATCAGGCGGGTGCCGTCGTCGAACAAGGCTTCGACGCACACCGATCCGACGATGGCTGGTACTCCAGGCAGGACGTCATCCACCGTGAGCACTGAGCGTCCCGCCGCGATCGCGTCGGCCAGTCGCATCCCGTCTCGGGCGGCTTCGGCCGCGGTGTCGGCCACCAGGGCGGTCGCCTCCGGCACATTGAGGCGCAGTCCGCGGGCCTGCCGACGCCGGGCCAGTTCTGCGGTCGTGAAGAGCAACAGCCGGTCGCGCTCGGAGGGAGTCAGCTGCATTGTTGGGTGGTCCTTGGCTGTTGTTGGGTGATGCAGTGGATGCCACCCCCGCGCGAGAAGATGACGCGAGCATCGACCAGCACAATCTCGCGATCGGGGTAGGCGCTCGCCAGGATCTGCTTGGCGCGTTCATCCCCGGGGTCGTCGAACGCGCACAGGATGACCGCACCGTTCAAGACATAGTGGTTGATGTAGGAGTAGTCGACCCAGCCTTCCTCGTCCCGCAACGCATCAGGGGCCGGGACCGGGACGAGTCGCCAGGGTCCTGCGGACTCAAGGCGCGACTTGACCTGTGCACTGACCTGGAAATCCGGGTGCGCTGCATTGCGCTGGTCGTGATACAAGATCGTGTCGGGACCGGCGAACGCGGCGACGATGTCCACGTGCCCGCGGGTGCCGAAGGCCTCGTAGTCACGGGTCAGGCCGCGCGCCAGCCACACGACCCGTGACACGCCGAGGGTGCGGGCGAGTTCCGCTTCTACGTCCGGCTTGGTCAGGCCGGGGTTGCGGCCCGGATCGAGTTGCACGGTCTCGGTCACCAGCGCGGTGCCGCGCCCATCGACGTGGATCCCGCCGCCTTCGTTGACCATCGCTGAGCTGATGATCGCGGTGTCGGCTTGTTGCGCGATGCGCCGCGCGATGCCGCAGTCCTTGTCCCATTCGGCCCACGACTGGGCGCCCCACCCGTTGAAGACCCAGTCGACGGCGGACACCTGGCCCTGCGCGTCAAGGACGAAGGTGGGGCCTATGTCGCGCATCCAGGCATCGTTCAGTGGTGCTTGGATAATGTCGATTCGGTCGTCGAGCAACGCGCGGGCGTGGTTCACATCGGACGGCTCGATGACCATCGTCAGTGGCTCGAATCGCACGACTGCATTGGCCACCGCTGCCCAGGCAGCACGTACCGAATGCACACCCTCCTCGTCGAGGTCGGCTGTGGTCGGCCCAGTTGGGGGCCAAGCCATCCAGGTTCGCTCGTGGGGTTCCCATTCGGCGGGCATGGTCCACATTGAGAAGACCTCCTGTCGTCGCTGGTAGGCGTTGCAGATGGGTCGCGGGTTCTGCAGCGATGCTACGGGTTGCCGATCAGAGCGGCAGTGTTGAAGCCATCCCAGGCTCGCCGGTACGGCAGATTCAACACGCGGTCGATGGGTCCCACCTGTAAAGGCAGAGCTTGCACACGCTTCAACCACCGCGCCTCCGCGGTCCGTACCTGGCCGAACGCCTCCGAAGGCAGCTGCCGCCGGGTCTGCGGGTTTTCGATCTCGGCGCTGGCTTGCTCCAGCAATTCGGCTTGCAGCGTCTGCAGGTCCGACCTGAACGACGCGATTCGATTGGCGTAGTCGCGCAGCGTTGCCCGATGCAGCAACTCGTGCCGCCACCACAGCGCCGCGTCGTCGAAGTGCGCTCCGGGAACAGGACCGAGGTCGGGCAGTCCGGAGTCGAACCAGATCGGTTTGAACACCGACGTGCACGGTGCTGAGGATCCCGTCACCCACATCGTCGGACCGTCCGCGGCCAGCCGTACCACCAGCGACCCGGTGCTCTGGCTGGAGCGGATCGGGCCGAAGCCCGCGTGCATGCAGACGTTAGCCCCCATCAGCGCGCGGGCCGGCGACCAACCAGGTTGATCGCCCTGGGGTCCGTGGTCACGCAGGAGTTCCATCGCATCGCGAGCCCCGATCCGGCCGCGCATTGCCGACAATGCTTGCGAGGTTCGGCATTGTCTTGCGGCGGCGTCGCTGAACCTGGTGTAGAGGAAGTCCGAGTTCGATCGAGCAATGTCGGTATCCGCGGTTGTCGGCGTTGCGGACGCGGAAGACTTGTCCCAACTTGATCCAGTAGTCAGGGCGTTGGAGATCGAATCGGTGTGGTCAACCTGCCGGGCGACCCAGTCCCGGCCGAACGTTTCCAAGATCCAGGCCTGGGTCGGGTCGGCGATGATGAAGCTGTTGTCGTACTGCAGGTTGTGGGTGTGTCCGGCCTGGCCAGTCTGCCCGTGGGCGGTCAGCAATTCGGTGATCACAGCCAGCGCCTGCTCGGCGGTATCGCCCCGCTCCAAACCGAGTCGCAGCAAGTCCATGCCCAGCAGCCCGCGCTTCGCCTCGCGTGGCGCTTTGGTGAATACGGCCTCATTGCCGATGGCGACTCCGCGGTCGTTGACCCCCATCTCGGCTCCCCAGATCCAGTACGGTTTGGCAAGCAGCAGGCGGTGGGTGTGCGATACCTGCGGTATGTCGATGTAGGTGCAGCGAAGCGATTGCCCGGACCGGTGGTCCGCCGCCTCGACCATCAGGAGTTCGTGGGCCTCGTTGGGTTCGCGGTCGCTGTTCTTGCCCAGGATCACGGAACCGTCGAGAGTCGAGTCGTCAAGGGCAACGAATGTGTCACACATCAGGTGGGTCTCCTTCGGCGTCATCGCAGGGTTGCCGTGCTCGCGCTGACGCGACCGGGTGACTTAGGTTCACAGTGCTCATGTCCGGACGATCAGACTCCGATGATCGTCGCACACGTTCCCAGCTGATGTTCCTACGTTTCGGTCAATACCGGCGTGGCTTTGGGGGTCGAAGATGATTGCTACTAGGGCATCGTGTTTCGTGGCGCTAGCTATCTGCGCACAGCTGGTCGGAGCGGCCGCCGTCAGCGGTCCAGCAGTCGCGGCAGTACCTCTGGACGATCGGGTGTTCGCGTTGGCACCTGCTCCGGATTGGCCGACGTGGGCCAGCGTGGGACCCAGCCCAGGCAGCATCCGATCCGTCTCACCGACGGGCGACGATGGCACCGGTAGCGGCTCGACGGCCAAACCGTTCCGTTCGATCCAGCGTGCGGTGGATGAATCCAGCCCCGGTGACGAAGTGCGTATCGCACCGGGGGAGTACCCCGGCGAGGTTCGACTCCGCCACCCGGGCATTACGCTGCGCGGCTCGCTCGGGGCGAACAAGCCGCACATCAGCGTGCCAAACCAGTCGGAGACCTCGAATGAAATCGCCCTGCAGATCGATCCTGACGCGGACGGCGCCCGGATCATTGGGTTGAACATTGAGGGCGGCTCCTATTACGCCCTGTCCTGCGAGACCAAGTGGGACTGGGGTGACCCGGCCGACCGTAGCGGAGCCACCAACCTTGTCATCGCCTACAACGACCTGCACCACTCGGGTCGTGACGCTGTGAAGATCAAACCGAACTGCGACGACGTGCTATTGGCCAATAACACGATTCATCACACCGGCCAGCGCGACGACAGCAACGCTGAGGGCATCGACAACGTCAACGGTGACCGGATGACGGTGTTGGACAGTCACCTGCATGACATCGCGACCACTGGGCTGTACTTCAAGGGCGGTGCCATTGACACCCGGGTCGAACGCAATCTGATCGAGCATGTGGGCCTCGGTCTGAGCCCCGACTCGGCCGGGGCTGGGATTCTGGTCGGATTCGACACGGACACCGACTACTTCGATTTGGCCCAGAACCCGGGCATGTACGAGGCCATACGCGGGCGGGTAGTGAACAACATCATCGACGGAACCACCATGACCGGCATCGGCGTCTACGCGGCGACGGATTCGCTGATTGCCCACAACACGATCCGTAACTGTTGCCGCGACTACCACGCCGGGATCGCCTTCGGTATCACGTTGCAGAGCTGGATGGCCGACGGGTTGCGGCCCCCGAGCCGCAACGTCACGGTCTGGGGCAACCTGGTCGGCATCAGCAGCGCCAGCGGTCGGGATTACGGCTCGGCGATTCGCTACCTGTACGAACCCGAGCTCGGGCACCTGGCTGCCTATGAGGGAATGCCCACGATGGACTACAACGTGTATTTCGGCGCTGGGGGACCGGCGTGGTTTGCCGACGGCCGGCCCGCTTCGGAGTACGACGCCGCCGGACTGCCCGGTTGGGTCGCGCACAGCGGGGCGGATCGGCATTCGCAGGCGACGGCCTTCACGCTGGATTTGGCCTGGGTGCCGGACGTTCGGGTCCCGGTTGACCCTGCCGCCCACTACGGCTTGTCCAGCGACTTCTACCGGCAGGCTCGATCCGCCAGCCCGATTGCCGGTGCGGTCGAGCAGGCCCCGTCAGGCTCTTCGGACCCGCCTGCCCCGGTCGATCCGCCTGCCCCGGTCGATCCGCCTGCCCCGGTCGATCCGCCTGCCGCGTTCGACCCGCCTGCCCCTGCGGCGAAGGCCTCCGCAATTGGCACCCTGTGGGCGAAGCTCGGTGGCAGCGGTGGTCGGCTCGGAGCCGCAGGTGGACCCGAGAAGAAGGGCCCACTCGGTTCTCGGATGCGCCGGTTCGCCGGCGGTGCCATCTATTGGTCGCGGTCCACCGGTGCTCACGAAGTGTTGGGCGCGATCAGTGCTCGGTTCCTGTCCCTGAAGCCGGCCAAGCGTGCTCGGCTCGGACTCCCGACGACGGGGGAACACCGCACGTCGACCGGACGAACGAACAAGTTCCAGCACGGACGGATTACCTGGACGCCAGAGCGTGGGGCGGTCGTTTCGTTTCGCCGGTGATTCTGCCGCGCTGCTACCAGGGCCGCAGTGACAGCAGGATGAGTCCGATTCCGAAGGAGCAGCCGTTGGCGATCAACACTGAAGCAACCACGACGGCCGCGTCGCGGCGCAGCCACGCGTACAGCAGCCCCGCCTCAAGGGCGCACACGCCAGACTCTCCGATCAGTATTGCGGTCACCGGTGCCACCAGCGCCGTGGTCAGCGGAACGAAGACAAAAGTGAAGAGCGGGTGGCTGACCAGATTGATGACCACGGCGGCAGTGATGGCCTGTCGTGTCCGGACTCCGGCGAATCGGGTCAGCAGATACCAGTAGATCGGCGTTTCTATGATCAGCGTCATTGTCAGCGCAGTCAGATATGGCACAACGCGCGACACCGCTCGATCGTAGCCGTTCTGCATTGTTGGCTGCTCCGAACCGCAACTGCGGGCATTACACTGACGCAGCATGTGGTGGCTTGCATTACTCGCCGATACCTGTAACCCCCGGTCGCCAGGGTGCGACTATCAAAGCGGGGAGTCGGTCATCCTGATCGCTTTGATGGTGTTGTTCGCGTTCGCGCTGGTTGTCATCGGCGTTGTGGTGCTGGTCGTGATCCTGGTCGTACGGTCCAGCAATAGGCGCAAGGCGGCGCAGCGCCAGGTTCAGTATCCGCCACAACCACCGTATCCGCCACAACCACCGCGGCCGCCATATTCCGGCTGACCGAATTGCCGGCTGACCGGTGCCCGTTACGATCCGAGCGAAACCGACCAGATCAGTACACCGCCGATATCGTTGGCACGCCTGATCGTCAGGGTGGCGATCTGGGTGCCCTTGACCGGTTCTTGCACCGGGAACGAACGGGTATCGCCGGGTGAGAACGTGGTCTGGTTCGTGCAGGCGGACTTGTAGCACCACACCACGTAGGGAGTCGCTCCGCCCTGGTTCCGCAATTCCACGGACACTGGTGCAGTGGACGACTGCAGCGTGTAGCTCCCGTTGACGCCGGTCGTGCAGGTGCCGGTGCACCCCGGGCTCTCGACTGCAGCGGTAGCTCCGACGGCCAACGGCGTCGAGTTGGGGGTGCCCTGCCCCAGCGCGTAGGCGGACAAGCCCATGCCCTGAGTAGAGGTGTTGGAGAACGTCACCCTCATACCCTGCACCGGACCGTCCCAAGCTGCCGACGGGCTTGCAGTGGGCCCCGAGGATTGACCTGAGCAGCCCGCCGCCAGGGCACAGATGCCGATGACGGCGGGGAGTGTCAATGTCGAGAATCGCATCGTTCTTTGCTCCAAGGGCCGGTGGCTGGGACGTCGGGCGAAGACGGCACCACCCTAGCTTCCTCGGTGACTCGCAGTCGTGTCGGCTGTCGGGTGTCCGGTCAGTCGGGGTCGAATGACTTCTCGACTGCGACGGCCGTCGCCACAGAGGCGCCGACCATCGGATTGTTTCCCATCCCGATCAAACCCATCATCTCCACATGTGCCGGAACCGAGGATGATCCGGCGAACTGAGCGTCCGAGTGCATGCGGCCCATGGTGTCGGTCAGTCCGTAGCTGGCGGGGCCGGCACCGACGTTGTCCGGGTGCATCGTTCGACCGGTGCCGCCGCCCGAGGCGACGGAGAAGTAGGGCTTGCCCAGTAGTGTCCGTTCCTTCTTGTACGTTCCGGCAACCGGATGCTGGAATCGTGCCGCATTGGTGGAGTTTCCGGTGATCGAGATATCGACCTGCTCGAGGTGCATGATTGCCACGGCCTCCACGACGTCGTCGCTGCCGTAGCAGTTGATCTGTCCACGGGTTCCTTGGCTGAAGCTGCGCTTGCTGACAACCTGCAGTTCGCCGGTGGCATAGTCGAGTTGCGTGTGCACGTAGGTGAAACCATTGACCCGAGCGATTTGATACGCGGGGTCTTTGCCCAAGCCATTGAGGATGACCCGCAGCGGAGCGGTACGGACACGATTGGCATTCTGGGCGATCTTGATGGCCCCTTCTGCTGCCGCGAAGGATTCATGGCCCGCCAGGAAGCAGAAGCAACCGGATTCCTCGGATAACAGTCGGGCAGCCAACTTGCCGTGGCCGATTCCGACCTGGCGTTGATCGGCGACCGAACCGGGAACGCAAAAAGCCTGCAGGCCGATGCCCAGCGATTCGGCGGCGTGGGCTGCTTTTCGGTCGCCGTTCTGGATCGCGATCGCCGCGCCGAGCACGTACGCCCAGCGAGCATTCTCGAACGAGATCGGCTGGGTCTCGCGAACGATCTCGTACGGGTCGAAACCCCGGTCGGTGCACAGTTGGCGAGCCTGGTACAGGCTGTCGAGTCGGTACTGCGCCAAGGCGGCATCGATGCGCGCCTGGCGACGCTGCTTGCCCTCGAAGTCGGGGCCATCGGGATTCGGCATGGCGTTTCCCCTATTCCTTCCGTGGGTCGACGTAGCGGGCGGCCTCGTCGAAGCGTCCATAGGTGCTCTTGCTTTGCTCGATCGCGGTGTTTGCGTCGGTCCCGTCCGATACCAGGCGCATCATCCGGCCCAGGTTCACGATCTCGTAGCCGATGATCTCGTCAGCTTCATCCAAGGCGAGCCGGGTGACGTATCCCTCGGTCAGTTCCAGATAGCGCGGCCCTTTCGAACTTGTGCTGTAGACCGTTCCAACCTGGGATCGCAGGTTGATACCGAGGTCCTCCAAGCCGGCGCCGATCGGCAGCCCATCGTCCGAGAATGCGGTCTGGCTTCGTCCATAGGCAAGGTTCTGAACGAGCTCCCGGACGGCTACGTTGATGGCGTCGCAGACCAGATCAGTGTTGAGGGCTTCGAGGATTGTTCGGCCCGGCAGTACCTCGGCGGCCATAGCCGCCGAGTGGGTCATCCCGGAGCAGCCGACCGTCTCGATCAGACACTCCGAGACGATGCCGTCCTTGACGTTCAGCGTGACCTTTGCACCGCCCTGATGCGGCGCGCAGGTACCGACTCCATTCGACAGACCCGAGATGTCGCTCACCTGCAAGGCATGGACCCATCGGCCCTCGACCGGGATTGGGGAGTTCGGGTTCTCGGGACCTCTGCCGACACTGCACATGTTGTCGACGGCACTGGTTTGTTGCACGGCTGCTCCTCGGGACGCCTATCGTCGGTTCCTGCTGTTTGAACCTAGAGCCCGATCGCCCCGGTCGGTTGATCGCGGGACACCGCGCGCCACCCGATTGGAGTAGTGGTGCGGTTGTGCTACGAAGCCGACGGTGACGCGGTAGCAGATCCGGATGGAGTGGACCCAGGAGGACTGCTGAACTTGTCGGAGGGGATCACGTTGGCCAGCAGGGTCGAGTTGAGCTGGGCCGTCGGGGACGAGTACTTGGGTGGCGTTAGCTGATCCTGTGGGTATTGCACCGGTGGTGGGTACCAGGCAAAGTCCTGCACCGTGGCCTGTCCCAAGGTGATCTGGTCCTTGGACACGGTGGCCACCAGCAAGTCCGTGGCGATGGCGAACGGCCCTTTGTACCAGCTCTGAACGTCCTTGACTGCCGGTCCGACGGTGTCGTCGTTGACCTGGAAGTGAGTGGCGATGCCCAATCGGGGCTTCACCTGACTCAAGATGTAGCCCAGTGCCAGTTGCGGTGTATGCGAGGAGTCCTGCACCTCTGTTGCCACCTGCACCGCCTGGTCGTATCCCGCATCGCCCGGTTTGAGCCCGCTGTTCTTGGAGGCCCACACATCCGGCGGCACCACCATCTCGTGAACCAGGACGTCGACGCCCGCAGCCTGTTTGAGCATGTAGTCGTTGGGTTTGGTGTCGCCCGAGAACACCATCGATAGACCATTCCAGTCAAGCCGGTAACTGATGGCGCCATCGCGGGCGTGGACAGCTGGGAAGTGAGTGATCTTGACGCCATTCTGGTTGTAGGCGACCCCGCCGACTGTCATGTAGGGCAGTTCCTTGGTGATGATGTCGTACCCGTCACCCTTTCCCTGTAGGCCGGTGGGCAAGAAACTGAACGATTCCTCATGCCACTTCATCAGGGCCTTCAGTAGCTTGCCCCAAGCATTGGTGCCCTCGTCAGGGGTCGGGCCGGAAGGGCCATACAGATACAGGGGGGTTTTGCGATCCTGCGAAGGACCAAAGCAGTACAACGTGATGAGGTCGGAGGTGTGGTCGCCGTGCAAGTGGGTGATGAATACCTTGGTCTGTCTGGCGGGGGTGACCCCCATGGCGCTGTACTTCGCCGACACACCGGAACCAAAGTCGAACACGAACGACTCGCCGTTGCCGAGTTCAACGAAGACGCTGTTGCATTCCTGCGAGAGCCTCGGAAGAAACGATGTACCCATGAACGAGATGCGCATCTGGTCCGCGGCCACCGGGGTGCCGAGAGTGAACTGACCGATGGGCAGAGTCGACCAGGCTGCTCCGGAACTAGTAGCGGCCGCACCCGTGTCGCTGATTCCTGTTGGGCTAGCTGAAGCCGCGCCGCCGGAGGAGGAGCCGCACGCTGCGAGCGCGCCGCCAGTACCGACGGCCACCCCGGCGACACCAGCCAGCTTCAGGAACTGCCGGCGCGAGTTCGGTGGGATTGCATCTGATTCGTCTCGATCAGTCATGTCGCTCCCTGGATTGTGGTGCTCCGCACTCTAATTGCGAAGGGTTTCCTTACACGGACGTCGGGGAAGCCGTCGCCACCGCAAAGCCCCGCGGTGCGCCGATTTCTGGGCCCGGAAATCGGCGTATGGAGGTGGTTCGCGCAGGTTGTGGTGGTTGTCCCCACCGGCGCGGTGTGTTGGTGCGGGGTGTCGGTGGGGTTGGGTATAATAGTACACATGTTCGATCTTCCGCAGCCCGACCTGGGCCCATATGCCGCGCAAGGCCGTGCGCCAGGCCTGGGCCGCACTGGCGATGCCGGGCGGGCTGCGGGTGCGGGGTCGGGGCCCGAGGTGGCAGCGGACGGCGTAGGGGTTGGCGACCCTTCGGCCGGCGACATCCCGGCCGATGAGATCGGGTTCGCCGC
>JBAXOQ010000106.1:0-12516 GCA_037133175.1 Actinomycetes bacterium
TTTGTTGCCTTTGCACCCGAAAAGCCGCCTTCCCTGCCGTTTTCGACGGTTTTGGGCGGCTTTTGGGGTGCAAAGGCGATGAGGCTACAACGCTCACGCACGAACACTCGGCCTACTTGCGCGGTTTCTTGGCTGGTTTGGAGTTCTTGGAGTTCTTGCCGGACTTGGCGGACTTGGATTTGGGCTTCTTCAGTTGCGCTGCCACCGGATCGCCCGCCACCCCGGCAGGAGCTTCGGCCACCAGATCGGCGTGCACCTTCGTCAGTTCAGCCAGCACCGCCGGATCGACGTCCGGAAACTGCGGGTCGATGCCGATCAGCGTGTGAGCGATGATCGCCGACGCGCAGATCCGGGCGAACCACTTGTTGTCCGCCGGCACCACGTACCACGGTGCCCACTCGGTGCTCGTCGCCGACAGCATCTCGGCGAATGCCTTCTGGTAGTCATCCCAGTAGGCACGCTCCTTGATGTCGGCCGGCGAGAACTTCCAGTTCTTGGCCTCAACGTCGATCCGAGCCAGGAAGCGTTCGCGCTGCTCCTCCTTGGACAGGTTCAGGAAGATCTTCACCATCTTGAACCCGTTATCGGACAGATACCGCTCCCACGCGTTGATGTCGCGATACCGCTGCTCCCAGACATCCTTGCCGCGGTCGACACCCGGCAGGTTCTCGGCTTCCAGCAGCTGCGGATGAACCCGCAAGACGAGCACTTCCTCATAGTGGGAACGATTGAAGATGCCGATCTCGCCGCGCTCCGGCAGAGCCTTCTGGTAACGCCACAGGTAGTCGTGACGCTGTTCCTCGGCCGACGGCACCTTGAAGCTCGCGACGTGAACGCCTTGCGGATTGACGCCGCTCATCACATGCCGAATGGTGCCGTCCTTGCCACCGGCATCCATCGCCTGCAGAGCAACGACGACACCGTAGGTGCACTGGGCAGCGAGCTTCTCCTGATACTCGGCGAGTAGCTCAACCCCTTGAGCCAGCACCTCCTTGCCGTCTTCCGGATGCAGGAAGTCGGCGGTGTAGCCCGGATCGAAGTCCTTCCCGTCCAGCTTGACCTTCGAACCGGGCTTGACCCGAAGCGGGGCAACCAGATCCGCGATCCTCTTGTGGTGGGCAGCAGTCATGGCTATCAACTCTCTCGCTCGTTACTTGGTGGCGACTGGACTCGGTGCCGGCGCACTCGGTGCCGGCGCACTCGGTGCCGGCGCACTCGGTGCCGACGCTGGCACGGAATCCTTGCTCAGCGCCCGCGCCAGCGCTTTGCCGAGCTCCCACAGGATGAACAGCACGACGGCCGGCACGATCGACCACGTCCACTGCCAGCCGCTCAGCGGGATCGTGCCGAGAACTCCGTTCATGACATTCCAGGCCGTCACCAGGAATGCCAGCACGATCTCGCCGAGCACGATCTGATTGAGCCGCCTGTTGTTGAACGTCTCATACGTCAGGCAGCTGGCGATCTTGCTCCGGGACTCGTAGACGCTGACGATGCGGAAGTACACGAAGGCTGTCAGCGCCATCGACACCCCGACCTTGGCGCTGTTCAGATTGTCGATGCCGTAGGAGATCATCGCCAGCATGCAGACCGCCATGAACAGCCCGGCGAGCCCGGCGCCGATCAGGATGTCCTTGGTCAGGATCGAGGCATCGCGCTTTCGCGGCCGCAGCTTCATGATCCCCGGTGATTCCTTGTCGAATCCCAGCGCGATGCCCAGCGGCATATCGACCAGGAAGTTCAACCACAGAATCTGCAGCGGGGTGAACGGCTGCCCGGCTGCGATGTTGAGCAGGCTGGCTCCAAGGAACATGATCACAAAAGCAACCAGGGTGACCAGGATAAACCGGACGTACTTGGTCAGGTTGTCGTAAAGCTTGCGGCCCTGCTCGATAGCAAACACGATGGTCGCGAAGTTGTCATCGGACAAGATCATCCGCGATGCGCTCTTGGCCACTTCGGTACCGGTGCCCATGGCGATGCCGATGTCGGCTTCCTTGATCGCCGGTGCGTCGTTGACCCCGTCGCCGGTCATCGCGACGATCTCACCCTTGGCCTTAAGCGTCGAGGCAATCAGTGCCTTGTGCTCGGGGGCGACGCGGCCCACCACACCGATGTCGTCGATGCGGGTCAGCCGGTCGGCTTCGCTGAGAGCGGCGAAGTCGGCGCCCAGGATCGCCTCTCCCGGGATGCCCAGCTGCTTGGCGATCGCGGCACCGGTGATGATGTCGTCACCGGTGATCATCCGGACTCGGATGTGAGCGCCTTGGGCGTCGGCCACCGCCTTCTTGGACGAATCCCGCGGCGGATCGATCATGCCGATCAGGGCCGTTATCTCCAGGTCCTTGATGTAGTCGAGCAGGTTGGACTTCGGATCGAATTGGGCCGGATCGATGTCCCGCTGAGCACCTGCCATCACTCGCAGGCCCTCGCCTTCAAGCCGAGCGACCTCGGCGTCCCCCCGCTTGCGATGATCGTCGTCAAACGGAATCGACTCCCCGTCCGACAGGGTCGTCGTCGTCAGCGCACCGACCGCCGGCGCTGCTCCTTTGACGAAGCACCGGACGACGTCCTTGCCTGAGTCATCAGTGGCTTTGTGGAAGGTGGCCATCAGCTTGTAGGTCGGGTCGAACGGCAAGGTGGCGATGCGGGGGTAGGAATCCCTAGTCGTCTCGATTCCAACGCCAGCCTTGTGGGCAAGAACGAGGAACGCACCCTCGGTTGGATCGCCGACGACTTTGTCGTCCTTTAGATCGGAATCGTTGGCCATGATGAACGGCAAGATCACGTCGTCCAAGGACTTGGCGGCGCCGACGGTGTGGACTACCTTGCCTTCCAAGCTGTAGCCGACGCCGGACACTTTGTACCGATCACTGGAATCGACAACCTCGACTGCGGTCATCTGGTTCATCGTCAGGGTGCCGGTCTTGTCCGAGTTGATAGCGGACGTGGAGCCCAGCGTCTCGACCGAGGACAGATCCTTGACGATGGCGTTGCGCTTGGCCAGATCGACCGCTCCCATCGACAAGATGACCTGCACCACCGTCGGCAACGCCTCCGGAATCGCCGCGATGGCCAGCGCGACCGCGGTCACGAACAGTGCCTTCCAGTTGTCCCCACGGACCATTCCCAGGGCGAACATGATGCCCATCGTGATCAGGGCGGCCAGGCCGATCCACAGCGTCATCTTGTTCAACTGCCGCTGCAGCGGGGTCTTCTCGGCAGGTCCCGCGGAGAGCAGTCCGGCGATCTTGCCGACGGCTGTGTTGGCGCCCGTCCCGGTCACCACCATGACCCCGCTGCCGTGGGTCACCGGAGTGTTCATGAATGCCATGTTCGTCTGGTCGCCGGCATTCATCTGCTTGTCGGGCAGGACATCGACCATCTTGCCGGCCGGGGTGCTCTCGCCGGTCAGCGCGGACTCATCGATCTGCAGCGCACTGGCCTGCAGCAGACGCCCGTCAGCGGGCACCTGATCACCGGAGTTCAGCACCACCACGTCGCCGAGGACGAGCTGCTCGGCCGGTATCGACACGGAGTTCCCATCCCGGCGCACCCGCGCGGTCGCCTTCATCATCGACTTGAGCGCGTTCATGGCGCTCTGCGCCTTGCCCTCCTCGCGCAGACCGACCACCGCGTTGAGCAGGGTCAAGATGAGCAACAGCAGGCCCGTCCCGAACTCGCCGATGGCCAGCGACACGATCCCGGCGATCAGCAGAATGATCTGCATGTAGTCCTTGTACTGACGCAGGAACCGCAGCCACTCCGGAACCGGCTTCTCAGCCGGCAAGGCGTTGGGCCCATTCGAAGCAAGCAACTCGGCCGCCTTCGCGACGGTCAGCCCAGACTGCCCGTCGGTCCCAAGCTTGGCCTCAACATCCTTCGGTGCTAGCGCGTACCAGCGGGTCTGTTGGGCCGGGGCTTGCGGCGCCTTTGTTGCCATTGCGCTACCTCATGTCCTCTTTGAGGGCTTGCGCAAGCCCGGCGAAGTCGTAGGCGTCCTGACCCTGCTGGACTTGATCCAAATGGTCCTCATCGGCAGGATCCACCCGGAGCCCGATTGTCTTATCAATGATAGTGGCGATGATCCAGGTAAGAACGAAAGAGAAAGCAACAACACAGACCGTAGCCACCGCCTGTTTGCCCAGCAGCGAGAATCCTCCACCGTGGAACAGCCCGTCGACGCCGATCTGGTTGACCGCAGAGGTGCCGAACAACCCGACCATCAGGGTCCCAATAACCCCGCCGACAAAGTGGACAGCGATGACGTCCAGGGCGTCGTCAAAATGGAGCCAGGACTTCAGATGAAGTGCCAGGTAGCAGACGATTCCGGCAACCAGCCCAATCGCCAACGCACCCCAAACATGCACGTAACCAGCACCAGGAGTGATCGTGGCCAGGCCGGCGACCGCCCCACAGCCACCGCCGAGAACCGTGTTCTTGCCGGTCTTGAGCTTCTCCATCAGCAGCCAGCCGATCATGCCGGTGGCGGCTCCGATCGCGGTATTCATCAACGCCTGCGCGGCGACCCCGTCGGCCGCCAACCCGTCGCCGGCGTTGAAACCGAACCAACCGAACCATAGGATTCCGACGCCGATCATCACGATCGGAATCGAGAACGGCGAGTTCTCCTTGTCTGCGTTCTTACGCCTGCCGACGACAACCATGACGGCGAGCGCCGCCGCACCCGCGGAGGCGTGGACGACCAGTCCGCCGGCCCAATCCTCGGCTCCCCACTTGGTCAGCCAGCCACCCGGCGAGAACAGCCAGTGGCACACGGGCGCGTAGACCAGGACGGACCAGACGATGATCAGTACCAGCCATCCGGCGTACTTCAATCGGTCTGCCACCGCCCCGGTGATCAGTGCCGGGGTGATCACTGCGAACATCATCTGATAGGCCACGAACGCCAGGGCCGGAATCGCCACTCCGGGTTGCAGCACGTGCAGCGAGGGCGCCGGTCCGTTCTGCAAGTCGTTCAATCCGAACAAGCCGAGGTTGCCGGTGAAGCCGAACCCGTTGTCACTGCCGAACGCGATGCTGTAACCGACCATCACCCAGACGACGGTCAGCACCCCAATGGCTACGAAGTTCTGCATCATCATGGTCAGCACATTTCGGATGCTGACCATGCCGCCGTAGAAGAGGGCCAAGCCCGGGGTCATGAACAGCACTAACGCCGCGCAGATCATCACCCATGCGGTGTCCCCGGGTTCAAAGGAGTTGGTTGCGGTGGCTAGCCAACTCGTGGCGTTTTCAAACATCAGACATCCGTCCTTTCGAGAATCACACCAGGTTCACCCATCGGAATCACCGCGGTCTCGCCGTATTCTTTGCGCCTGTACTTGACGTAGATGTAGACCGGGATGCCGAGCAGCATGCAGATCACGCCGTAGTAGACGGTCTGGTAGCCCGACCCTGCCAGCGCCCAGTAGCAGAACACCATCGCGATCGCCGACACGATCAAGTCGCGGACGAAACGTCGGGGTTCATTGACTCGGCCGTGGATGAACAGCCAATACATCTGCGCTGCGGCCGAAAACAGGTACGGGATCACCGCAGTGAACACCCCGAGCAGCACCACCATGGTGAACACCGACGAGAACTGTGTATAGGCAACAACCACCAGCAGGCTGGCCAGGATGGTGGACACCAGCATCGCGAACACCGGTTGCTTGTTCTTCTTGGACACCTGGGCGAACTTCTCCGGGAAGAGCCCACCCTTGGCCGCCGCGTAGGGCATTTCGGCGATGATCAGCGTCCAGCCGACGAGGGCACCGAGGCCGGAGATCACGGCCGCTATCGCCACCGTATTTCCCGCCCAGGTGCCGCCGAAGATGGCATTGGCCGAGTCACTGAAGGGCGACGTGCTTGCCTGCAGAGCCGAGTTGCTGACAGTGCCAAACACTGTGATGGTGCCGCCGATGTACACCACGGCACACAACAGTGTGCCCAGGATCGTTGCCCGCGGTACATTCTTGTCCGGATTGCGCACCCTGCCGGCCACGACAGAGGCGGTCTCGATTCCGATATAGCCAAAGAATGTGATCGCCACGGTGGCGCTGATCGCACTGAGCCAGGACGTGCCTGAGATGTTGAACTCGCCGAAGTTCGCCGTCTTGATGAACAGCAGGCCGACGGTAGCCATGAACAGCAGTGGGATGAACTTCAGGATCGTCGTGACGACCTGGACCACGCCCAGGTTCTTCAGTCCGGTCAAGTAGATGAACGCTGGAATCCACAGCCCGAACATGGCGATGATGATCGTCCAGCCCTTGTTGTGGCCGGTGTTGATGAACACCTCCACATACCCGACCCAAGCGACGGCGATCGCCGAGTTACCCGCCCAAGCGGTGATCCAGTAGGACCAGGCGTTGATGAAGCCGTTGAGGTCACCGAAGGCATCGCGGGCGTACACGTACGGACCGCCGGACTGGGGGATGCGCTTGGACAGTCGGCCGAAGGTCAGCGCAAGCGTCACCGCTCCCACCGACGCCAGCACGAACGCGAAGATGCTGATCGGACCGTACGGCGCGAGCGCTGAAGGGAGCGCGAAGATCCCGGTACCGATCACCGATCCCATGATCAACGCGGTGGCAACCGTGATTCCGAAACTGCTTGAGTCCTCCGTGGTGTCGCCGCCGTCGTCGGCGGAAGCCGCTGCCGGGGATTGTCCAATCGGTCCCTGCTTGGGCAAGGCATCTGCCATTTGCTCATCCCTCATCATCTGCGGCCCAGAGCGGACCGATCGGGCGAGCCGAAGTCCGGAACTCCCCCACAGTGCTGGTCGCTTCGCACCCTAGCGATCGCGCGATGGCGTTAGCGCGCCGTCGGGCGGCCAAACGATAACCAAATCGACCGCCGGGTGCGGCCGCATTGCCCGACCGAAACCGCGCCGGACCGTCCACATGATCACTCGTCAGGTGGGTCGCTGCTCCAGGTTGGGCGCAGGTGATTCCGTCACCTGAGCAGCCACGCCACCTGAGCGCCGGCAGCCGAAAACCGGTGGCCGGCTCCCGCGAGAATGTCGCGGGAGCCGACCACCGGCCGGGGTACTGCGGCGGCTAGATGTCGCCGATTGTGGCGACCATGATCGCCTTGATGGTGTGCATCCGGTTCTCGGCCTCGTCGAACGCGATGTTGGCCTTGGAGGCGAACACCTCGGTGGAAACCTCAAGACCCTGATCCATCCCGGTCTTCTCAGCCACCTCTTTGCCCACCTCGGTGTTGGTGTCATGGAATGCCGGCAGGCAATGCATGAACTTGACGTGCGGGTTGCCCGTCTTGGCCATTGCCGCGGCGTTGACCTGGTACGGGGTGAGCAACTTGATGCGCTCGGCCCACACACTGTCGGCCTCGCCCATCGACACCCACACGTCTGTACACAGGTAGTCCGCGCCAGGTAGTGCCTCATCTGGATCGTCGGTCAGCATGACCCGAGCCCCGGACTCCTCGGCCCGCTCGTTCGCCGAGTCGATGACATCCTGCGGCGGCCACAGGTGCTTCGGGCTGCAGATGCGGACGTCGGAGCCCATGATGGCGCCCATGGTCAGCAGCGAACGGCCCATGTTCGAGTGGGCATCACCCATGTAGGCGTAGACGATGTCCTCGACAGACTTGCCCCGACCATGTTCGATCATGGTCAGGAAGTCGGCCAGCATCTGGGTGGGATGCCACTCGTTGGTCAGACCGTTCCACACCGGAACGTCCGAGTACTTGGCCAGTTCCTCGACCGCCGTGTGCTCGAACCCACGGAACTCGATGCCGTCGTAGAACCGCGACAGCACCTTCGCCGTGTCCTCGATCGACTCCTTGTGACCGATATGGGAACCGTCCGGGCCCAGGTAGGTCGAGCCCGCGCCCTGCTGGTTTGCACCAACCTGGAACGAACATCGCGTCCTGGTGGAGGCCTTCTCGAAGATCAGCGCGACGTTCTTGCCGGTCATTCGCTTCACCTCGGTCCCCGAGTAATGCGCCCGCTTGAGATCACGGGACAGGTCAAGCAGGAACTGCAGTTCCGCCTTGGTGAAGTCGAGTTCCTTGAGGAAATCTCGGGCCTTCAAATTGACTGCCATGTTGCTTCCTTTTCTGGAGTTTCTTGCACGATTGATGGTTTGTGAGGTGTGATCCAGACCTGTTGTCCAGGATCAGTATTGGACGGCTTCGCGCTCGATCGGGCAGCTCATGCAACGAGGTCCGCCGCGACCACGACCGAGCTCCTCGCCCGTGACATCAACGATCTCGATGCCGTTCTGGCGCAAGAAGGTGTTCGTGTCGGTGTTGCGCTCGTAGCCGTAGATGACGCCGGGAGCAATCGCCAGGAAGTTCGTGCCGTCGTTCCACTGCTCACGTTGGGCGCCCCGCTCATCAATGGGGGTCTTGAGCACGTGAATCTTCTTCAGGCCGAGCGCGTCAGCGAGCGCACTGAACAGTTCCTTGTTCTCCTTGATCGTGTAATCGCCGCCGTCCGATGCCTTGGTCAGGGTGTACGTCCGGAGTTGCTCCGGGAAGTACGGGTAGACGCAGAACTTGTCCTTGTCGACCATGGTCATCGCCGTATCCAGGTGCATGAATGCGTGGCTCTTCGGCAATTCCACCACGATGACCCTGTCGACGAGATTCTCGGGATCCGTGAAGTAGCCGTGGACCAACATGCCGATACCTTGCGGCGAAGAACGCTCACCCATTCCGATCATCACGGTCTTGTTGCCAACGACCAGGACGTCGCCGCCTTCAACGGTTGCCGGCTGATGATCAGCATCATCGTTGCCGTACCAGAACTTGAGCTTGCCGGCAAACATCGGGTGGAAGTTCCACACGGTGCGCGAGTTGTAGACCTCACGACGACGCGCTTCCTTGGCCATCGGATGAACTGACAGTCCGTTGTAAGCGAAGGCGGTGTTATCGCGCTGGAACAGATGATTCGGCAGCGGGGTAAGCACGAAGTCATCCTTGTCCAGGTAGTCCCACCACAAGTTCGAATGGGCTGGCACACTCAGATCACTCTTGATGATCCCACCGATCATGAACTCGGCCAGCTCGCGGCCGGTCAGTTCGGGCGCGAAGCAACGTTCACGCAGTGGCTGGAGCAGCTGATAACCGACCTTCTCCGGAGTTGCGATGCGCTCGAAAAGCCATTCACGCGCTTCTGGGATGTCCAACGCCTCCCCGAGCAGGTCGGCGAACAGGTGGACGGTGACGCCCTTCATCCGCAGTTTGCTCACGAACGCGTCGTGCTCTTCCTTGGCGGTCTCGCTCCACATGACGTCGTCGAAGAGCAGGTCGAAACAGTTCTGCGGAGTGAGGCGCTCCAGCTCCAGGCCGGGACGGTGAACGACCACTTGCTTCAGGACGCCTACTTCGGAATCAACATGAAAACTCACAGTACTTTCCTTCCAATCGTTTCGGGAGATTAGTGTTCAAGCGCTGGCGCAACGGCGAGCCACTCGTTGTGGAGTAGCTGGGCCGCTGCACCAGATCGGTCCTAGGGCTAACTCGGTCTTGCAGATTGCCCTCTACTGGAGAACTGGTTCGTAGCTTTGGGTTGGCGCGAGAACTCGGCGCAAACGCCGACAGCCGCTACTCCACCCCCTTCGCATCGGTCGTCACGACGGTTCCGGCGGATAGCGTGACGAGGTCTTCGAGCTGGTCGAGGGAACCGATCACCGCGGGCTTGCCCGTCGCCGCTGCGAAGGCCGAGGCCGCTTCGATCTTCGGTCCCATCGATCCGGCAGGGAACGACATCTGCGCAAGCGCCTCTGGGCTGGCTTTGTGGATGGCCCGCTGCTTGTCCGTGCCCCAGTCGAGGTACACGGCGTCAGTGTCGGTGGCAATGATCAACAGATCGGCCTGCAGGTCGCGAGCCAGCACCGAGGACGCGAAGTCCTTGTCGATGACCGCCTCGACCCCCACCAGGGTGCGCGTGCCCGGCTTGTACATGGTCGGGATGCCGCCGCCACCGGCGCAGATCACCACCGCGCCACTGGCAAGCAGCAACTTGATGGGACGCAGTTCGAAGATCCGTTTGGGCGCCGGCGAAGCCACCACGCGACGCCAGGAGTCACCGTCGGCTTTGACGACCCAACCCTTGTCCGCGGCCAACTTGTCGGCCGTCTCCTTGTCGTAGACCGGGCCGACGAACTTCGTCGGATTCTGGAACGCCGGATCTTCTGGGTCAACCTCGACCATGGTCAGCAGCGTCGCCAAGTGCTTCTCCATCGGCAGCAGATTCCCCAACTCCTGCTCGATGAAGTACCCGATCATCCCTTCGGTCTGCGCGCCCATCACGTCAAACGGGTACGCATCTTCGATCTTGTAGGCCGCTGCCTGCAGGGCGAGCATCCCGACCTGCGGGCCGTTCCCGTGCGAGATCACGAGTTCGTGTTTCTCGGCCACCGGAGCCAGCGCCTTACACGCAATCTCAACATTTGCCCGCTGCCGCTCAACCGTCATCGGTTCGCCGCGCCGGGCCAGAGCATTTCCACCAAGTGCTACCACAATTCGCATAGTGGTGAACCTAGTGATGTGGGCCCGACCATGCAAGAGGGGCGCGGTTCCGTGCGCCGATCGAGTGCCCGCGCCGCCCAGGCAGCGCTCGATGTCGCGCATAGCTTTCGTCAGAGTTGGTACTAAGGTCCCTCAGCTGCGCTGATCTCACTCCAAGAAACGAGGAGCCGCTGCCCGCGGATTCGTGGCGGACAGCGACTCCTCGTTTCTTCAGATCAGCTGAGGTACTACTTCGATTGGGAGACGCGAGCGGCCGACACTGGCGGTGAGTCGTCTCCTTCGATGATGCCTCCGACCTTCTTACGCTTGATATAGAGACCCATGAGGACCACGTACCCGACCAGAATGATCAAATAGGCGTAGAACGTTGCCTGCTGGCCGGAGCCGAACACAAACCAGAACGAGAACAGCAAAGCTGCGATTCCGATGATCATGTCCTTGACGAATGTCTTCGGACTGACGATCTTCCCGGTCGTTGTCAGGTAGTAGATCTGAGCGACGGCCGAGAAGAAGTACGGCACCGCCGCCGTGACTCCAGTGACCAACACCAAGATTCCCAGTACACCAGTACTGCCAGCGTTGGATACGTCGTCGGTGCTGACGTACGCGAAGAGCGTGAATGCCGACGCCAGCGCCGTTGAGAAGATGATGCCCCAATAAGGCACATCACGCTTGGATGTCTTGGCAAAGAACGCGGGGAACAAACCTTCGTTGGCTGCAGCCTGTGGCATTTCAGCACAGATCATTGTCCAACCGTTGAGGGCACCGATGCCCGAGACGACGATGAAGAACGACATCAGCGTTCCGGACCAGGTTCCGCCGAATATCTCATTCATAGCGACAGAGAATGCGGCGCCGCCGTTGTCTGCCAGCACAGTTGTCGGAAGAATCCCCAAGATGGCGACCAAGGTCAGGATGTAGGCAATCCCACACACTCCGGTACCAGCCACCGTCGCGATAGGAACGTTCTTCTCCGGGTCCTTGATCTTGCCCGCAGCCACTGACGCGAGTTCGACTCCGAGGTAGGAGAACAAGATCAAAGCACCACAGGTCGAGAACGCCGTAAAGAAGCTCGTGCCGCTGGTGTTGAACGCTGGGAAGTTGTGACGAGTGAAAGCGAAAACCAATCCAACCGTCGCGACAAAGACCAGTGGAATGAACTTCATGACCGTTGTAATCACTTGGAAGAGGCCCATGTTCTTGACGCCTCCCAGGTTCACGATGGCGGGAATCCACAGGCCGATCATGGCGATTACCATGGCGATGATCTTGCTGTTGCCGTCCAGGTTGAAGAGGTTGATCACGTAGTTGGTCCAAATAACAACGATTCCAGCGTTGCCCGCCCAAGCAGTGATCCAGTAGGGCCAAGCACTGGTAAAACCAGCGAAGTCCCCGAAGTAGTAGCGCGAATACGCGTACGGTCCACCGGCAGCGGGCACCCGTTTGACGAGCGAGCCGAACATCAGCGCCAGCGCAATGGCACCTATGGTGACCACCGCCAACACCACGACGGACATCATCCCGTAGCCGCCAACCAGGCCCGGGAGTCCAAACAACCCGCATCCAATGATTCCGCCGACGACCAGTGCCGTCGCTTGCGGCAACCCGAGAGTGCCGCCCCCTTTCTCTGGTGTTGATACCTGCGTCGCGTCAGTCGCGTTGGACATTTCAGGTCTCCATCTCGTTTGTTGCTAGGGCCCGCGCCTGCATGTGTGCGCCTCGCCTAGTGGTCTGCTCGGTGCTACGTCCCGTGGCGAATCGCTCGGATGGTCAACCGAACCCACGACACACGACCGCACAATCGAAACCTAACGATGTGATTCCTCGGATGCTCCCTGTGCGTTACCGCATGATCCCATCTGGACTAATCGGGACCTTAGATCCGAAGTACTGAAGCAATAGGCCCTATTGGCAGGGACTTAAGTCCCATCACGGTCCGCAGACACGGTGATCGCAGAAGCGGATTGGCGTCGGCGCCCTTACGGTCTAGGGTGTTGGCCAACTCCCGCC
>JBAXOQ010000107.1:0-12460 GCA_037133175.1 Actinomycetes bacterium
CCCGGACGGCAGCGATCAGCGGTGACAGCGGGTTGAGCTTGCAATGCACTCCGTCGGGCGTGCGCGCCGACGGATTCTTCTGGCCCCCACCGGGCGCGGGTGGCGGTCCGACAATACCGGTCACAGTCCCGCTGCCCGCTGCTCGCCGAGCGCGGCCAGCCGATCGCGCAGAGCGGCCGCCACCTCTGGAACCAGACCCGGAATCGCCGCATCGCTGGTGGCGGCTGCGGTATGCAACTGCAGGGTGGCGATACCGAGGGCTCGGTCGATCGGGCCCGCCCGCAAGTCCACAAGCTGCATTCGACCGTAAGGCACGATCACCAGCCGCTTGAACATGAAGCCCCGCTTGACCAGCAGGTCGTCCTCGCGCTCGGCATAGCCCCAGGACTTGGTGCGCCGGGCCAGATACCACAGCAGCCACAGATACGACACCACGCCGAGCCCGAGCACCAATGCCGGGACCCACCGCGGAACATCCGGAATCAGGGCCAGCACCACCACCGCCACGACCACCACCAGGTAAGCCAGACTGGTCGAGATGCGCCGGGACTTGGTCAAGGTGCGCGAGACACCGGTCCAGCCGGCCCCGGCGGGAGCGAATGTCTGATCGATTGCGGAACTCATGGCGTCAGTCTGGCGCACGTCGCGGCCAGTGGGAAGCAACACCTTAGGCTGACTGACCATGGGCACCCGTTTTCGCACCAAATTGGCCGTCGCGTCCGGGCGGTTGGCCGCAGCAGCCTCGCGGGCGGCCAACCGCGGCGAGGGGATGATCATCGGTGGCAAAGTCGTACTGAAGCTTGCCCCCGACGCTTTGTCCGACCTCGCCGGAGATCGGGTACTCGCCCTCGTGTCATCCACCAACGGCAAGACCTCGACCACCAAAATGCTGGCCACCGCGGTGGCCGCGACCGGCCCAGTCGCCTCCCAGTCCACCGGCGCCAACATGACCGCGGGCGTGATAGCGGCGCTGGCCACCGGACCGGTGGATGCACCGGCCGTGCTTGAGGTCGACGAGGCCTACCTGCCGATGATGGTCGCGACAACCCGCCCCAAGGTCATTCTGCTGGGGAACCTCAGCCGCGACCAGCTGGACCGGATGAACGAAGTGGCGATGGTGGCTCGCAAATGGCGCACGATGATCGCCGAGCACCCCGAGGTGACCGTGGTGGCCAACGCCGACGACCCCATCGTGGCGTTCGCCGCCGAACAGGGGGCCGACGTCGTCTGGGTCGCCTGCGGTCAGGCATGGACGGCCGACTCGTCCGTGTGCCCACAATGCGGGGCGTTGCTGCGACGGGCCGACGATGACTGGTGGTGCACCGGCTGCGATCGTCGCCGCCCCACCCCGGCGTGGCAGCTGCACTGGGCAGATGGTCGAGGGTCCGCCACTGGACCGGACGGCACCATCTTCGACCTGTCCGCCCTCGCGCTGCCCGGACGATTCAACGCGGCCAACGCGACCCTGTCACTGGCCGCCTGCGTGCGACTGGGCTTGGATCCTGTCGAGTCCGTGCGCCGGATGGCCACGGTGACTGCGGTTTCCGGACGCTATTCGGTGGTCCAGATAGGGACTCTGAGGGTGCGGCTGCTGTTGGCCAAGAATCCGGCGAGCTGGACCGAACTGCTGGAGGTCATGCCGGCAGGCGCACCGGTGATCATCACCATCAACGCCAATGCCGCCGACGGCCGCGACCCGTCATGGCTGTGGGACGTGCCATTCGAACGGCTGCGGGGACGCACTGTGATCGCGTCCGGCAACCGGCGCCGCGACCTCGCCGTGCGCCTGCTGCATGCCGATGTGGATCACGTCGTGATCGAAGATCCCTACGCGCCAGGGGCGCCGTTGCCCGCAGGTACCCGCGAGCTGGACGCGGTGGATTGCGCTGCCACCTACACCGCGTTCCACTGGCTGCGAACAGACGCCGCCAAAGACACCTCCGCCGGACCAGGAGCCGACCGATGAGCCAATCCACCATCTCGATCGTGTCGCTGTACCCCACCATCCTGGGCACCTACGGCGACGGCGGGAACGTGCTCGCGCTGCGCCACCGCGCCCGCCTGCAGGGCTTGGACGCCGAGGTCATCGACATCGATCCGGGTATGCCGGTCCCCCTCGGCGGTGACCTGTATGTACTTGGCGGCGGCGAGGACACCGCGCAGGTGGCAGCGGCCCAGGCACTACGCCAGGACGGCTCACTTGCCTTGGCGATCGACCGGGGAGCAGCCGTGCTGGCTATCTGCGCCGGCTACCAACTCCTGGGCGAGACGTTCCCGGACGCCACCGGCACACCCTCCCCGGGCGTCGGCGTGTTGGACGTCTGGACGGACAGGCTGCCGCGCCGGGCCGTCGGCGAACTTGCCGCCGATCCGGCTCCTACGGCGCCGGCAGGGATAACCGCGACCTTCACCGGCTACGAGAACCACGCCGGTCACACCCACCTCGGCGTCTCAGCGCAGCCGCTCGCCGTGGTGCGGGTCGGCATCGGCAACGGCGACGGCACTGAGGGCGCAGTGATGGGAAGGGTGATCGGAACCTACTTGCACGGCCCCGCCCTGGCTCGCAACCCGCAGTTGGCTGACCGCCTGCTCGGTTGGGCCGTCGGCCGAGACCTGCCGTCGATCATCGAGCCTGAGGTGGAAGAACTGCGCCGCGAGCGGCTGGACAGCGTGCTCCCGAGGCCGTAAGGGGAGCGCCCTTGGGCAGTCCGCTAGGACGGCCCGGGGTTCTCGTCCGCCTCCTGGGCAGGGTTCCCGCCCGGTGACTCGGGGACGTTGCCGACCGCCCCGGCGACGTCGCCTGCGGGCGGCTTCAGCGGACTGCCGCCCAGGAAAACGTCAACTCCCGGCGACGCGCCGGAATCCGTGGCTGGGCGAGCGGTGGCGATCTTCTCGTGTGCCTGTTTGCGCAGCAGCGCGGACAGCAGCTTCACCGCGGCCGCCAGCACGATCACGGTGAACAGCATCTGGATGATGACTTCAAACCGGGCAACCTGACCGGTCGCGTGCACATCGCCGTAGCCGACGGTCAGGATCGTCGACAACACGAAGTACAGGGAGTCAATCCAGGTATTCAAATCTGCAATCTCACCGGGGCTCTTTGCCAACCGGTAGTAGGACACCGAGAAAAAGGCGACGGCACCAACGATGACCGCGATCAATGTCACCACTTGCAGCCTGGTGCGCGAACGGGACGTTCCCCGCACCTCACGCACAGTCATCACCAATACAACGATCGACAGCAGAGCTATCCCGACCAGATACATCAGCAGCGATCCAACAGTGACCGGGGCGCCCTCTGTGACAGGAACGAAGGCGTAGCCGACCACCAGAACCAGGTAAAGCAGGCAGATAAACCCAAAGATGCCCCAGTACTTGTTGAGCTGGGCGGCCTCAGACTCGACTGGGTTCGGCATTCGTCCTCCTCGATCAGATCTCGGATCTCGCCGCGCCGTCACCACGACCGAACGCGCCACGAGCTATTCAACCGCCTGAGCGTCCAGTCGGGCCAGCGCATCGCGCACGAGTTCGGGGTCTGTTGTACGCCACATTGGCGGCAGCGACCGCAGCATCAGCGAACCGTAGCTCTTGGTGTGCAGCCGCGGATCCAAAATGGCGACAACCCCCCGGTCGTCCCTGGCCCGGATCAACCGACCCGCGCCTTGGGTGAGCATCAGTGCCGCCTGGTTGACGAATACCTCCCGGAATCCGCTGCGGCCTTCGGAATCAACCTGAGCCCGGCGGGCGGCGGCAAGTGGATCGTCCATCGGCATGAACGGGATCTTGTCGATCACCACCAGTGTGCATGCCGGACCCACCACGTTCAGACCGTGCCACATCCCCATGGTCACGCACAGCACGCTGGTCTCGTCCTCGGCGAACTCCTGGGCCAACGCGGCGGCCGGAAGCTCGCCGTGCATGAGCACCGTCTGCCTGATCTTCGGGCGCAAGTGCACGGCAGCGTTGCGGGCAGCAGCTGTGGTGGTGAACAACGCGAGCGTTCGTCCCCCGGCGGCCAGCACCAATTCGGTCAACTCAGTCAGCACTGCGGCCGTGTGATCGGCACGCTCCTTGCCCACCGGTTCAGGCAGGTGCCGCGGCACGTACAGAATCGCCTGGCTGCGGTAGTCGAACGGGCTGCCGACGTCCACTCCGGTCCACGTCTCGATCAGCGGATCTCCATCGGAATCCAGGATGGGCGGTCCGGTCAAACCCAACGCGGCGGCCGTCGGCTCGAAATCACCGGCAACGCAGGCCGTGGCCGACGTCGCCACCAGTGCCCGATGGCCCACCAACTCCCGAAACCGCGCTCCGACCTGCAGCGGCGCCGATCTGATCACCCCGGGGTTGCCGTCGCGACCGGCATCGGACCAGCGAACCACCTCTCGGTCCTTGGTCCGCACCGCCTCGATGCTTTCAACGAGTTCGCCGAGCTGACCGCGTGCCGATTGCACGGCGTTGGTCGACTCGGGATCGCCAGCATCCTTGGCAATCTTGTCCAGCGCGGCGTTCAAAGCGCCAGCATGCAGGCGCAGCGATTCCAACGGCCCATCGATGACGGGGGGAAGGTCGTCGTCCCAGCGGCGGCCCTCAACTTCGCGCAGGGCGGCGACCACGGCGGCGGAGTCCGCCAGCACCGCCTGGGCAACCGTCAGCGCCGCCTCACGGTCGCGCGGAACACGCCTGGCTGCGGTGAGGGCAATCCGTTCGACAGTGCCGGCGAAGATCTCGTGTCCCCAGGCCGAGGACAGGTAGCCCTCGAGCTCCTGAACCTCGTCCACCACGATCAGATCCCGGTCGTCGAACAGCGGCCCGGGAGACACCAGATCGGCAGCCAACAACGCATGGTTGATCACCACGATGTCCGCCTCCCGAGCGGCGGCCCGAGCCGCCTCAGCAAGACATTCCTGGCCGAACAGACAATTGCGGGCACCCGGACAGCCCGCCGCATCCGTGGAAACCTGATACCACACCCGATCCGGCACCGCAGGAGCCTGCGACCGGTCACCGGTCGATGGATCGTCGGCCGCCCACTCGAGCACCTCGGCCAGCGCAGCCACATCCGCCGCGGACGGGCGCAGTGCACCACCCAACCCGGGCCCGGCAACCTGGGCAGGCTCCGGTTGCGGCGGTAACTCGATGCCCAAATCCAGCGCCACGTCCATGGGCGGTGCGGCGGCATCGAGCTCTCGAAGCTCATGGACCTTCGCCAAGCACAAGTAATTGGCACGACCCTTCAACGCGGCGGCGGTCAATTCCCGACCGAGTACTGACTTGGCCACAGCACAGACCAAGGGGATGTCGCTGGCAAGCAACTGGTCGGATAGTTGCCTGGTAGCGGTCGACACGACAACCCGCGCCCCCGCACCCACCGCACCGCACAGGTAGGCCAATGATTTGCCGGTGCCGGTGCCTGCCTGCACGATCAGCGGTTCACCGGTCGCTGCGGCAGTTGCCACCAACCGGGTCATCTCGAGCTGCTCGGACCGCTCCTCGGCACCGCTGCGCCCGGCGATGACCGCGGCCAGCAGCTTCGCCGAGCGCGCAACGGCCGCGTCGCGCCGCAGGACAGCGCTTGCCCGCGATAACCTCGCCGCGTCGACACCTTCCACTGCAACCACCTGCAAAGTGTGCCCGTTCCGCGGTACACGGTGTGAACACGCCCATCCGAACTGTGGAAACCTTATGATCACGGTAGGAAGGGACAAGCCATCATCCTTGCGATCCAGGAGGCCCTAGTGAATATCGATGCCCTGCAGTCCTACGTCACCAGGATCGACCATGTTGGAGTGGCCGTTCGCGATCTTGACAAGGCCAAAGCCTTCTACGCCGATGCTTTCGGTTTCGCCTGCGTCCATGAGGAGCTCAACGAGGAGCAGGGCGTGCGCGAGGCGATGCTCGCGGTGGGCAACTCCGGATCGTGCGTGCAAGTGCTAGCGCCGCTAAGTGACGATTCCCCGATCGGCAAGTTCTTGGCCCGCAACGGCGAGGGGATTCAGCAGGTTGCCTACACCGTGAGTGACATGGACGCGATGTGCGCGCATCTGCGCGAGGTTGGAGTCAGGTTGCTGTACGACACGCCGAAGACCGGGACCGCCAACTCCCGCGTCAACTTCGTCCACCCCAAGGACGCCGGCGGCGTGCTCATCGAGCTCGTTGAACCGGCTCCGACCGGCCACTAGAAAGCCCTCGGGGCTGTGACCATGCTGCTGGCCGCCGAGGCGCTGGAACTGCTCGCGAAATGGCTCCGTCAAACGATCGGGTCCATCCCGCCGATCTTGCTGATGCTGATCGCCATAGGGCTGGTGACGATCTTCATCATCGCCCTCGTCAAGAAGTGGACGGCGGTTGCCATCAGTATGGCGCTGGTGGTATCGGTCATCAGCATGTTGTGGATCTATGCCGGACCCGGCGCCAAGGCAACCCTCGGGCTGCACCACCCCCCGTTGACAACCCTCGGTAGTCTGGTGGCCCAGCAAGCCGACCACAGCTGAGCCGAGGAGGAACACGACGGTGGAGCACATCCTGGACGCGATCTTGGCGGGGGACACCCCCGCGGGCGAGTTCGCAAACATGCCGGTACCGCAGTCTTACCAGGCGATCACAGTCCATAAGGACGAAGCGGACATGTTCGCCGGAATGCCCTCGAACGAGAAAGACCCGCGAACCTCGCTGCATCTGGACGAGGTGCCGGTGCCTGAACTCGGACCAGGCGAAGCCATCGTCGCAGTGATGGCCAGCGCCATCAACTACAACACCGTCTGGACGTCCATCTTCGAGCCGGTACCGACCTTCGCGTTCCTGGAACGTTACGGCCGGCTGACGCCGCTGACCAAGCGCCATGACCTGCCGTACCACGTCGTCGGTTCCGACCTTGCCGGAGTGGTGCTGCGGGTCGGACCCGGGGTCGGCGCCTGGAAGCCCGGCGACGAGGTCGTCGCCCATTGCCTGTCCGTGGAGCTCGAGGACCCGGCAGGTCACAACGACACCATGATGGACCCCGAACAGCGAATCTGGGGTTTCGAGACCAACTTCGGCGGCCTGGCGCAAATCGCGCTGGTCAAGTCCAACCAGTTGATGGACAAGCCCAAGCATCTGACCTGGGAGGAAGCTGCCTGCCCCGGCCTGGTCAACTCGACCGCCTACCGGCAATTGGTGTCCCGCAACGGCGCGGGCATGAAGCAGGGCGACAACGTGCTGATCTGGGGCGCCTCCGGCGGTCTGGGCTCCTACGCGACCCAGTACGCGCTCAACGGCGGTGCGACGCCGATCTGCGTGGTGTCCTCTCCCAGCAAGGCCGACATCTGCCGGGCCATGGGGGCCGAACTCGTCATCGACCGCAATGCCGAGGGCTACCAGTTCTGGAAGGACGAGCACACCCAGAACCCCCGCGAATGGCAGCGTCTGGGCAAGAAGATCCGGGAGCTGACCGGCGGCGAGGATGTCGACATCGTCTACGAACATCCCGGTCGTGAGACGTTCGGCGCCTCGGTCTACGTGGCACGCAAGGGCGGCACGATCGTCACCTGCGCCTCTACGTCGGGCTACATGCACGAATACGACAACCGGTACTTCTGGATGAATCTCAAGAAGATCATCGGTTCCCACTTCGCCAACTACCGCGAGTCTTACGAGGCCAACCGGCTCATCGCCAAGGGCAAGATTCACCCGACCCTGTCCAAGACTTTCACTCTCGCCGACACCGGCGAGGCGGCCTGGGAGGTCCACAAGAACCTGCACCAAGGCAAGGTCGGGGTGCTGTGCCTGGCCCCGGAAGAAGGCCTGGGAATCCGCGATCCAGAACTACGTGCCAAGCACCTCCCCGAGATCAACCGCTTCCGCGCCGTCTAACAACCGCGGCGCTACCCCACCCGCACCTCCTGCTCCGCCTGCCCGTTGAGTGGGGAGTTGTCGTCGTTTTCGATCATGGAAACCCGACGACAACTCCCCACTCAACGACGAAGTCGGCACTCAGCGACGAACTCGGCTGTCAACGGTTCTTGGCGGCGGCGAGGGTGACGAGTTCGTCGAAGCCGGCCAGGATGCCGGCGAGCAGCACGTCCACGTCTGGGGCATACAGCCCATCGCCGGTGACACCGATGTTCAAATCGCCGCAGTACGAAGTCACACCGACGATGATCCGCATCGATCCCTCAATCGGGATGATCGGCAGGCTCCCAAGGATCTGCGATCCCATGAAGTACAGCGGCACGAATGGCCCGGGCACATTGGTCACCAGCGTCTCACCGATCAGCTGGGTGCCGACCCCGGCCTTCGACACCACGAAGTCGGCCACCGACGCCGGGGTCACCAGCTCAAGTCCCTTGATGACCCGGTCCAGAATCAGTGGAGCCTTGCTCCGTTTGCCGTGCTCGGTAGCCTCACGGATCGACCGCATGCGTTTGACCGGATCGATCTGCCCCACCGGCAGCGGGGCAGGCAACACGCTGACCTGGTTGTTGGATGACATGTCCTTGCGCAATGACACAGGCATGACTGCCCGAACCGTGCGTCCCGTCGGATCCTGGCCACGGGACTCAAGCAGCCGACGAAAGCCCACCGCCACGCTGCTGAGCACCATGTCATTGATGGTCACGCCCTTGAAAGCCTTGCGGGCGACCTTCAGATCCGCCAACGAGTACGTGCCGCTGACCCACCTGCGTTTCGATGACACCATCCCGGTCAGGTCACTCGGCGGCCGCGGAGCCAACTCCATCAGCGTCCGAACCGTGTCGGGATAGGTCGAGATGAAACTGCCTGCCTGCTCGAAACCACTGTCGATCGCCTTCGCAGCCCGGGTAGTGACCGAGTCAAGCCAACTGTGCGTTTCGACGTCGCCGTCGGACGCCTCCTCCGCACGGAAGGACATCGCCTCGATAGCGTCGGCCAGCGTCATCCCGCCCTCGGCAGCGATGTCGATCATCCGCCCGAGCAGAATCACCGCACCTTGTCCATCAGCTATCGAGTGGTGCAACCGAAACACACAGGTCCACTGCTCGTCGGAATGGCCGGTGAGCATGGTCGCGTCCCAGAGCGGACGGTGCCGATCCATCGGAACCATCATCAACTCGGAGACTGCTTCATCGATGGTGGAACCCGGGTCAAGCTCCACTCTGGTGATGTGATGGGTCAGGTCTGGCTCGCAGCTGATCCACTTCGACGAACGCACCATGGTCCGGCTTGACACCACGCGCTCGCTGAACCGGGGCATCGTGGGTAGCCTGGATGCGACAAACTCCCTCAGCTCCGCCAGGGTCGGCGGCGGACCTTGCACCTCAATCGCGGCACCCACGGCAACCGACGGCCCGGACTGTTCGATGTCCAGGAAGCTCGCATCTGTCGAACTCAAGCGATCCACACTCGCCCCCTACTCGTGGCCGAAACCGTGCCTGCCGTGAGCGTGCCAATCGTGACCGCGCGTTCACCGATCATCGCGTACCTAGCGCCGGGCACGCTGTGCCGCCGCCACTTGCACGAGTTCGTCGAGTCCTTCGATCATCCCGCGCAACAGCACATCAACGTCTGGTGCGTACAGCCCGTCGCCGGTGACGCCGATGTCCAAGGCATCGCAGTAGGTCGTGACGCCGACCACGATGCGCATCGCCTCGGAGATCGGAACCATGGGCACGCTGCCAATGAGTTTCTTGCCCATGAAGTACAGCGTGGTCGTCGGCCCGGGTGTGCTTGCGACCAGAGTCTCACTGAAGTACTGCGGTGCCGTCTGTTCCATTTCCATGAACGACAGCAGCAGGCGAGGCGCCGCCCGTTCGGTCGCCTTGCGCAGGCGATCCCCGATCAGTGGTGCCATGCTGCGCTGACCGTGTTTGGTGGAGGCCCGGACGATCTTCAGGCGTCGCAGCACATCAGTCTCACCCACCGGCAGCATTGCTGGTAGCAACCCACCGTCAGCCTCGCCCGATTCCTGTGCGACCGATCCGGCCGGCATCGGAATGACCGCCCGTACGGTGCGCCCGGTTGGATCCTCGCCGCGGGATTCGAACAAGCGGCGAAAGCCCACAGCGACGCTGGCCAACACCATGTCGGTGACGGATACCCCGGCGAACGCCTTTCGAGCGATCTTGACATGGCTCAGCGGATAGCGTCCACCGACCCACACGCGTTCATCGGACACTGAACCTGTCAGCTCGGTGGAACGCTTGGGCATCACTTCGCGCAGCGTCAGCACGGTGTCGGGCGAGGTGGCGATGAACTGACCGAGCGAGTCGAGACCCTCCTCCACCGCCTTCACCGACTTCGCCATCACTCCCCCAAGGCCACCAGGGGCGACAGTCTGCTCGACATCGTCAGTGCTGCTGAAAGCGCTGGCCGCCAGCGCGTCGGACAGCGTCACGCCGCCTTCGGGGCTCAGGTCGATGGTCCGACCGAGCATCACCAGCGGACTGGATTGATCGGCAATGCTGTGGTGCAGACGCCACACACAGGTCCACTGGTCCGGTGCGTAGCCGGTGAGCAGGGTGCAGTCCCACAGCGGACGGGTCCGATCGAACGGCAACATCATGATCTTGGACACGGTGGCGTCGATGGTGTCTCCGGAACGGATCTTGCGTTGCGTGACGTGGTAGTTCAAGTCCGGATCGACGGTGACCCACTTGCCGGTTAGGGACGGACTTCGGCTCGGAACGGCCCGCTGCCTGAACCTTTCGACCCCACTGAGGCGGCTTCGCACGAAGCCGCGCAGCTGAGCCAAGGTTGGAGGCTTGCCGGAGATCTGCAGTGCGATGCCCACCGCCAGCGCGGGTCCACCCTCGTGTTCAACATCAAGGAAGACCGAATCAACAGTGCTGACCTTTTCCACCGGTCCATTTCATCGCATCGCGAAGTCCGTCGCATGTTGGCCGAGCCAGTCTAGAATCGAAAGTGAAACCTCGTCAGGCTTCTGCGTCGCGGACAAGTGCCCGCATCCGGGGATCTGGACCAACTGCGCGTCGGCGCACGCCTGTGCCATGGCCAGCGCCATCGCCGGTGGAGTCAGCGCATCCTGCTCCCCGACCACCACCAGCACAGGACCCTCGAAGCTGCCCAGCAGCCCCATGGTGTCCGCCCGATGCGCCATCGCCCGCTGTGTCCAGGCGACGGCCGCTGGATTCGCTGCCAGGATCCAGGACCGCACTTGGGCCTGTTGTTCCGAGGTCGGATCAAACAGCAGACCTGCCATCATCGCCTCCGGGATCCACCCGACACCTGCACTGTCTACCTTGTCCGCGAAGGCCAACCGGACCGCGCGGCCCTGCGCATCGTCAGCACTGGCACGGGTATCCATGAGCACCAGGCCGGCGGCCCGATCCCGGTGGCGACGCAGAAAAGCCAGCGTGACGTACCCACCCAGCGAAAGCCCTCCGATCACCGCTCGGTCGATCCCATGCGAATCCAGCAAAGAAGCCACATCATCGGCCATCACATCCAGCGACTCCGCCGACGGCAGCGACTGCGTCCGGTTTCCGCCGTAGCCCCGCAGATCCGGGGTCAGCACTCGGTGACCGGCTTCCGAGAGCGCCTGATGCTGGACAGCGAACAACTCACGGTTCAACGGGAAGGCGTGCAACAGCACCACCGGCAGGGAACCCATGGCTACGGCATCACTGACAGGCCGCCATCGACGACCAACTGCTGCCCGGTCATGAACGCCGAGGCGTCACTTGCCAGGAAAACTGCTGGCGCTGCGAGCTCCGCAGAACGACCCCACCGCTGCATCGGCACTCGGCTCAAGACTCCGGCCTCGGACTCGGACGACGCCCGCAGGAACTCAGTCAGGTCGGTCTCGACCCAGCCGGGCACCAGCGCATTGACCCGCACATTGGCGTAGGCCCACTCGATGGCAAGGGTCTTGGTCAGCGACGTCACCGCGGCCTTGGCTGCCCCGTAGTGCGCCATGAACGGAGTGCCCGCCAGCGAAGCAACACTGGACACGTTGATCACCGATGCGTTGCCAGAGGCGAACAGGTGCGGCGCCGCGGCCTGACAGGTGTGGAAGATCGATTCGACGTTCAGGGTGAAGGTCTTCTGCCAGCCGGAGAACCGCATCGTCGCCAGCGGTGTCGAGAATGAGTTCCCGCCAGCGTTGTTGACCAGAATGTCCAGTCCTCCCAGGGACAGTGCTGCGGCATCCACCGCGGCCCGAATGGCTTCGCCGTCAGTGACATCGCACGGCAGCACGACGGCACGCCGACCGAGGGCCTGAATCTCGGCTGCCACCTCATGCAGTTTGTCCTCACTTCGGGCGCTCACCGCCACGTCTGCGCCAGCCTGCGCGTAGGCGATCGCAATCGCCCGGCCTATCCCGCGGGAGGCGCCACTGACGAACGCTCGCCGACCATCCAGCCGAAAACTCATATGCCCGTCCACCCTTCACAGTTGCCGATGCACGCCCGGCCGGGGTGACTGCCACTGCTGGTGACACACGCAGGACCCGGTCTCGATGCCTGACCAGTGTGCCCTACCC
>JBAXOQ010000108.1:0-12439 GCA_037133175.1 Actinomycetes bacterium
AGCCAACGCTTGTTCCGGTGCTGCGCCCATGTTTGCCTGGGCCTGGTCGAGCATGGGGGTCAGGCTCGGGCAGTCCGACGCGCAATCGGTCACATCAGCAGCGACGATGATCTGGTGGGCGTCATCGACCACGGCTTGACCGTTGTAGGCCTGTAAGAAGCCCCCATCGGAGTTCTTCATGATCCGGGAGTCCGGGTCGGTGAAGTTGCGCTGCGCCTTCGGTTTCGGGACCGCCGCGTCCGCGGCCACCTGACCGGCCGCCTCGACCACGGCGTCATCAATCACACCGTCACCACCGTCGCCCTCGATCCGGCGTTGCTGACGGGCACGTTCCCGGGCCTGCGCGTGGCGGCGGGCACGATCAGCGGCTTCGGCCTCCAGATCAGCCTTCGCTGCCCGCATCTTCTCAAGGCGGACCTGGCGCCGGGCCAGCACCCCGGGCAAATCCACCGGTCCACGATCGACACCATAATGCTGGTCCTCAGCGGTGTCGGCAGCCTCAGCTGAGGCCAACACCCCGCCGATCAGCTCTTCGATCCTGGCGACCTCAGCGGCCACTTGCGCCTCCCGCTCCAACAGCCGCGCACAGCTCATCGCCTTATGCTTGCTGGCATATGCCCGCAACTTCGTCCCATTAAGAGCGACCCGACCCAGACGCACCATGCCCATCCCGGCAGCGATCCGCGCCGACTGCACGAACAGATCCGTAAACGCGCCCAGATGCCGACGGCGGAACTTCGAAATCGACCGGTGATCCGGGAACTGGCCCGCCGACAAGAACCGAAACGCCACATCATCCACGCACCGCCGCTCGATCGCCCGCGACGAATGAACCCCCGTCGTATACCCATAGACCAGCAGACGCAGCATCAAACGCGGGTCATACGGCGGGAACCCCCGCGCCTCGGTGTAATCAGCGTAGATCGGCGACAAGTCCAACATGCCATCCACGCACTCGGCAACGAACCGAGCCAAATGATCAGCCGGAAGCCACTCATCCAACGACTGCGGTATCAACACCGCCTGGTCAGGATCGAACACCCGAAACGTCTTCGCGACCCCGACCCGAGCACAAGCCGCCACCTCAACCGGGACCGCTTCAAACAACACCGAATCACTCACACCAAGACTATTTCTGAACAGCCGCCCTCAACCCAGCACCCCGACCCGCGTGTTACAGGGACACGCCCCTAGCTTCTGCCACAGTTGGATCGTGTCGGATCTGTCGAGCCTGCTGGCTGCGGTCATCCCGGAGGCGATTGGATCGGCCATCAGCCCGACGCTGTTCATCACCACCACCGGGCTGCTCAGCCAGCGCAACAAGCCTCGCCAGCGCGCCATCGCGTTCCTGATCGGCGCTATCGCCTCGTTGATCGTCTGGGTGTTCATCGTCAACAGCGCGGTCGGTGCAGCCATCAAGAACGCAGCCGACGACGCGGAATCGACCTGGCGAACCTATGTGAGCGCGATTGATGGTGTGCTGGGCGCCGCCCTGCTGCTGCTCGCTGTCTACATCGCCTACCGACCAACGAAGCCCGAACACCCTGACAAGCCTGCAGCGGAACAGAAAGCCGAGACCCACCTGTGGCAAATAGCCGGACTGGGTGCGGTGTTCCAGGGCCGGGATGTGAGCTCGATCATCCTGTTCATCGCGGCACTGCAGCAGATAGCCCGCGCGCAACTTCCCGACGAGGTCAAGCTCCTAGTGCTTGCAGGGCTCATGACAGTGACAACACTGCCGATTTGGCTGCCACTGGTTGCCCATGTAACGGTCCCCCACTCGTTTGTCCGCAGGTCCGAACCGATCATCGAGTGGATGCGCCAGAACAAGCGAACGATTGGTGTCGCTGTTTCGCTGGTCTTCGGGGTGTATCTGTTGGCTCGGGCATTCCGCTAGGTGCGCGGGTTCCCAATACCGGCGTCCAACCATAGGCTTCACCCATGTCGCCACGCCAACAGCACAGTAACCGGGCAGACCGGGACCTAGACATCGTCGTATTCGGAGCGACCGGCTTCGTCGGCCGACTGCTGGCCGAGTACCTGGCAGCACACTCCCCCGCCGGAACCCGGATCGCGCTCGCCGGACGCTCACGCGAACGGCTTGAGTCCGTTCGGGATCAGCTTGGACCAGCAGCCAGCGGATGGCCCATCAAGGTGGCCGACGCTGGCAGCCGCAGGTCGATGAGCGAGTTGGCGAACTCTACCCGCGTCGTGGCTACGACGGTTGGTCCGTACGCCAAGTTCGGAATGCCACTGGTCGGGGCGTGCGCGAAGGCTGGGACTCACTACGCGGACCTGACCGGCGAGGTGCTGTTCGTGCACCGCAGCATCGATGCCTACCACGACACGGCTTGCGAAACAGGCGCACGGATCGTGCATTCGTGCGGCTTCGACTCAATCCCGTCTGACATCGGCGTCTGGCGCGCCCACGCCCAGGCGCAAGCCGACGGCGCCGGCAGCCTGACTGACACCGCGCTGATCGTCAGAACCATGAAAGGCGGATTCAGTGGCGGCACCATCGACTCCATGCGCAACCAACTGGCCGAGGTTGGATCAGACCGATCATTGAGCAAGATCGTGGCAGATCCGTATGCGCTGAGCCCCGACCGGGCGGCCGAACCCGACGGCGGCGACGAACGAGACAGCTTCGCCATCAGCTACGACAGCGACCTCGGAGGGTGGGTCGGACCGTTCGTGATGGCCTCCTACAACACCCGGATCGTGCGCCGCAGCAACGCGTTGTTGGGCTGGCAGTACGGCCGACGCTTTCGATACCGCGAACTGATGGGCTTCGGCTCGGGCGTGACTGCTCCCGCGACGGCTGCCACCATGACGGTTGGGCTCGGGGCGTTCGCCGCCGCCATGGGCTTCGGCCCGACCCGGAAGCTGTTGGACAGGATGCTTCCAGCCCCCGGCGAAGGCCCCAGCGCGGAGCAACGTCGCAAAGGCCGGTTCCGGGTGGACATCCACGCTCGCACCACCGACGGCGCACGGTACGTCTCCACCGTCGCCGCCCAGGGGGATCCCGGCTACGCCGCAACCTCGGTCATGCTGGGTGAGAGCGCACTCAGCCTCGCTTTAGACGAAGTGCACCTCCCCGACCGTGCTGGGGTTCTTACCCCGGCCACGGCCATGGGAGGTGCACTTGCTGATCGTCTGGAGGCTGCCGACTTCAATTTGCGGGTGCGCTCAGTCGGCGAGGGAGATTAGATCAGGCGCATGCCCACGGGGACCAGCCCCGATCATGATGGGTCTTCCACATGATGTGATCCTGAGCCCAACTCGGCGCCTTGTTGGCGGTTCGGGCGTAGCGACCGCCACCATTTGCCAGCCAAGTGCCGGAATCGAACTGCCAGGCTCCGTAGTACCCGTTGCCCGTGGCGATCCGATAGTCCCCGCCGCTCTCGCAGGCCCGGATCTTCCGCGCCTCACCGCTCTTGGCGAGCCGCTTGGCGGCGGCGATCTCGACGATCATCTTCCTATTGAGCTTGTACTTGCCGATTTGGTTAACGCTCACCGGCAGCGGGTAGACGCCGTATTGGCGGATGGTGGCGGACTTGACCTCAGCTAGCGAGGGCGCTGCGGCCGGTGCAGCGGCAGCTACCGTCGCCGCCACTGGCTGGGTATCCGTCGCGGAGGCCGGCAACTGGGTGATGGCAACCGAGGCCAGGACACCAGCCGAGGCGATAGCGGCACCACCGATGGCAAGACTGCGTACAGGTCGTGAAAGCAAGAAGACTCCTGGGATTCTGACGCCCGCCCACGTGCCGCGGGCATCGTGCACCGCGGATATGGCGAAGGCGTCTTGGGTGTGCAAGGGGTCATTGCTGCTTCAGGTTCTGGTCACCCGCAAACAGCTCGCCACGGTCTGGGTCGACACCACGGAAAGCGAACGGACCACATGGAACGCAGCTAACGCAATCGCTGCGAAGGGTACGCCGCAAGCTCGTCGTGCCACGCCGTCGGTTTCACTGAACCCTGACGCTCAAGCCCCGGACTTTCCCGGCCACCGGCATTGGAAATCGTGACCGAGTCCTGCACACGTTCCCCGCCAGCTCTACGTGGTTTCGCAAGCCCAGCGGGGTTGTGCGTCAATCAAACGTAAGTGCTCACCCGCCTTCAGGGCAACCACCCAGGGCGCCAAGTGGGATTGTTCACAAGTCCGTTTAAAGCGCCAACCCCCAGGGTCAGCCAACCAAACACAAACCTCGCGACACTTCGAAAAGTGGCCTGACAATCGAGCTGTGCGGGGGCATACTGAAACCGAAGCCAAGTGAGTTCCTCACAAAGCTTCGGTCCCAACTGAGGCGGACAAGACCACGGGCACCAACTCACTGCCGCCTTGAGCGGCCTTTGCGCCGTCTGGCGTCTAGCGTCTCAGTTGGGACCCAAAACCCCTGCCGATCTGGCGGGGGTTTCGCGCAATGTTGGCGGCGGGTCCGGCCCTTTTTTGCCAGCGCACTCCAGCGGCGAATCGCAGATCAGATACGGTTGGCTCTGAACTTGCGGGCTTTTCGGGGCCTGCCGGACGAATCGACCACACAACGCACTGAGGAGCAATAGTGAACCGAAGCCAACTCGTAGCCGCAGTCTCGTCGTCCAGCGGGGTTTCCGCCAGCGACACCGATGCGGTTCTGTCAGCCCTAGCCAAGGTCATCGCCGGCGCGATGAAGGATCGCGACAAGGTCACCCTGCCGGGGTTCGTCGCCTTCGAGGCCAAGCATCGCGAGGCCCGCACCGGTCGTAACCCGGCCACTGGCGAGGCCATCGAAATCGCCGCCAGCTGGGCCGTCAAGGTAACCCCGGGTTCGGCCCTGAAGGCCGCAGCCAACGAGTAACTACTCTCGAGGTACCGGTACCAACCTTTCGTTGAGTGTGGAGTTGTCGCGGTTTTCGATCAAGGAAACACCGCGACAACTCCACACTCAACTTGTTAGACGATCGTTCTGCAATAGAGTGGTGCCATGATGACCCTCGCGCGCGGTGCCTGGGACATGTGCCCGGACCTACTCGCGGTGGCAAATCAGGACGGCTACCTGATTGCCGTCAATTCCAGTTGGTCCAGGTTGCTCGGCTATTGCGACGATGAACTCTCGTCGCGGCCCTACCTGGATCTGGTACACCCAGTCGATCTCGCCGAAACACTAAGCCGATTGCAGGGTCTGCGTCAGCCCGGTCACAAGGTGGTGGACCTTGAGAACCGGTATCAACGCAAGGATGGCACCTACCGCCAGTTGGTCTGGAACTCGCTGACAACCGACCGTGGCGACGAGGTCTACTGGTTCGTTCGCGACGTCACCGAGCAGCGGGCACAGGAGGCGACTGCCGAGGCCGAACTCGAGTACTTGCGGCGCCGCGATCTGATGCTCACCGACGTGATCGAGAATAACATTGCGCTGATCTACGCGAAGGATCTTGAAGGTCGCTATCTGCTCTACAACCGAGCCTTCTGGGAGGCGACCAACCTCGACGAAAGAGCAAGATCAGAAGGCCTGGCAGCACCCGAAGTACTCATTGGGCGCGACGACGCCTGGCTTGATCCCCACCAGGAATTGCACTATGACCACCGGGGCCTCCTTGCGCAACGCGGGCCCTACCGAGTGGAAGACGTGGTCGACGTTCCGGAACTCGGACAGATCACCTTCGATTCGGTCCTCTTCCCACTGCGTGATACGGCTGGAACCGTGTACGGAACCTGCGGTATGTCCCTGGACACCACCGACCACACCAGGGCGCTGGAGTCGCTCAAGATCGCGGCCAGGGCGTTGCGGGAAAGCGAGTCGCACTACCGTCTGCTGGCCGAGAATGCAACCGACGTGGTCTGGAAACTGGACAGGGACTTCGCGATCACTTGGGTGTCACCCTCGGTAGAGGCAGTGTTGGGGTGGCGGCCCGAGCAGTTGATCGGATTGAAGACACGCGAGCTGGGCCACCCAGAGGATTCGGACCACGTGATCCCCGCGGGCGAGCAGCTTGCCGCTGGGGCCCCGGTCCCCGACCTTGAGCTTCGGATACGGGCCGCTGACGGCCACTTTCATTGGGTGTCCATGCAAGCCCGCGCAGCAACTGACGAAGCTGGTTCTTTCAACGGCGTTGTCGTCGGGATGCGCGACATCCACAGGCGCGTGCTGGTACGCCAGGAGCTCGAGCAACAGGAACAGCTACTCGCGCAGGCGCGTGAAGCCTTGGCGTTGTCGAAGCAGCGCCTCGAACTGGCAGTGCAAGTCGCTGGGCTTGGAACGTGGGATTGGAACATGGCGACCGACGAGGTGGTGATCGATGAACGATGCGCGGCGATCCTTGGCCTCCAAATCAAAGACTTGACGCCACTAACCATCGATACCTGGGACGGGTTCTGCAACCCAGAGGACTTGGTGCGGGCCAACGAGATGATTGAGGAACACGTCAGAGGCTTACTGCCCTATTACGACATCGAACTGCGGATGGCACGCAGCGACGGCCATTGGGTCTGGATTCATGACCGCGGAAAGATCGTCGAGTGGGACGCCGATGGGCACCCGCAGCGGATGATCGGAACCAATGAGGACATCACCGAGCAGATCAACACCAGAAACGCCCTTGCCCACAGCGAACGCCGCTACCGGTTGCTGGCCGAGAACGCCTCCGACATCGTTTTCCTCGGAGACGAGCAGATGTTCATTCACTGGGTGTCAGAATCGGTCACCCGTACCTTGGGATGGCAACCTGAGCAGTTCGCGGGGAATCCAGTTCGCACGTTCGTCCACCCGGAGGACTTCCCCGGTTTGCGGCAGGCGGTCATGAATTCCGACCGCAACAAGTCGGTGAAGCACGATGCCCGGTGGCGGCGCACCGACGGGTCCTATCTGTGGATGTCAGGACTCGGACGGCTCGTGACCGAATCCGACGGTACCGTCGTCGGCCGGGTGGTGGGACTGCGAAATATCCACGACCAGACGCTGGCGCAACAGTCGCTCGCAGCCAACGAACAACACTGTCTACTGCCCACCGAGGGCGCGAGTTCCGTCTAGCGTCTTGCACCGGGCTGCGCGAACGGGTGACCCTCCGAACCCGTGTTGTCGCCGACGGTGATTCACGGTACTGTGGCCAAAACGGTACGTACGCCGACAATAGCCGTGGCAAGGGGAGCCCGAAAGAATGCCCTTTTCAAGCAATCGCGAGGCTTCTGGATTACCTCCACAGCGAAGTATGCCGCTGTCCGTTCCCGAAACCACCCAAAACACGACGATCTGCGAAGACTTCCTCGTCATCTGCGATGAAGATGGCACCATCGCGGAGATCACCCAGGGCGCTCTGGACGTCATAGGCCGAAGTGAACACGAACTGATCAGCAGCAACATCGCCGACATCGTCTACGGAGTCGAGATTCCGGCCGGGACAGCAACTGGCCAGCGCGGCGCGCTACACCCCAATGGCTGCCAAGTCGGAGTGCCAGGCACACTGCTCGGGCAGTCCCCCATCGGAAACGATTTCTTGTTCTCCGTTGTCACTTTGCCAGTACTCTCTCACGGACCCGATAGCTACGCCGTGCTGCTACCCAGGGCTGGCCGGAGTTCGGGTGATAGCGAAATTCTCGCTCCCAGCGGCGCCCGAACAGACCCTGGCGACGCTGAACGAACCGAAACTCTGTCTCGGGACGTGGAATTGGACCTGTCCCGCCGATTGGTCAAGAACGTCGAGGTCGAACTGGCGCGCGCGAGTCTGGAGATCCACGATGGCGTGGCGCAGTCGATGTCAAATGCGATCCAGCTTCTGGAGACACTGAATTCCTCGCCCAACATGACGAAGAACGAATCGGACCTGTTGGCTCGCGTCCGGTTGCTCCTGCGTCGAGGAATCGCGGACGCCCGATCAATTAGCCGCGAACTGATGCCAGCGTCCCTGGAGCGGATTGGATTCGCCAAGACCCTCAAGTTCGAACTTGAGAACCTGGCCATCGTAGGTGTCGTCAGCAGCTTCGACTTCGATGCGCCCGACGAGATCCCGCTGGAGGTGCAGACAACGCTGTACCGCGTCGCCTCCGAAGCGCTTCTGAACGTCAAGAAGCACGCCAAGGCCAGCCTTGTGGCGTTCAGCATCACCACCGATGGTGTGGTGGTTTCCATGTCAATCCACGACGACGGCATCGGATTCGATGATGTCTCCACCAGCAACTACGACCAAACTCAACTCGGGGTGGTGTCCATGAGAGCTCGGGTCGTTCTGATGGGTGGCACGTTCAGCCTGGTCAGCGGACCAAGCCAGGGAACCGCGATCACGGTGAGGCTACCGCTACTTGTGAGAAACCAATGATGACAGCGGTCGGCGGGTATTCCCCGGCTCCGGGACACCAGATCAAGCGCACGGATCCCAAGGGAGGCGTGGGTCGGTTATGAAGACGATTTCGGTCGGCATCGTTGATGATCACGCCCTGACCAGAGAGGGTCTGTCGACGATGCTGGCCCGGCGACCGGACTTCAGGTTCACCCGCGCGGTTTCCAACGGCGCGGAGTTGCGAACCCTGATGGACGAAGACCCCCCCGATGTCATCCTGATGGACATAAAGCTCGGAGACGAAAGCGGCCTCGAACTCACCAAGTCGCTGATGGCGAATCATCCGGATCTACGGGTGATCATATTGTCCAATTTCGACGAGGGCCCGTTTGTCATCGAAGCCATTTCGGTCGGAGCTGTCGGCTACCTGTTGAAGGACTGCTCGAGTTCCTTGCTGTTCCACACGATTTGCGCAGTCACCGACGGCGGCATGCTATTCAAGAAGGAGCTGCTCGAACAGGCCTTCTCGGCGGTTCCTCGGGCGCCGGATTCCGCAGAAGCGACCGCTGCCCAATCGCTAACCGAGGATGAACTCGAGATCCTGGCCCTGATGGCCACCGGCGCCCGAAACCGCGCCATCGGGATTAGGCTGCACCTATCTGAGGCGACGGTGAAGAAGAGGGTGCAGTCCATACTGTCCAAACTCAACGTCTCGAACCGCACCGAGGCCGTTGCGCTGGCGACCAGAACCGGCGTCATCAGCTCTGCGTAGCTACCGCGTCCGCCGGCAACTGCCCGGAGTCAGATGGCAATCGCGGGCTAGCCAACTAGCCACGATTGGCGGCAGTCGGTGTAGTAAGCGATCGCGAACGATGCACTCGTGCTTCGCACGCACCACACTGAAGACGGGTGCGGGAACGACGCCATGTCGGGAGCATCGAGGAGGACGAGCATGAAGCAACTGTCTCGAACAAGCAGCGAAATCCATAGGTCCGCAAGCGTTCGCACAGTGCGCAGCGCGCCACGCCTAAAGGGGCGTAGCGCAGCCAAACGCGAATCGGCCGATATCGCCATTGCGAACCTGAAGGTGCACGCAAAGAGGGCCGAACGGTCCATCAAGGTAAGAGCGCGGAGGACCAAATGACAAGGAACCAGCAGGACTATGTGAATTGCGCGTTCTGCCGGGGGACTGGGGTGGATTCCTTCGGCGTGATGTCGGCACTGTCGACCTGCTCTGTGTGCGGCGGGAGCGGGAATGTCCGCGTCCCGGAACCTCGAGTCACTTGTGCGTTCTGCAAAGGCCGAGGGGTTCAGCCGGACACCCGACTGGACTGCTCAGGATGCGGCGGCAAGGGTGCGCATACAGTGAAGGAACCCCAGTCGGTCTGTCCGAAATGTGCGGGAGCCGGCGCCAGCCGCGAAATTCCCGACTTGCCGTGCGCGAAATGCAAGGGCGCAGGTGTCGTCTAGGCGGTTGGTCCACACCCCTGCGAACACTGAGTTTCCGCAGACCCCGGTCAGCGTGCCTGATGATAGCTCGGTAACTCTTTCGGGGGCATCAGAGGCGACGGTGGACCTAACCAAGTTGCTGAACACTGGCGACTTGGGCCGTGGGTGGACGGAAGTGCCTGTTGCTGAGCTCGGGGGCGGGACCACAAGCCTGCAGGGGATGCTCACCGGCTTGAAGGTGACCCCAGCCGCGTGGGTGTCCAAACTGGCGATCCCGGTCGGCTATCAGGACCAAGCACACCGGGTTTTCAGACTTGGGAACGGAACCGAGGGTCCATATCTGGCCACCGGCATAGCCCTGTTCTCAAGTCCTCAACATGCACGGGCTGCGTTGGCCAAAGCCCAGAGTCGGGTCAGGAACTGTCGGCACGTCAGCATCTCCATTGATCGAGGTTCCGCCGACGCTTTGATCACCAAACTCAAGACAACCCGGCTAGGTGACCAACGTGTGGGATACAGCATCCGGGCGATAGTTGCTGGCTTTATCCCAGCTCACGGCCAAGTCATTATTGTCCGAAAAGGTAACACTGTTGTGGCAGTAGCCCACGGGGGCATCGGTACCACCTCTGCCAGGCCTGCAAAGGCCGCCGCGGCGATCGCAGCCTCTCGGATTTAGGAGCTGGGGATGAAATTGGTGCGTACCGTGCAAACAGTCGGTGAGGCGGTAGTGATCGCAGCCAGGCTCGTGGGGGTAGGGATCGACGCGGTGAAGGTCAGCACACCAGTACCGGCCCCGTGTTTCAAGGTGGGTACGACGGTGGAGGTGGGGAGTTGGCAGGTGACTGTCTTGTCAGCTGAGAACCCCTACGAGAGTCCAGCGGAATTCGACAAGCCCGAGCCGGGGATGAAGTTCGTCACCGCCAGTATTGAGATTGTCAACGAGTCAAAACCAAGGGCTGTGTCATCGACTTTGTCCTTCAAGTTGAGGGATATCACCGGACACGAACACGACGACGTGCTGCTGACAGGCGTGCCGGGACCACCTGAAGGCGATGTTTCCCCAGGCCAAGCGCTGCTTGGAACCCTGAGCTATCAGGTTCCCCATGATGCAAGCGGCCTGCTGTTGGTGTTGAGCTGCGACCTGCTCGACAAAGACTCGGCCACGATCGCTATCCCCTAGATCGATGGTTCCGGCAGGGTTTTCGCCGTGCCCGCGCCTCAAACCTCGCGGGAGCCGCCCTGCTCCGCGGCACCCGCGCGCAACGCATCCAACAGCGACTTGTGTGCCATCCGAACGTCCTGCACATCTTCTAAATCCAACGCCAGGGCAAGATCGTCAGCTCGAGCTTCGAGGACTCCGGCGAACTCCCCGAGCTTCGAGCTGTTCTCGATGAGCAGTTTCTCCGTGTGATACAGCGCCAGTTCCGCCTCGTTTCGAGCTCCGGTCTCTTCACGGGCGCGCTGATCCTCCTCCGCATGCAACTGCGCCTCCCGAACCATTTCCGCGATGACCTCCGGTGCGAGCGCTGAGTGGCCCGTCATGGTCACTTCCTGCACTGCGTCGGTCAGCAGATCGCGGGCCGCGACGTGAACGATACCGTCGGCGTCAATCGTGAAGACCACTTCGATCTGTGGCTCGCCCCTGGCCATTCTCAAGATTCCGGTTAGTTCGAATATGCCCAGCGACCGGTTCTGGGCTGCCATCGGTCGTTCACCCTGCAGCACATGCACCGATACCGAGGTCTGGGCGTCCTCTGCGGTCGTGAAAATCTGGGAATGGCTGGTCGGAATCGTCGTGTTGCGCTCAATAATTCGGGTCATCACCCCGCCCTGGGTTTCAATCCCCAAACTCAGCGGCGTGACGTCGACCAGCAGCAGTCCAGTTCGTTCCCCCAGCAACACCCCGGCCTGTAACGCAGCGCCGACGGCGACAACTCGCTCGGGGTCGATCCCAACGTGTGGATCCTTTCCCGTCAATTCGCGCAAAAGCCGACGAATGGCTGGCATTCTCGTGGCCCCGCCGACAAGCACCACATGATCGAGTGTCGCAACATTGATCCCAGCATCTGCCACGGCCCGCAAGAACAAAGCCCGGCAGTCCTCGACAAGGTCAGCCGTCATCTGTTCGAACAACTCCCGAGTGAGCCGGATCTGTTCGGGACCGACCCCCGGCTCTCCCCCGAGCGCAACAGTGACGGTTGTCGCTTCGCTGGTCGACAATTCGACTTTGGCTGTTTCGGCGAGGTCGAGCAGCGCTCGACGCAATCCCGAATAGTCGCCCAAGCCGGCGACTTCGTTGCCAACAGCCTGTTCAAGCAACCACGTGGCGATGCGTTCGTCCCAGTCGTTGCCACCGAGCCTGACGTTTCCGCACGTCGAGCGGACTTCGAACACTCCCCCTTCAATATCCAGGATCGACACATCACACGTCCCGCCTCCGAGGTCAAACACGAGGACTCTCGCGGCGCCGTCAGAACCCAGGCCATATGCCAGGGCTGCCGCTGTCGGCTCGTTCACGAGCCGCAGCACATCCAAGCCTGCGATATGGGCGGCTTCCAGGGTCGCTTGCCGACCGGCGTCATCAAAATATGCGGGGACGGTGACCACTGCCGATTTCAGCGGTTCGCCGACAGCGGCCTGTGCATCGCGAAGCAACTTCGCCAAAATCCGTGCCGAGATTTCCTGCGGACGCCAGGTACGGCCCCCAGCATCAAACGTCCAATCAGTACCCATGTGG
>JBAXOQ010000109.1:0-12428 GCA_037133175.1 Actinomycetes bacterium
GCACCCACATGGAGGTGCGGGATGTCACGATGAACTTCGACTACGGCGACTCGTTCACCGAGAGCAGCCCCGAGGCCTACGAACGGCTGATCCTCGACGTTCTGCTCGGCGATCCCCCGCTATTCCCCCGCCAGCCTGAGGTCGAGATGTCGTGGCGGATCCTGGATCCGATTCTGTCCTACTGGGCGAGTAAGGAGCGACTGGTGCAATACGAAGCTGGCACCTGGGGTCCACCGGAGGCAGACGAAATGCTGGCCCACGAGGGCAGGAGGTGGCGGCGACCATGACTCTGCGACTCGTCAACACGACATCAAGCGCAATCGCACGCGGCATCAGTAGCGAAAGACATCGACTCGGGACACCGACGGCAGGCATGGTGCTGACGCTGATAGTCGTCACCGACGAGCAGGATCAGGCTGCTGCCACTCGCGCTGCCAATACCGCCGCCAGCGCGCACCCGTGCCGAATCCTCGTTCTGATCGAACGCCCCACCGACGGCGCCTCCCGTCTCGATGCCGAGATCGACATCGGCGAGCGGGAGGGCCCGGGCGAGACGATCACCATGCGCTTGTCCGGACACCTTGCTGAACACCAGGCATCGGTCGTTCTGCCGCTCCTGCTGGCGGACACCCCCGTGGTGGTCTGGTGGCCGGCAGGCTGCCCCCCGATTCCGGCCGATGACGAGGTTGGAATCCTTGCCCAGCGTCGCGTCACCGACTCGGGCGCTGTGCGCAAGCCGCTGGCGGCCTTGCACGCCCGCAACGCCAGCTACCGGCCCGGCGATACTGACCTGGCGTGGACACGCCTCACGCCTTGGAGAACGACCCTGGCCGCCGCCTTCGACGAGCCGTTTGATACTCCCACAGCGATCACGGTCGAATGCGGGCCTGCCGATCCCAGTGGGCCGCTGCTGGCCTCCTGGCTCGGTGCCCGCCTCGGAGCGCCAGCCGCGGTCACTGAGGCTCCAGGTTCGGACATCGCCAGTGTCACAATCGACACCGCGGGCGGTGCGATCACCCTGGCGCGACTGGACGCGACCATGGCCAGCCTCACCCGACCTGGCGTGCCCACCCGCAATCTGCCGCTGCGAATGCGTGAACTCGCGGACCTGCTGGCCGAGGAGCTTCGCCACCTGGATAGCGACGAGATCTATGCCCAGGCGTTGTCCAACCTCCCCAAACAACCTGCAGACAAGAGGACACGAGGAAAGGCGCCGTCGTGAGCAGCCCACAGGAACTGATCGTCTACCCGGACCCTGGAACTTTGGCTGCCGCGATCGCGGCCCGCACGATCACGGTCATCTGCGATGCCCAGATCAACGGCGGCATCGCGCACGTCTGCCTGACCGGCGGGCGCGGGGGCACTTCGGCGATGGCCGCGATCCCTGCGTCTCCGGCCGTTCAGGCGGTCGACTGGGGAAGGGTCGAATTCTGGTGGTCCGACGAAAGATTCCTCAATAGGGGCGACACCGAACGCAACGACACGGGTGCGTTCGACGTGCTCCTCGACCATGTCGCGGTTGTCCCATCACGGGTCCATCCGATGCCATATTTGGACGGTCCCCTCGGCGACGATGTGGATGCCGCGGCCGCGGCCTACGCCGCCGAGCTAGCCGAGTGCGCCGGGGGTGGGCCCGGATCGACTCCAATCTTCGACATCACCATGCTCGGCATCGGGGAGGACTCCCACTGCGCATCGCTGTTCCCTGGACGCAACGAGCAATTCGAATCCGCAACTGTGGTGTCCGTGCGCAACTCACCCAAACCCCCGCCGACACGAACCACCTTCACCATGAACACGATCCTGGCGTCCAAGCAGATCTGGCTGATCGCCTCCGGCGCCGGCAAAGCTGACGCTATCAAGCTGGCGCTGGGGGGCCGACCGCCAATCGAGTCCCCCGCAGGAGCCGCCCGCGGCCAAGACCGCACGTTGGTCCTGTGCGACACGGACGCCGCCGCCCTAGTGACCTAGCACCCTTCGTTGACTGCGAAGTTGTGGCCCGGTTTCGGTGATCGAAAAGGGCAACAACTTCGCAGTCAACGGGCTGTAGAGCAGGCCAGAAGAGGTCGGGTGTGGTTAGCGGCGCTCTTCGCGGTAGCGGGCTAGGGCTTCTTCCAGGATGTCGCCGCCGTCTCCGTCGGACCGACGCTCCTTGACATAGGCAAGATGCGTCTTGTACGGCTCAATCTTGAGTTGAGCTGGCGGGTTGTCCTTGTCGCGCCCGGCAGGCCAGCCGCACCGCTGACAATCCCAGTCCTGCGGTGGCTCCACATCCTTAGCGAAGCTCGGCCGGGACTCATGCCCATTGGCGCAGTAGAACGAGACGAACACCCGCGGCGCGGGCTCGCCTCGCTCAGCCTCGCCCATAGGTCCAGCTCCAACACGACTACCGCGGATTGCGCTACCGCCAGCCACACGTACCCCCAAGCTCGTCGTTCACTTGTCGAGAGTTAACCGTTCTTGACGATCAGTCCAAGGCCGATAATGCAGGCGGCCCAGACCAACGCAATGACAACCGTAATGCGGTCAAGGTTACGTTCAGCAACGCTTGATCCTCCTACAGACGACGATATCCCACCGCCGAACATTTCGGACAAACCGCCACCCTTACCTTTGTGCAGCAGCACCAGAACAATGAGCATTAAACTCGTTATGACGAGAATGATCTCCAGGGCGATGGTCATTGCATCCTCCTCACGACTCGGCGAACCTGTGGACGGGGCGGAACTGTAAACGACACAGTCCAGAACCGTACATCAGGAATCGCCAGTCGCTGGTACCGCCTACAACACACCTTCGTGTAAACGATACCGGACCAATGCAACGAACTCATCAGGGTCGATGCTCGCACCGCCGACGAGTCCGCCATCCACGTCCGGCATTGCCATCAAACCGGCGACATTGCCGGACTTGACAGACCCGCCGTAGAGGATCCTGGTTCCCTCCGCTAGTTCAGGTGACCACAGTTCACCCAAACGTACTCGGATCGCCGCACAGACTTCTTGAGCGTCCTGCGGTGTGGCCACCTCTCCGGTGCCAATCGCCCACACCGGCTCGTAAGCGATCACCAACGAAGCCGCCTGCTCCAGGCTCAGACCGGCGATGCCCGCCTCAACCTGGGCCAGCGTAAAGGCAACCTGCCCAAGTCGCTTGCGGATATCCAGGCCCTCTCCGACACACATGATCGGAATCAGGTTCGAGCGATACGCGGCGTGCACCTTCTCGTTGACGACCACGTCGTCCTCGCCGTGGAACTGCCGTCGCTCACTGTGGCCCACGGTGACGTAGGTGCAACCGAGCTTGGCCAGCATCGGCCCGGCAATCTCGCCCGTGTAGGCGCCCTTGGAGTGAACAGACAGGTCCTGACCGCCATACTTGATCTTCAACTTGTCGCCGTCGACCAGCGTCTGCACCGAACGGATGTCAGTGAACGGCGGCAGTACGACGACCTCACAGGCCTCGTAGTCCGTGTCCTTGAGAGCGAAGGCCAGCTTCTGGACCAGCGCGATGGCTTCTAGGTGGTTGAGGTTCATCTTCCAGTTGCCTGCCATCATCGGCAGACGAGCAACCTCGGACATCTCAGACCTCCAGAACAGCGATGCCGGGGAGGGTGCGACCCTCAAGGAACTCCAGGCTCGCGCCACCTCCAGTTGAGATGTGGCCAATCAAACTCTCGTCGATGCCCAGAATCTGAATCGCTGCAGCAGAGTCCCCACCACCGACGACGGACATGCCGTCGACCTTGGTCAGGGCCTGCGCGACGGCGATCGTGCCAGCCGCGAACGGGGCCATCTCGAACACGCCCATGGGACCGTTCCAGACAACCGTCTTGGAGGCTTCCACCAACTGCGCGAAGTGTGCCGCAGTATCCGGTCCGATATCCAGTGCCATCCAGCCATCCGGCACACCATCGACGACCTGGACTACCTGGATCGGCTCGGCCTCCGAGAACTCCTGGGTGATCACCAAGTCGGTCGGCAGGACCAACTCGATGCCGCGATCCTTCGCATCTTGCAGGAACCCCTTGACGGTGTCGATCTGATCGGCTTCAAGGATGGAGTTGCCAACCGAGTAGCCCTCTGCGGCCAGGAACGTGAAGCACATCCCGCCCCCGATGAGCAGCCGATCGACGCGGGCTAACAGGTTCTTGATGACGCCCAGCTTGTCGGACACCTTCGAGCCACCCAGCACCACCGTGTACGGCCGCGCAGGGTCCGTCAGCAGCGTCGAGAAGACATGTGCCTCCTTCTCCACCAACAGCCCTGCCGCGTGCGGCAGCAACGCTGCAAGCTCCGTCACACTGGCCTGGTTTCGATGCACGACGCCAAACCCGTCGGATACGAACACATCACCCATTGCCGCCCATTGCGAGGCGAGCTCGGTGCGAACGTCCGGATCCTTGCTGGTCTCGCGAGGGTCGAACCGGACGTTCTCCAGCACAGCCACCTGCCCATCGGACAGCGAGGCGATGGTGGCAGCCGCTGATGGACCGCACACGTCGTCGGCGACAGCGACAGGTTGACCGAGCAGCTCGGAAAGTCGAGCGGCAACCGGGCGCAGTGACAGGCGCGGGACGACCTCGCCCTTGGGCCGGCCAAGGTGCGCGAGTATGGCTACTCGCGCACCCCGATCCGTCAGCGCCTTGATGGTGGGCACGCTGCTGCGGATACGACGATCATCAGTGATGATCGTCGCACCGTCAGCGTCGGTGTCCAGCGGGACATTGAAATCAGCGCGCAGCAGAACGACCTTGCCCGCGACATCCAGGTCTGCGAGTCGAGCTACCACGCTTACAGGCTCTCGCCAACGAAGGTCGTCAGATCCACCAGGCGGCAGGAGTAGCCCCACTCGTTGTCGTACCAGCCGAGCACCTTCGCCATGTTCCCGTTGACCTTGGTCATCCCGGAGTCGAAGATGCAGGACGCCTGATCCTGCATGATGTCGGCAGACACGATCGGATCCTCGGTGTACTCCAGGTAACCCTTCAAAGCACCCTCAGAAGCAGCCTTCATGGCTGCGTTGATCGCTTCTACCGAAGGAGCCCCACGCAGTTCGACGGTCAGGTCAGTGGCCGAACCGGTCGGCGTCGGAACGCGCATCGCGTACCCGTCCAGCTTGCCCACCAGCGAGGGCAGCACCAGGCCGATCGCCTTGGCCGCACCGGTCGAGGTCGGGATCATGCTCAGGCAGGCAGCGCGGGCGCGGCGCATGTCGCGGTGCGGGCCGTCCTGCAGGTTCTGATCACCAGTGTAAGCGTGGATCGTCGTCATCAAACCGCGCTCGATGCCGAAGGAATCTTCCAGCACCTTGGCCATCGGGGCCAGGCAGTTGGTCGTACACGATGCGTTGGAGACGACCTGGTCGGTCTCGGGGTTGTAGACCTCCTGGTTCACACCCATCACGATTGTGGTCACGCCGCCACTAGCGGGCGCCGAGACAATAACCTTCTTCGCGCCGTCGGACAGGTTCTGCAGCGCCTTGTCCTTGGCGGTGAAGAATCCAGTCGACTCGATGACGATGTCGCAACCCAGCTTGCCCCACGGCAACGCTGACGGCTCGCGCTCAGCAAGGACCTTGATCTCTTGGCCATCGACCACGATCACGTCGCCGCTGTGGCTGATCTCGCCGGGGTAGCGGCCCAAGATGCTGTCGTACTTGAGCAGGTGAGCTAACGCACTGGTGTCCGCGAGGTCGTTGACGGCAACGATCTCGAATTCCGCACCGGAGGCCTTGGCGGCACGCAGGTAGTTGCGGCCGATCCGGCCAAATCCGTTGATTCCGACTTTGATGGTCATTCAGATACTCCTCTGGTAGCAGCTAGTGGGCTGGCTGGAACACTACGCACAAACCCGGGGACTGGCGAGTCAGGGAGCAAAGCTATCCGTCGGATGGGTGAAAGGGCAACCCTTCGGCCGTTTCTGCCTTCGACTTGTACAACCTTCGAACGCGCTGGACGCTCAGGGTCCGAGCATGTCCGGGGTAAGCGCGGCTTCCGTATCGGGAATTCCTTGCTCCCGGGCACGCTTGTCTGCCATCGCCAACAGCCGACGGATACGTCCGGCAATGGCGTCCTTGGTCATCGGCGGATCGGCCAACGCGCCCAGCTCTTCCAAGCTTGCCTGCCTGTGCTCGACGCGCAACCGACCAGCCTGGCTGAGGTGATCTGGCACATCGTCCCCGAGGATCTCCAACGCCCGCTGCACCCGGGCACCTGCGGCTACCGCCGCCCGCGCCGAACGACGAAGGTTCGCATCGTCGAAGTTCGCCAACCGGTGAGCGGTAGCGCGCACCTCGCGGCGCATCCGTCGCTCCTCCCACAGCAACACCGAATCGTGCGCCCCGAGTCGGGCCAATAGAGCACTGATGGTGTCGCCATCTCGAATCACCACCCGGTCGCTGCCGCGCACCTCCCGCGATTTGGCTGAAAGGCCCATGCGTCGCGCGGCACCAACCAACGCCAAGGCCGCCTCTGGACCTGGGCAGGTGACTTCCAAGGACGAGGACCGACCGGGCTCCGTCAGCGAACCGTGCGCCAGGAAGGCGCCACGCCAGGCCGCCTCGACGTCGCAAATGCCACCCGATACCACCTGCGGAGGCAGCCCTCGCACGGGACGGCCGGAGCCGTCGATAAGCCCCGTCTGGCGGGCGAGCTGCTCGCCGCCGTCGACGACCCGCACTAGGTATCTGTTGCCCTTGCGCAGGCCGCCGGGATGAACAACCGCCAGATCGCCGATGTGCCCGTAGACCTCGTGGATGTCCTTGCGCAGTCGACGAGCGGCCGCGCCGGTGTCAAGCTCTGCCTCGATCACTATCTTGCCGCTGACGATGTGCAATCCGCCCGAGAAGCGCAGCACAGACGACACTTCAGCTTTGCGGCAGCAGACTTTCGTGACTTCGTAGCGACTGAGATCATCTTTGACGGTCGAGGTCATTGCCATGCGCTGATACTGCCATGTGCAAATACGGTCCCGAAAGCTGCCGCAAGAAGCTGGGCGTCATGACGCGGCGACATCACCCGACTGGCGGGGTCCTCAGCCGCTACAGCGGCCAGTTCAAGTCCCGCTCCGAGCGCCTTGCAGGCATCGGCGACTTGGTCGAGATCGTCGATGTAGCGCGGATCGCCGAGCACCCAGTCGATGCCGACCTCTGGGTACCGATCGGCCAGATTGCTGAGGTATTCGTGCGGGTGAAAGTCTTCCGTCGCCCCATGCTGGGCGTCCAGATTGAGCACCAGCAACTTGGTCGCGTCGGTCTCTGCCAACGCCGCACGGACCCCGGGAACCAGCAGATGCGGCAGCACGCTGGTGTACCAGCTGCCCGGCCCGAGGATGATGACCTCGGCATTGGAAAGCGCGGCAACGGCCTCAGGACAGGCCTGCGGATTCGGCGGCTCCACCCACAGGTCGACGACGTTTCCCTTGCCTTTCTCAACGCTCACCTGGCCGCGTACCTCTCGAGTCTGGTCGGGGTGGTCGGGGTCGCGGCCTTTGACCGAGGCGACGATGTTCAACGGCACGGTCGCCACCGGCAGAACTCGGCCGTTCGCCCCGAGCAATGCTGCCACCCAGTCGAGCCCCTCGACCACGCTACCGGTCTCCTCCCACAGCGCTGTGATCAGCAGGTTGCCGACGGCGTGACCTGCCAATTCGCCCTCGCCACCAAAACGGTGCTGCAAAACCTGCGACCAGGTATTGCCCCACCGGTCGTCCCCGCAGAGCGCCGCCAGTGCCATCCGCAGGTCGCCCGGCGGAACGATGTCGAACTCGGTCCGTAGCCGACCGCTGGAGCCGCCGTCGTCGGCGACTCCGACGATCGCGGTCACATCGTCCGTCAGGCGACGCAGAGCTCGCAGAGTCTGCGACAAGCCATGCCCGCCGCCGAGCGCCACCACCGACAGACCAAGACGGCGCGGGCCGATCGCACCGGGCTCGGGCACAGCTACTCCCGCCCCAGATCGCGATGAACGACGAGCGTCTCGACGCCGGCCTTGACCAATCGTGCTGCCAAGTGCTCAGTCATGGCCACACTTCGATGTTTGCCGCCCGTGCAGCCGATGGCGATCGTTACGTACCGTTTGCCCTCGCGTAGGTAGCCATCCGACACCAGGTCCAGCAAAGCGGTGTAGTTGTCCAGAAACGTGCGAGCCTCCGGTGTGTTGGTGACGTAGTCGCTCACCGGAGCGTCGCGGCCGTTCTGCTCGCGCAGTTCGGGCACCCAGAACGGATTGGGCAGGAATCGCATGTCGGCAACCATGTCCGCGTCCACCGGAATCCCGTACTTGAAACCGAACGACATCACAGTGGCCCGCAGCGCCGCACTCTGCTCATCTGGGAACGCCGCCTCGATCTTGCGTCGCAGGTCGTGGACATTGAGCGCAGAGGTATCGATCACCAAATCCGCGTCCCCGCGGACATCGGACATCACTCGCCGCTCAGTTTCCAGCCCGTCCAGAATGCGGCCGGCTCCCTGCAGCGGGTGCGGCCGACGATTGGACTCGAAGCGTCGCACCAGCAGCTCATCGGACGCCTCCAGGTAGACGACCCGGACATTGGCTCCAGCACTGCGCAAGGAATGGATCTCGTTCGAAAGCTCGTCGAACATCGGTCCCCCGCGCGCATCCACCACCACCGCAAGTCGGGTAACCAACCCAGCCTGAGCCATCTCAGCCAACACCTGGCCAAGCAGGGCGGGAGGCAGATTGTCGATCACGAACCAGCCGCGATCCTCCAGCGCCCTGGCAGCCGTCGACTTTCCGGCACCGGACATGCCGGTCACCACGACGAGTTCGATCTCTTCCTTGTTCACTGGCCTGTGCCTCTCCTGGTCAGCAGCGTGCAATCGGGCGAATCACACAAGTGGCTCCGCGTCCGCCGCAGGTGTGTGCTCAGTTCTACCAGCATGCTCGACAATCTCGCCGGTCGTAACGTTGATAGCCACGTTGGTGTGAGTCTTCGTCAGCGCCTGGGCTACCACCGCGGCCAGTGCAGGACCGATTCCAGGAACGTCGGCGATCTGCTCTGCGCTAGCCTCACGAAGCTTGCGCACCGACCCGAAGTGCTTCAGCAGCGCTTGGCGGCGAGCGGGTCCCAGGCCAGGAATCTGGTCAAGCTCGCTGCCCTTGGCCCGAGCGGCACGTCGCTGCCGGTGATAGGCAATCGCGAAACGGTGCGCCTCGTCCCGCACACGCTGCAACAGGTACAGACCCTCGCTTCGACGCGGCAGGATCAACGGATCGGGGTCGTTGGGACGCCATACCTCCTCGAGCCGTTTGGCCAAGCCAACCACCGGGAGCCAATCGATTCCCAGGCTCGTCAGCGCAGCGTAGGCAGCGTTGGTTTGCGGAGCACCGCCGTCAACGACCAGGAGTCCTGGCGGATACCGTTCACGGCCCGACTGCACGGGTGCCGACCCATCCTGATCGGGCGCCAACGGGGCGAACCTGCGGGTGACAGCTGCGTACATCGCGGACACATCGTCGGTGTGATCAGCGATCTTGTATTTGCGATACTCGGACTTCTTCATCAACGCGTCTTCGAACACCACTATCGAAGCGGTGATATCGGTACCGTGATGGCTGGAAATGTCGATGCACTCGATCCGCAGCGGAGCTGCCGGCAACTCAAGGTCCTCTTGTAGCCCAGCCAGCGCCTGCCCTCTGGCGGTCAGGTCGGCTGCTCGCCGCAACTTATGCAGCGCCAGGCTCTCCTGGGCGTTGCGCGCAACCGTCACCAACAGGTCTTTACGAGGACCGCGGTGGGGGGTTCTGACCACGACTTTGGAACCACGGCGCGCGCTGAGCCACGCCTGCACACTCTCCAGACCGGGCGGTAGGACTGACACCAGTAACTCCCGCGGAATCTCGGCCTGAGCCGCTGGATCGGATTCTCCGTAGAGCTGAATCAGCACCTGCTCCATCAGCGCCGCCTCATCGACATCGATGACCCGCTCAACCACGAATCCCCGCTGTCCGGTGACCCGACCGCCGCGGACATGGAACAGCTGAAACGAGGCTTGCAGCTCGTCGTCCGCCAGGGCGATCACATCGGCGTCAACGCCGTCGGGCAGCACCACGGCCGAGCGTGCCAACGCCCGTCGCAGCGCCGCCAGGTCGTCCCGCAGCCGCGCTGCCTGCTCGAAATCCAACTGCGCCGATGCCTGCTGCATGCTTCGTTCGATTCCATCCACGTACGCCTGGGTCCGCCCGCCCAGGAACTTGCACAGTTCCTCGGCGACCTCGCGGTGCTGCTCCTGACTGACCCGGCCGACGCACGGTCCGGAGCACCGGCCGATGTCCCCGAGCAGGCACGGCCTACCCATCCGCTGATGACGCTGAAATACCCCTTTGGAGCAGCTGCGCATCGGGAACACCCTGATCAGCTGATCGACTGTCTCCCTGATCGCCCAGGCGTGGGCGAACGGACCGAAGTAGCGCACACCCGGCTTCTTCGCTCCGCGGAGTACCTGGATTCGCGGGAATTGCTCATTGAGCGTCACTGCCAGGTAGGGGTAGGACTTGTCGTCACGATAGCGAACGTTGAAACGGGGGTCGTACTGCTTGATCCAGGAGTACTCGAGTTGCAGCGCCTCGACTTCGTTGTCGACGGTTACCCAGTCGACCGAACTGGCGGTGCCCACCATTGCGAACGTCCGAGGGTGCAGCGAACGGACATCGGCGAAGTAGCTGTTGAGACGGCTTTTCAGGCTGCGCGCCTTGCCGACGTAAACGACCTGGCCGCTGTCATCCCGGAACCGGTATACCCCGGGGGCATCTGGTATTGACCCCGGTTCGGGCCGGTACGAACTCGGGTCAGCCACTGGCGGTTCCGACGGCCGAAGTCGCAGTCTCCAGAACGGCACGCAGGAACACGCCGGTATGGCTGGACTCCACGGCGGACACCTGCTCGGGCGTTCCGACAGCCACGACGGCACCGCCCCCAGACCCGCCCTCTGGACCCATGTCGATCACCCAGTCCGCGGTCTTGATGACATCGAGATTGTGCTCGATGACAATAACGGTGTTGCCCTGGTCGACCAGCCTCCCGAGGACCAACAGCAGTTTGCTGATGTCCTCGAAGTGCAGCCCGGTCGTGGGCTCGTCCAGCACGTAGATGGTGCGGCCGGTGGAGCGTTTCTGCAACTCCGCGCTGAGCTTGACCCGCTGGGCCTCGCCGCCGGAGAGCGTCGGCGCCGGCTGACCGAGTCGAACGTAACCCAAGCCAACGTCAACGAGCGTTCGCAGGTGCCGGGCGATGGCGGGCACCGCCGCAAAGAACTCGACTGCGTCCTCGATCGACATGTTCAGCACGTCAGCGATGGTCTTGCCCTTGAAATGCACGTCCAGGGTCTCGCGGTTGTAACGAGCTCCCTTGCAGACCTCGCAGGGAACGTAGACGTCAGGCAGGAAGTTCATCTCGATCTTGATCGTGCCATCGCCGGAGCAGGCCTCGCAGCGGCCGCCCTTGACATTGAAGGAGAACCGGCCCGGCAGGTAGCCGCGAACCTTGGCCTCCTCCGTCGAGGCGAACAGCTTACGAACGTGATCGAACACACCCGTGTAGGTTGCCGGGTTGGATCGGGGTGTCCGACCGATCGGACCCTGATCGACGTGCACGACCTTGTCCACCAGATCGGTGCCGGTGACCTTCAGATGGCGCCCCGGAACCACCCTGCTCAGATGCAGGTCACGAGCGAGCGCGCGGTACAGCACATCATTGACCAACGTCGACTTGCCCGAGCCCGACACCCCGGTCACGGCCACGAAACAACCGATGGGGAAGGCCACGGTGATGTCCGCCAGGTTGTGTTCCCGGGCGCCGTGGATGACAATCTCACGACCCGCCGTTGGCTGGCGGCGCTCTGCCGGAATCTCGATCCGGCGCCGACCGGACACGTAGGCGCCGGTTATCGACTCCTCGCTCGCCTCCAGCGCTGCCAGCGGCCCAGAGGTGACGATCCGGCCACCGTGCTCACCGGCGCCCGGACCGATATCGACGATCCAGTCTGCGGCCCTGATGGTGTCTTCGTCATGCTCGACCACGATCAGGGTGTTGCCCAGGTCTCGCAGCCGAATCAGTGTCTCGATCAGCCGACGATTGTCCCGCTGGTGCAAACCGATGCTGGGTTCGTCGAGCACGTACAGCACCCCCACCAGGCCGCTGCCAATCTGCGTCGCGAGCCTGATCCGCTGCGCCTCGCCGCCGGCCAGCGTCGCGGCAGCGCGGTCCAATGTCAGGTAGTGCAGGCCCACGTCCACCAAGAAGGCGAGTCGCTCGTTGACCTCCTTGAGTACCCGCTCGGCAATCGCCGAGTCACGCTCGCCGAGTACCAGCTTGCCAAGGTACTCGGAGCATTCGCCAATCGGCATGGCCGCAATCTCAGCGATCGACTTGCCGTCCACCTTGACGGCCAAGCTCAACGGCTTGAGGCGG
>JBAXOQ010000110.1:0-12156 GCA_037133175.1 Actinomycetes bacterium
CTTCTTGGCCTGGGGAGGCGGCAAGCACGACGCCGCCGGTCTTGGTGAAACCGGAGCTAGCCCACGACGACACCGCCGCGACATTGACCGTCCCCGCCTTGGCGCCCTTGCGTAACCTCAGGAAAACGATCGGCGACTCCTCTTCGGGCTCCAGCCCGACGAGCAGAACCATGGGCGAGGACTCGATGTCGGCGTACGACACCGTCTGCGCTGAACCAGCCACCATCGCGGCGATGAACTCGCGCTCCTCCTCGGAGGTGGGCCTGGCTCGGAAGTCGATATCGTCGCTTTCGGACGCCACCCGGGCGAACTTCGCGTAGGCGTAGGCGTCTTCCCGGGTCAGCCGACCACCGACAACGAACCCGGTCTTGGCCCGCGCTTCGTTCAACTTCTGCGCCACGATGCCGATCGCCTCAGGCCAGGAGGCAAACTCGAACTCGCCCTCATCGTTGCGTACCAGCGGGTGGGTCACCCGATCATCACGGGTGTAGGTGAACGCGAAACGGCCCTTGTCGCAGTTCCACTGCTCGTTGACTTCGGGATCGTCCCAGGCCAGTCGCCGCTGCACGGTTGAGTTGCGGTCGTCGGTGCGCAACGCGCAGCCTGAAGCGCAATGCTCACACACCGTCGGACTCGACACCAGATCGAACGGGCGAGCCCGGAATCGGTAGTCCGCGCTGGTCAGCGCGCCGACTGGGCAGATCTGCACGGTGTTTCCGGAGAAGTACGAGTTGAACGGCTCATCCGACGCGATGCCGACTTGCTGCTTGGCGCCCCGCTCGCACAACTCGATCAGCGGATCCCCCGCGATCTCATCGGCAAAGCGAGTACAGCGGGCGCACGAGACGCAGCGCTCGCGGTCCAGCAGAACCTGGCTTGAGATGGCAATCGGCTTCGGAAAGGTGCGCTTGGTGCCAGTAAAACGAGAGGTGTCCTGGCCGCCGCTCATGGCCTGGTTCTGGAGCGGACACTCGCCGCCCTTGTCGCACACGGGGCAATCAAGCGGGTGGTTGATCAGCAGCAGCTCCATCACTCCGCGCTGGGCAACCTCGGCAACGCTGCTGGTGTATTGGGTCTTGATAACCATCTTGTCGCCGGCCGGCACCGCGCACGCGGGCTGCGGCTTGGGCATGCCCTCGATCTCGATCAGGCATGCCCGACACGCAGCCACCGGACTGAGCAACGGGTGATCGCAGAACCGAGGAATCTCGACCCCGATCTGCTCGGCCGCCCGGATGATCAGCGTCCCCTTGGGAACACTGACTTCCACGCCATCGATGACGCAGTTGATCATGTTGGTCGCCTGAGCCGGTGTGGCTCCAGCGCCAGTGGTCACAGTCATGCCGTCACCCCCGAGAAGACGACGGATGCCGCCGGGTCGAAGAGATCGCTCGAGGCGGTATGGGTGCCCGCCTCGAACTCATTGCGGAAGTACTTCAGAGCTCCGGGGTACGGGGTCGCGGCAGCGTCGCCGAGCGGGCAGAACGACCGACCGACGATGTGCGAGCAGATGTCAGACAAGGTCGCCAGATCCTCTTCCTTGCCTTTACCTTCATCCAGATCGTGCAACAGCTGCGCGATCCACCAGGTGCCTTCTCGACACGGTGTGCACTTTCCGCACGACTCGTGTTTGTAGAAATCCAACCAACCGCGGATCACTCGAACCACGGACACGGTCTCATCGAAGACCATCATGGTCGCGGTTCCGAGCATGGTCCCGACCGATTCCATGCCCTCGTAGGACAGCGGAGTGTCCAGATGCTCCTCGGTGAGCATCGGAACGGACGAGCCTCCCGGTACGAAGAACTTCAGCGAATGCCCATCGCGGATACCGCCGGCGTAGCCGATCAGCTCTCGAGGTGTGATCCCCAGCGGCGCCTCGAAGATTCCGGGGTTGTTGACGTGCCCAGACACTGAGAAGACTTTGATCCCCGGGGACTTCTCGGTCCCGAACGAGTGGTACCAGTCCGCGCCGTAGCGGATGATCGCACCGATGTTGGCGATGGTCTCAACGTTGTTCACGACGGTTGGGCAGGCGTACAGTCCAGCCACTGCTGGGAACGGCGGCTTGAGTCGCGGCTGCCCCCGCAGGCCTTCCAGCGAGTTCAGCAGCGCGGTCTCTTCACCGCAGATGTAGGCACCCGCCCCACCGTGGATGATGATCTCCAAGTCGTAACCCGAACCAAGGATGTTCTTGCCCAGGAACCCGGCTTCCTTGGCCTGGCGGACCGCCTCGCGCATCCGTCGAATGACGTGCGGCACCTCTCCTCTGATGTAGACGAACGCGATGTTCGCCCGGATCGCGTAGGAGCAGATGATCATGCCTTCGATGAGTTGCTGCGAGCTGGCTAGCAACAGCGGCACGTCCTTGCAGGCGCCCGGCTCGGACTCATCAGCGTTGACGACCAAGTAATGAGGCTTACCGTCGCCCTGCGGTACGAAGCTCCACTTCAGGCCGGTCGGGAAGCCAGCCCCGCCGCGGCCTCGCAGCCCGGATTCCTTTACTTCCGCGATAATGGCGTCCGGGCCCATGGCAAAAGCTTTGGAGACGGCTTCGTAGCCGCCATGCCGTCGGTAGCCGGCCACGGTCCAGGAGTCCGGCTCGTCCCAGTAGGCGGTTAGGTTCGGGGCCAAAGTCATGACTTCGCCGCCCCTTCGGCATACCCGCGCGCAGGTTTCATGCCTTGTTCCTTGGCCACCGTCAAGCCGGCCAACATGGTGGCGTCGGCGTTGTTGCCACCGGCGCTGGCGAGTCCGTCATCGAAGCCCGCCAGGGTGCGTTCGGTCGCCCGGAACGAGCGGATCGCCGGTCCCCTACTGGCCTGCACCGCCTCATCCGCCCGCAGCTTGGCAATCAACTGCCGGACCTTGTCCACGGTCATGTCATCCATGAACTCCCAGTCCACAGTGACCGACGGCGCGTAGGTGCAAGCCGCCTGGCACTCGATGCGTTCCAACGAGAACTTGCCATCGGCGGTGGTCTCATCGTTGCCGATCTCGAGGTCCTCGGTCAAAGCCCGCCAGATTGCTTCGCCACCGAGCACGCCGCACATCGGATTGACGCAGACGCCGATCAGGTGCTCGCCGACAGGGCGACGTTTGAACATCGTGTAGAAGGTGGCAACCGAAGCCACTTCAGCCGACGTCAGTTCGAGCACGATGGCACACAACTCGATGCCTTCCGCGCTGACGTAGCCCTCCTCGGACTGCACCAAGTGCAACATCGGAATGATGGCTGAACGGGTATTGGGATAACGCGAGGCGATGTCTTCTAGCTCGTCGCGCGTGATCTCGGTCAATGACATCAGCGATCCACCCCACCCAGAACTGGGTCAATGCTCGAAATGGCGGCCACCACGTCGGACAGCATTCCGCCCTCGGTCATGGCCCCGACAGATTGCAAATTCGTGAAAGATGGGTCCCGCATGTGGGCCCGGTACGGCCGCGTTCCGCCATCGCTGACGAGGTGGATGCCCAACTCGCCCTTGGCTGACTCAATGGCCGTGTAAATCTGCCCGGGCGGAACCCGGAAGCCCTCAGTCACCAATTTGAAGTGATGGATCAAAGCCTCCATCGAAGTGCCCATGATCTCTTTGATGTGTTCGAGGGAGTTGCCCTGACCATCCGGCCCCACGACCAGATGGGCAGGCCAGCCGATCCGTTTGTCAGCCACCATCACCGGTCCCGGCCGCAACCTGTCCAGGCACTGATCGACGATGCCCAGTGACTGCTCGATCTCGGCGATACGGATCAGGAACCGACCGTAGACATCACAGGTCGTCTGGGTCGGCACGTCGAACTCGTACGTCTCGAAGTCGCAGTACGGATTGACCTTGCGAATGTCCCACGGCAGCCCGGTGGCCCGCAGGATGGGTCCAGTGATTCCCAGCGCCATGCAGCCGGTCAGGTCCAGGAAGCCGATGCCCTCGGTGCGGCCACGCCAGATCGAGTTGTCGACCAGCAGGTTGTGCAGGTCCCGAGCCCGCTTGCGGGTCAGGGCCAAGGTGTCCGCGACGGTCTTCTCGAAACCGTCCGGCAGATCTGTCGAAACGCCACCGGGTCGGATGTAGTTGTTGTTGAAGCGCAGCCCGGTCAGACCCTCGAACAGGTCCAAGATCGGCTCACGATCGCGGAAGCCCACGGTCATGCCGGTCAACGCACCGAGCTCCATGCCGCCGGTCGCCAGGGCGACCATGTGCGAGGAAACCCGAGCCAGCTCCGAGATCATCACCCGGATCACCTTGGCTCGCTCGGGAATGTCGTCCTGGATCCCGAGCAGCTTCTCAACACCAAGGCAGTAGACGAGCTCGTTGTGCATTCCGGCGACGTAGTCCATCCGGGTCACATAGGTCACGCCCTGGGTCCAGGTGCGGAACTCCATGTTCTTCTCGATGCCGGTGTGCAGGTAGCCGATTGCGGTACGCGTCGTCACGACCATCTCACCGTCGAGTTCGACGATCAGTCGCAACACACCGTGCGTCGACGGGTGCTGCGGGCCCATGTTGACGACCAGCCGGTCCTTCTCACCCTCGGACGGGGCCATGATCGAGTCCCAGTCGCCGCCGGTGACGGTGTAGATCTTCTCGCCCTCGGAGGTGATGTAGGGCTCGGTCGGGGTCTCGAAGGGGTCTTTACTGGTATAGGTCGTGTCACTCATCAGCTGTACGACCTCCGTTCGTCAGGCGGCGGGGTAGTCGCGCCCTTGTATTCGACGGGTATTCCGCCGAGCGGATAGTCCTTGCGTTGAGGGTGCCCGGGCCAGTCATCCGGCATCTCAATCCTGGTCAGGTGCGGGTGCCCGTCGAAGATGATGCCGAAGAAGTCGTAGGTCTCGCGCTCGTGCCAATCGTTGGTCGGGTAGATATCGACGGTCGATGGAATGTGCGGGTCTTCGTCCGGGCACGTCGCCTCGACTCGGATGATTCGCTGGTGCGTGTAGGACCGAACGATGTACACGGCATGCAGTTCCCGGCCGGATTCCTGTGGCCAGTGGACACCGTGAACGCCGGCCGACATCTCGAACCGCAGCATCGGGTCGTCACGCAGGGTGGCCATCAGTTCCCTGAGGTACTGGCGCCGCACGTAGATGGTCAGCTCCCCGCGATCGACCGCGACCTTCTCGACGATGTCGTTGAACGCAGGTCCGAGCGCCTGCGCCAACGTGTCGACGACATCGTCGAAGTAGCCGCCGTACGGGCGCGCAGTTGATCCAGGCAGGGCGATCGTCCGAACCAGGTCACCATATCCGGAGACATCCGGCGATCCGTGGACACCGAACTGACCTCGGCGGTGCTCAACGACCTCGACGATCTCTGGCAGTGCTGGGTGTGAGTCTGTCAACGCAGCAGGCCTCTCTGCTCGATCAGTGGAGTGGCTTCGAGGGCGACTTGCTCGAGTTCAACTACCTGCTTGACGCGGTGTGCACCGAGCTTCTCGTGTTGGATCTGCTCACGCAGTTTGAGAATCGCGTCGATGAGCATCTCCGGTCGCGGCGGGCAGCCCGGCAGGTAGATATCCACCGGCACAACGTGATCGACGCCCTGCACGATTGCGTAGTTGTTGAACATGCCGCCGGAGGATGCGCATACGCCCATCGCCAACACCCACTTGGGGTTCGGCATCTGGTCGTACACCTGTCGCAGAATCGGTGCCATCTTCTGGCTGACCCGACCGGCGACGATCATCAAGTCCGCCTGTCGCGGCGACGGCCGGAACACCTCCATGCCGAAGCGGCCAAGGTCATACCGCGGAGCGCCCGACGCCATCATCTCGATCGCGCAGCACGCCAGTCCGAAAGTGACCGGCCACAGCGATGTTTTTCGCGCATACCCGGCAACGGCCTCGACTGTGGTGAGCAGGAAGCCGGCCGGAAGCTGTTCTTCTAGACCCACTGGGCGCCTCGTCTCATGTGGCTGTTTGCTGTTGCTGAGCGCTTGTCAATTCCCACGAGAGTTCCTACTCCCACTCAAGTCCGCCGCGGCGCCACACGAATGCGTAGACGCACAGGACGGTCACCATGAACAGGATGACCTCGGCCACACCGAACAGTCCGAGCATGTCGAACGACACGGCCCACGGGTACAGGAACACGATTTCAATATCAAACACGATGAACAGCATCGCGGTCAGGTAGTACTTGATCGAGAAGTGCCCGCCGCCGACCGGTTGCGGTGTCGGATCGATCCCGCATTCGTAGGCGTCACGTTTGGCCCGGTTGTAACGTTTCGGGCCTGTGATTGAAGCCAGAGTCACCGAGAATGCTGCGAACAGGAACGCCAGCAAGCCCAGGGCCAGAATCGGCACGTAGGGGTTCACGGTCTTCCTCCTTGGCGCGGGTCCAACAGTTCCGTTGTGTTGCGGTCCTTCTGTCGTGCTTTCGCTTGTCTCATCGTTCTTCGTGCTCGTTCTAAAGGCATTTCCTCGGTCATCCTAGGGATAGCCGGAGGCAAATACCCGCACATCGACTCAGGCAGCCGGGGCAACCTTCTGCAATGCGTTCAAAAGCCGGTCAGTGGCATCACCGTCGCGCGGATCGGTCAGGTTCGCCAGCAGTTTGAGGACGATCTTCATCAGTTGCTCGTACGACAGTCCACGCTTGGTGGCCAACGACATGACCCGGGGATCGCTGATCATCTTCACGAACCACCGTCCGAGAGTGTAGTAGCCGCCGTAAGTGTCCTTGAGGATCGCCGGGTAAGCCAGCAGCGCCTGCTCCCGTTGGCTGGCGGTCGCACGTGCCAACGCCTGAGCCGACACCTCCGCTGCAAGGGCAGCCGATTCCATGGCGTACGAGATCCCCTCGCCGTTGAACGGGTTCACCATGCCGCCGGCATCACCCACGAGCAGCAGGCCGCGAGTGTAGTGCGGTTGCCGGTTGAATCCCATCGGCAGAGCGGCACCACGAATCGGGCTGGTCATGTTCTCGGGAGTGAATCCACGCTCGGGCGGCAAGGTCGCCAGCCACCTCAGCAGAACCTCTTTGTTGTCGATCTTGCCGAAGTCCTTGCTCGAATTCAACACACCCATGCCGACGTTGCTGGTGCCGTCTCCCATACCGAAGATCCAGCCGTAGCCCGGCAACAGGTTCGTGCCATCCCAGAGTTCCAGCCAGGACTCCAGCCAGTCGTCGTTGCTGTTGGGGTTCTTGAAGTAGGTCCGCACCGCGACGCCCATGGGCCGATCGCTGCGTTTGTTCAGCCCCATCGCCAACGACAGGCGGGACGAGTTCCCGTCTGCGGCCACCACCAGCCGGGCCTTGTAGGAAACCTCGTCGCCAGCCGGACGCCCGGCCTCATCGACCGGTCGAGCTGTGACGCCCACTATCCGCCCTGATCGGTCGTCCAGGATTGGACCGGTGACGTTCGTGCGCTCAAGCACCTGCACCCCGGCCTTGGCTGCGTGCTGCACCAGGATTTGGTCGAAGTCAGCCCGCTTTCGCACGAGGCCGAAGTCCGGGAAGCTGGCGAGCTCCGGCCAAGGCAGTTCCAGGTGATGACCCGCCCCAAGAATCCGCAGCCCTTTGTTTCGCAACCAGCCGTCGTCCTCGGAGATGTCGACGCCCATGTTGACGAGCTGCTTGACCGCGCGAGGAGTCAGTCCGTCCCCACAGACTTTCTCCCGCGGGAACTGGGTCTTCTCAAGCAGCAGCACGCTCAGCCCGTGGCCGGCGAGGTGGAAGGCAGTCGAAGAACCCCCGGGTCCGGCACCCACGACGATCACATCTGCCTGCGCGGCGGTGGGAGGAGCGCTTGCCTGCGTGGTCACCAATCGATCCCGTCATCTCAGGGGCCAACAGGCACCCTCAGCCGATACTTCCGATTCCCTTATTCCGAACCGCTCGTGCGAGTCTGCAAAGCCTTCGTCATGCCTCGACGGAGTCTACGCCGGTGGTCAGCGACACGATTAGCGACCTCGGCATTGCCGCCAGTGACCGACTGTCACTCGCGGCGACCACGGTTTGCTCCAACCAGCCGTCACTAGTTCTGCGCTCGGTGCAGCGCGACGATGCCGCCGGTCAGGTTGCGCCATTGGGCACCAGTCCAGCCCGCGCTGGCGATGATCTCGGCTAGTCCGCGTTGGTTTGGCCATTCCCGGATCGACTCGGCCAGGTAGACATAGGCCTCCGGGTTGGACGCGACCCTCCTGGCTACCGTCGGCAGTGCCCTCATCAGATACTCCAAGTACACCGTCCTGAACGCGTTGTTCGTCGGAGTACTGAATTCGCACACCACCAGCCGCCCGCCGGATCGGGTCACTCGACGCATTTCGGCCAAGGCGGCAGCGGTATCGACGACGTTACGCAGGCCGAACGAGATGGTCACGGCATCGAACACACCGTCGCCGAACGGCAGCTTCAGCGCGTCACCGGCTACGAAGGGTAGGCCCGGCTGGCGGGCCTTGCCAACCGTCAACATGCCGATCGAGAAATCCGTGGGCACCGGGTAGGCGCCGGCATCGACAAACGGCGCGGAGCTCGAACCAGTTCCGGCTGCGACATCCAGGATCCGATCACCGGACTGCGGCTGCACCGCAGCCACGACGGCTCGGCGCCAGTTGCGCGTCTGGCCAAGCGCGAGCACATCATTGGTGATGTCGTAGCGAGCTGCCACGTCATCAAACATCTCTGCCACCATGTTGGGCTTCTTGTCCAGATCCGCTCGCGCCACAGGAAGGACCGTACTCGGTGTGCTGGGTGCTGCGGCGACCCGCCGCAAGACGGCGCTCTGCGGCGATTTTGACGATCGCCAACGCTGACGGACTCGATCATGAAAGGTCGGCGTATCCTTGCCGGTGTGACAAGCAGTGGCCGCGATGCTCGACGAGCCGCCAATCTGCGAGTTTGCTCAGTACTGTTCGACTCTTCTGACGAGTTGCTACGCCTGCTGCCTGCGAGCTCCGCCCTGGCCTGGGTTCGCGAGGGCGAGGGACTGGTCGGTTGGGGGGAGGCCGCCCGCTACGAGATCAGCGGGTACGAGCGCTTCAGCCGGGCGAATCGCTGGTGGTCGCGCCTGTGCGCCGAGGCAACCGTGGATGACGCGGTGCTGTGCCCTGGTTCTGGGCCGGTCGCGTTCGCGTCGTTCGGCTTCGACCAGGGACCGGGCTCCAGCGTGCTGGTCGTGCCCTCTGTGGTCGTGGGCCGCCGTGACGGCAAGACCTGGCTCACCGTCATGACGACAGATCCCGACGTTGCGCTGCCTGTCCTGGCACCGGCCCCTGCCGACGACGTGCAGGACCCGGGCCGGATCACCTGGGAGGGTGATGACTCCCGCGTGGCGCGCTGGCAAGACACCGTTGCCGAGGCGATTCGCCGGATCAACGCCGGGGAACTGGACAAAGTCGTACTTGCCCGCGACGTAGCCGTTCGCGCCGAGCGACCGCTGGACGTGCGCCACCTGCTCATCCGACTGTCCGATGAGTTCCCGGAGTGCTGGGCGTTCTCCGTGGACGGCATGGTGGGAGCAACACCGGAGCTACTCGTCCGCCGAAACGGCGACCAAGTCACGTCGCGAGTCTTGGCCGGAACCGTGCGGACCGACACAGACCGCTGGGAGGACGGCCGACTGGCGCTGGAGCTGCTCGGCTCCAACAAGGACCAGGAGGAGCACGAGTATGCGGTGCGCTCGGTCGCCGCATCGCTGTCCACCCACTGCACGGACCTGACGGTGCCCGAGCACCCAAGCATCCTGCGACTGGCCAACGTGCAGCACTTGGCCACCGACGTCACCGGCCTGCTGGTCGACTCGACGAACGTGCTGGCGCTGGCCGCCTCACTGCATCCGACGGCTGCGGTGTGCGGCACCCCGACCGAGCGGGCCTTCGCGCTGATCGACCGGATCGAGGGCTTGGATCGGGGGCGGTACGCCGGACCAGTCGGCTGGATCGACTCCCACGGCGACGGCGAGTTCGGCATCGCGCTGCGCTGCGGCGAGATCAACAGCGACGATCCGCACCGGATCCGACTCTTCGCCGGGTGCGGCATCGTCAGCGGTTCGGACCCCGCGGCCGAGGTCGCCGAGTCCGAGGCCAAACTACTGGCAATGGTCCACGCCCTCACCTCCGACTGATTCTTCTTCTTCGCAGTGGTGAGCGGATCGTGTGCCGCTAACCTGGGCAAGTGACGAATGTGACCACGGAGTCGACGGGTTCGCAATTCACCGGTACCGAGTCCTACTTGACGAACCAGGCACTGGAAGCCGCGGTGGCGTGCGCGCTGGTGCTGCAGAAACCACTGCTGGTGCGGGGCGAGCCGGGAACCGGCAAGACACTGCTGGCAGAGGCGGTCGCGCAGTCCCAGGGGCTGGAGTTGATCGGCTGGAACGTCAAAAGCACCACTCGGGCCCAGGAGGGTCTGTATCACTACGACACGGTGCAGCGCCTGTACGACAGCCGCTTTGGGGACCATGACGTCAGAGACATCCGCGAGTACATCCACATGGGGCCGATGGGCCGGGCGTTCTTGTCGCCACATCGGGTCGTCCTGCTGATCGACGAAATCGACAAGGCCGACCTGGAGTTCCCGAACGATCTACTGCACGAACTCGATCGGATGCGGTTCACCGTTCAAGAGACAGGCGACGAGGTGGTGGCCCAGCACCGACCCATCGTGATCATTACCAGCAACGCCGAGAAGGAACTGCCCGACGCCTTCCTGCGTCGGTGCGTGTTCCACTTCATCGACTTCCCTGACCGCGACCTGATGAGCCGGATCGTCCGGGTTCACCATCCGGATCTGAACACCGAATTGCTCAAGCAAGCCCTCGACGCGTTCTACTCGATCCGTCGGATGGATCGGCTTCGCAAACGCCCGAGCACCAGTGAGCTCGTCGATTGGATCACCGTACTGCAGTCCGTCGGCGTCGAGTCGATCCCGACGGCCCCGGCACTGCCGTTCCTCGGGACGCTGTTGAAGAAGGAACAGGACCTGCAGGTTTTCAACTCCCAGGGCGTGACGCGCAGCGGCTTCAACAGGTTCTAAATGACTCCCGCGATGCCACCCACCCAGCCGATGTTTATCGGATTCCTGTACCGGCTGCGAGCGGCCGGTGTCCCGGTGGGCGCTCAGGAGGCGCTGTCGTTGGCCGGCGTGCTGTCGGCCGGGGTGCACGACAGCACGCTGGACGGCTTCTACTTCGCGGCGCGGGCTCTGCTGATCCACCATGAGGGACACTTGGACGCCTTCGATCGAGCTTTTTTGGCCGAGTTCGGCGGATTCGACGATATCCCCGCGCAGGTCACCGACGAATTGCGCGACTGGCTCGACAGCTTCCGCGATGAACTGGGCGGCGCGCAGGCCGGACCCGATCACCTCGCGAACATGACGCTGGAGGAGTTGCTGGAACTGTTCCGCCAACGCATGGCCGAGCAGAAGGAACGTCATGACGGCGGCAGCTACTGGATCGGCACACAGGGTTCCTCACCCTTCGGCCAGGCTGGCAAAGCACAATCCGGCCTGAGCACCGGAAGTTCCGGTGGCGGTCGAACCGCGATCCACGTCGCCGATGCCCGCGCCTACCGCCCCTACCGATCGGACCTGACGCTGGACATCCGGCAGTTGGAGGTCGCCCTACGTCGCCTGCGCTCCTTCGTCCGTGAAGGCGCCGACTTCGAACTCGACATCGAACGCACCGTCGACGAGACCGCCCGCAATGCCGGCGAGATCGAGGTCGTCACGCGACCGCCAAGTCGACCAAACACTCATGTGATCTTGATGATCGATGTCGGTGGGTCGATGACTCCGTACTCGCAACTGATGTCGCAGTTGTTCAGCGCCACCAAGAAGGCAACCCACTTCAAAGAGTTGCGGACGTACTACTTCCACAACTGTGTGTACGGGCGCGTCTACGAGACCGAACGGATGACCGAACCGAGATGGGTCCACGATCTGCTGCGCGAATGCGCGAGCCACTACAAGCTGATCATGGTTGGTGATGCCTCGATGGCACCCTATGAACTTCGTCACACCGAGTACGGATCGGTCGACGACCGGACGCCGCTATCCGGCGTCGAATGGCTGCACAACCTCGCGCAGCACTTCAGCCACAGCGTCTGGCTGAACCCCGAGCCAGTCACCCGATGGGGCGGCACCACGATCGACGATATCCGCGCCATCTTCGAGATGTACCCCATGACCGTCGACGGGCTGACCGACGCCATGGC
>JBAXOQ010000111.1:0-12090 GCA_037133175.1 Actinomycetes bacterium
GACCAGCTTCTTGCCGACCTTCGTGCACTTCAGCGTTCCGACCCGTTTGGCAGCAACCCGCTTGTTCTTCTGGGCAGCCGTGCACTTGGCACCGACCTTGGGGGACTTAGCAGCTCGGGAACTGGGGGTCGATTCAATGGACCGCACCAGCGGCGCCGAACCGTCGGCACCGGTCGCGGCCGCAGCACCAGCGGGCAGCCCTACGACCAGTCCCCCCAGCAACGCGAACGCGGCAAAACCCCCGACCGTCACTAGCTCCACCCGCACCATGGCAATATCATCGACATCCGGACAGCACGAACTGACGGCGTTCACCCATCTGCAGCAGTGAGCTAAAGCTGCGCTACGGGTTCGGACGGGCCCGACTCGGTTGTACGCGTGGTGGTTCCCCCGGCATTTTCGGGTAGTCCGGCGGATACGGCATCTCAGCGGCGCCGGTGTCGCGCTCATCACGGGCGTACATCTCCAGCAACGGTGTGAGGTCGTGATGCACCTCGTCCAGTTGCGCGTTGAGGTCGCCGAGGCGGGCAAATCGCTCAGGTACCGTGCGAACGGTGAAGTCCCCCGGTCGCACCTGCGCCAATTCGTCCCACGTCACGGGGGTGGACACCTGTGCACCGGGTCGAGCCCTGGCTGAGTAGGCCGAGGCGATGGTCCGGTCACGGGCGTTCTGGTTGTAGTCCACGAAGATCCTCGCGCCGCGCTCCTCCTTCCACCACTTGGTCGTCACCGCATCCGGACGGCGCCGCTCCAACTCGCGGCCAAGCGCGATGGCCGCATGGCGGACATCGGTGAACTCCCACCGCGGCTCGATCCGGACGTAGATATGGATTCCGCGGCCGCCGGACGTCTTGGGGAACCCGCGCATTCCCAACTCCGCGAGCAGTTGGCGCACGTCGGTGGCCACGGCAGCGGCATCGGTGAAATCGGTCCCCGGCTGCGGGTCCAGGTCGATGCGCAACTCGTCGGGATGCTCCACGTCCTGGGACCGAACCGGCCAGGGATGAAACGTGATGGTGCCCAACTGGACGGCCCACAGAATCACTGCGAGTTGATCTGGGCATACCTCGTCCGCATGTCGGCCCGATGGGAAGCTGATCCGAGCAGTCTTGACGTAGGCCGGCGCACCGGCAGGGACTCGCTTCTGAAAGAAGGCGTCACCACCACGCTGTCCGCGTACCGCCAGCGTCTGTCCAGAGACGACGCCGCCGGGCCAGCGCTCCAGGGTGGTCGGACGGTTCAGTAGCGCCCGCAAAATGCCCGGGCCAATGCTGCGGTAGTAGTCGATCAAGTCCCACTTGGTGATGCCGTGGTCAGCGAACATCGGTTTGTCGGGGTTGGACACCCGTATAGGCAGTCCACCGACGTCAATCTCGATGGGCGAACCGAATCCTGCCACCCGATCACCGTACCGACAATCGGTCCAGCAACGAAGGCTAGCCGATGCCTTCGCTGAAAGAGATGCTGATCGAGTTGATGCACCACCGCTGGTCGTCAGCGCCGCCATACCCCTCGCCGGTGAACACATGGCCGAGGTGGGAACCGCAGTTCGCGCATCTGGCCTCGGTCCGGACCGAGCCGAACGAGCGGTCCTCTAGCAGCACCACCCGATCGCCGGCCAGCGGAGTGAAGAACGACGGCCAGCCACAATGGGAATCGAACTTCTGGTCGGACGAGAACAGCTCAGCACCACAGGCCCGGCAGGAATAGGATCCCACCGCTTTGGTGGACGTGTACTCCCCGACAAACGGCGGTTCGGTGCCGGCCTCGCGCAACACGTGGTACTCGGCGGGCGTGAGGGCGGACTTCCATCTGGCTTCACCGGGTGACACCGGATAGGGCGTGCCATCAGGCCGGACCGGTCCATCCTTGGCAGGGGTACGACTCATCGCACATCACCGACGAAGTCCACCAATTCGCGTCGGCGACCGGTGTAGAACGGCGTCTCCTCGCGAACGTGCAGCCGGGCCCGAGATGCCCGCAGGTCCCGCATCAGGTCGACGATCCGATCGAGCGCGTCTGCCTCGAACGCCAGAATCCACTCGTAGTCTCCCAGGGCGAACGCCGGCACCGTGTTGGCCCGAACATCGGGGTAGCCGCGGCCCATCATGCCGTGCTCCATCAGTAGCTCTCGGCGCTCGTCGTCCGGCAGCAGGTACCACCCGAATGAACGAACGAACGGGTACACGCACAGGTAGTCGTAGGTCCGGTCACTGACCATGAACTCGGGTACATGGGATTTGTTGAACTCGGCCGGACGGTGCAATCCCAACTGCGACCACACCGGCAGCAGCGCACGGCCAAAGGGAGTGCGCAGCAGACCGTGGTACAGCGACTGCAGACCGTCTGGCGTGGGACCGTGCGTCCAGAGCATCACATCGGCGTCCGCCCGCAGGCCAGCGACGTCGTACCAGCCCCTGACCACCACGCCTTGGGCCTGATGGGCCCTCAACACACCCTCAACCTCGCCGGCCAACTCCTCGTCGGTCGCACTCAGGTGTGAATGGACAGCGGACCGATCCACCCGGAAAACCGACCACATTGCATAGCGAATCTCGTCATTGACTTCCCGGGCCGTGCGCCGCGGGGATTGCTCATCTGCCGCCATTGGACACATCACCTTCCATTGGACAATTGTCGCCGTTCGGCCAGGTACGTCGAGACCTGCCCGGCAGCGACTTGCGCTGAGCCGATGCAGGCTGCCACGCCAACACCGTCGTAGGCGGCGCCACACACGGCCAACCCCGGCGTTGCGACCAGCAGCTCCCGTACGCGCGCCATCCGAGCCCGATGCCCGACCGTGTACTGCGGCAGCGATCCACCCCACCGGCTCACCTGGGCCACTGCAGGCCTGCGCGGCAGTCCGGCCACTTCGTGTAGATCTGTCGCCGCCAGCTTCGCCAACTCCTGATCGTCCGGCTGCAGCGCCTCCAACTCACCGTATCGGCCCGCCATAGTGCGCACAACGAAGAAACCCGGGCGTTTAGTCCCGCCACGACCCCTCTGCGCGGACGCCTTCGAAACCCAGCCCCACTTGTTGGACAGGTAGTAGGCCGCGGTAATCGAACGGCCCTCCACTGGTGGCACCAAGAATCCCCCTGTTGCTGGCAGCTGGGGGATCGAGTCGGCCAAGTAGAGCAGCGTGGTGGTCGCGACGCTGGCGTAATCCACGGTGTCGAGCACTGTGGCCACCTGCGGGTTTGTCTGGCGGAGCAATCGCGCAGCGGCGGGCGTCGGTACCGCCAGCACAACCGCGTCGGCACTGACCCGATACGTCTCATCGTTGTTGGTGACGAGCAGCTGCCAACCTTGGTCGGACTGACGAAGACCGGTGACCGTGGACTCAGGGCGGATGTCGACGCCCCGCTTGCGCAGTTTGTCTGCCAACATCAGCGGCAGGCGAGCGACGCCCCCGGACAGCCCGGCCGACACCGGTCCGCGGCGGGCCCCGCTGGGGGCGGCCCCCGTGTTACGCACCTCGGCAGCGGCAGCAAGCAACGATCGCCTTCGCTTGGCCAGCCGGTACAGAGCTGGAACCGACATGTCCAGGCTCAGTTCGTCAGCTCGTCCGGCGTACACACCGCTCAGGACCGGCTCGACCAGTCGATCGACGGCTTCGCGTCCCAGTCGGGCGCTGACGTAGTCGCCAACAGAAACGTCACCATCAATCTCGGTCTTAGGCAACAGATGGTCTAGCGGAACGCGCAGCAGGCCCGACAGCGACATCACATCGCTGGCCGCCAGAGCGCGCAAATCCGTCGGAATGCCACCCACCAGACCCTTGGGCTGTTGCCTGAGAGCACCCCGTGAGAGCAACTCCATCGGCGCAGTCGCCGGATTCACGATCGACTGACTCAAACCGATGGACTTCGCCAGGGCCAACGCCTCGGGACGGGCGGCCTGAAATGACTCGGCGCCGACGTCGAGCGTGATCCCCTCGATGTTCGCTGACTTGAGCTTGCCGCCGACATCTGATCCTGCCTCGTAGATGATCACTTCAGCGTCGCTGCCACGATCGCGAACAAGCGACCAAGCCACGGTCAGCCCGGCGATCCCGCCGCCCACCACCACGACCCGCCGTCGTTGCGAATCGGGCCCAGCAATGCGTTCATCATCTGGTGTCGACCCCTGACGCGGCAAACGCGGCCAGATGCCCAGGCCAGCCAGCTGGGCAACGGCATCGACATCGTGGACAAGGTCGCTTACCAGGTCGCCAGCTATCAACCGCAGGCTGGGGCGATCCGCAGGGTCCTCAGACATGTCCCCAGGTTAGCCGCTAACCACCAGCCGATCGGCGACTTGCGCCAGGCCCGCCACCGTGAACCCCAAGTGCTCACCCACATGGCCGACGAAACAGACCGAATCGCGCAACAAATCGTCGGCCTGCCGAGTGCTGACCGCCTCGACACCCCTGATCACCAGGAATCGTCTGGCCGACCCGGCTTGAAAGAATGCTGCCCATTCAGCCAACTCCGGTGCCCGGCGGGCCAGCAGATTCCACACACTGGTGACCCGTGACGGCGTGGTTGCAGGCGATCGAACAGCAACTACCGCCGCACCAGCCCTCAGCGAGGCCAGATAGGCCTGCGCGAATCGAAGCTGCGGCTCCGGGGTTGCCGCCGCGACCCCCAGCCCCGCTGTGGCAAGTTCGAACAGCTCCCGCGCAGCGACCTCGCGCAAACTGTCCTGAACCTGACAGTCACGAACATCTGCGATGACCATCTGAACACCTCCATATCGAACACTTGTTCGAATAGTAGGCGCTCGATTTGACACCGTCAAGAGCGACCCGCAACGCGTCGACGATTCAGGCCAATTCTGATTCAGACCAGGGTTGATTCAGGACAGGGTTGATTCAGGCCAGTGCCGCCTCGATCGAGGCGAGTAGGTCCGCAGGATCGGTCAGTGGGTTGGCCACGACATTACGAATCCACCGATGACCGGCGGCATACACTGTGCGCGCTCGTTGCGCACCCAATTTTGCGGCGACGTCCTCGACACCACCTGCTATTGGTCGCCACAGCAGCACCCCGGTATGCGGGGCAGCGAAGACCTCGACGTCGTCGCGCTCGAATAGCGCCTGCGCGACCGCGCCAATTGCGGCCGATCCACTCTCGATCCACTCGGCCAAACCCCGGGAGCCGTACGCCAGCAGCAGCATCGCCAACGGCAGCGCCCGATCCGACCGTGAACCCATCAACCCGAGTTGGGAAGACCCACCGAGTCCAGAGAATTCGAGCACCCGATTGGCCTTGGCTGGATCCTTGAACAGCACGAATGAGGTGTCAACGGGGGTGAACATCATTTTGTGCGCGGCAACTGACACTGAGTCCGCCGATTCCACCCCACGCAACAGGTCCTTCATTCTGCTGCTGAAGGCCAACGGACCGGCCCAAGATGCATCCACGTGCCACCACGGCGGGTTTAAGCCGAGCCGTCGCAAGCGTTTGGGAGCGTCGTGGAGTGGATCGATAGCACCAGCGGCATGTGTACCGGCGGTAAGCACGACAACCGTTCGACTCATGCCATCGGGATCGCGCCGCGCGAAGTCGACAAGCGCTCCAACGTCGAGCATCTCGTTCTGGTCAACTGGCAACGTGACCAATGGCATCGCGAGCACCCGCGAGACCTTTGCCAGCGACTCATGACACGCCTCCGAGGCCACAATGCGGCTGACGCCCACTGCGTCGCGGGCGACCCATATCGCCGACAGGTTCGCGATCGTCGAACCCGGCACAATGTGACCGGACTTCATACCCCACACCGGAGCCAGCCACTGCATCAACCGATCATGGAGTTCGATGGCCGCACTGCTGGCGTCGGCGTCGAGCAGGTTCTCGCTACGCGACGCTGCCCAGGCGGCGCCGACCCAGGTGATCCAAGGAGTCGGCGAGCCCATCCGAGCGGTCGAGTCCGGGTCGCGTAGCAAGTCGCGGGTCGTGAGCGCGCGCTCAGCAAGCACGTCAAGGGCAGCCTGCGGGCCGATGCCCTCCACTGGAAGTTGCATTGGCAGTCCCGCCGCTGGTGGCGGCTGTGCCAGCTGCGGTGTTACCGCCCGTGCCACTGCCGCAGCCAGCGCCGAGGCATCACCATCGAACGCAGAAGCCCATGAGGGGTGATCGTCCACACGATCATCTTCGCGCTTCCGCAGCCAGTTCGCTCCCCCGCAGGCGGTACAACGGCCGACGGTTCTCTACGGTTGCAAGGTGACTTGGCGCAACCTCCCCCGTCTCGGGGCAGTGCTAACGATCGTATTGCAGATCTGCTGGCCTCTCACTCACGGCGACCTGCGCACTGAACTGACCATTGTCACGGTGATGATTTTCGCCGCCACCAGCGTCAGCCACGCCTGGATCAGCCGCGGCGCACGTTGGGCCCTGCAGTACCTGATCACCACGTTCGTGTTCGCCGTCATAGTCGAAGCGGTCGGGGTAGCTACCGGACTGCCGTTCGGCAAGTACTCGTACACGGCATCGCTTGGACCTGACGCACTCGGCGTTCCACTGATCATCCCGCTGGCGTGGGTGATGGCGACCTACCCAGCCCTGCTGGTGGCCCGCCGACTCGGCAGCAACCGCCTGACGGTCGTTCTGATCGGAGCATTCGCCCTCACATCCTGGGACCTGTTCCTGGACCCGCAGATGGTGTCGGCAGACTACTGGACCTGGGCCAACTCGGACGTCGTGCTGCTCGGCGTGCCAGGGATACCGGTGACCAACTACCTGGGCTGGTTCGCCGCCAGCCTGGTGCTGATGCTGGCGCTTACCCCGTTATCACGCAAGCCGGCGGCGGAGGGCGTGCCGGCAGCCTTGTGGACGTGGACGTGGGTGGGCGGCGTGATCGCCAACGCATGCTTCTTCGGGCGCCTCCCGGTGGCGCTGTGGGGAGGCATCGCGATGGGCATCGTCACGGTGCCGTACCTGTTGGCGCTGAACCGGGAAAGAATGCTGACATGCCCGGAAGTGACGACGTGATCCGCCGGAGCTGGTCGGCGCTAGTCACCGCCGGATCGATCGCCGCCGTGGCTTTGACGGTTCAGACCGCCCTGAACCTGAGCCGGCTGCCACGACCGCATGGCGGACTTGAGCACGAGGGTCCGGCGTCGAAATCACCACCGGACTCGGTCACGGTACTAGTGCCCGCCAGAAACGAGGTGTCCACGATTGCCGACTGCGCGCTGTCGATCCTGGCACAGCCAGATGTCGAGAATCTGCTGATCCTCGATGACGGGTCCACCGATGGCACGTCCGAGTTAGTCGGACAACTCGCGGCGTCAGATCCTCGGGTCCGCCTTGCCGACCCCGGGCCCAGGCCTGAGCCGCCGACAGGCTGGCTGGGAAAGCCGTGGGCCTGCCACCGCCTATCCGAGCTCAGCCACGGCTCGGTCCTTGTCTTCGTCGACGCAGACGTGGTGCTGGAGCCAGCGGCAATCGCACGTGCTGTGTCGGTACTGCGGGACGGCGGTTTCGACCTGGTGTCCCCCTATCCGCGGGAGTTGGCAGACGGGCCGCTGGCTCGGCTAGTACAACCGCTGCTGCAATGGTCGTGGCTGACGCTCGTGCCGGGTGCGGTATCGGACTCGCGCCAATTCCCATCGATGGCGGTAGCCAACGGCCAATTCCTGGTCATCGACGCGGGAGCTTACCGACGCATCGGCGGCCACACCGCGGTCGCGGGAGAGGTCATCGAGGACGTTGCGCTGGCTCGAGCCCTTCGTCGCGATGGCGGTCGTACCGTCGCCATCGACGGTTCGGGGCTGGCAACCTGCCGCATGTACGCCAGCGACCGCGACCTGATCGACGGCTACACCAAGTCACTATGGGCCGCTTTCGGACCCATGCCGCGGCCACTGCTAGTGCTTGGTCTGCTCTCCGCGATCTACATCGTGCCGCCGGCCGCGATCGTGCTCGGCCCGACTCGGCAGGCACGGTTGATCGGCCTCCTGGGCTACGGCGCAGCGATCACCGGTCGGCTCTTAGTGGCCCGCCGGACCCGTCAGCGGCTCTTCCCTGACGTCCTGGGCCAGCCCCTGACCATCACCGCACTGGCCGCGTTGACGCTCACGTCCGTGATCCGCAAAAGACGCGGGACACTGCTGTGGAAGGGTCGGCCGGTGTAGCAAACCTGTACAGCTAGGGTCGTAGTCATGGCACGGGTGGCGGTGATCGGCGCAGGGGTCGGTGGCCTGGCGGCAGCCGCCCGACTGGCGGCCGCCGGCCACAACGTCAACGTGTTCGAGCAATCGCAGACTTATGGCGGCAAGGCTCGTTCGCTGTCCCGCGATGGCTTCGTGTTCGACACCGGACCAAGCCTGCTGACACTGCCGGAAGTGTTCGAGGAGTTGTTTGCCGAAACTGGGTCCCCGCTGGCAGACCACGTGGAGCTACAACGGCTCGACCCGGAGACCACCTACCACTGGCCAGACGGCAGCCAGGCCGCCCTGCCCGGCGGCGGTCCAGGAGCCGTTGCCACGCTGCTGGGCGACACATTCGGCGGATCTGCGGCGGATGACTGGCGCGCGTTGATGGCGCGGGCCGCAGAGGTGTGGTCGCTGACCAGAGGTCCGGTCCTGGAGTCGCCGATCAGCGGGCCAAGCGACCTGCTCAAGCTGGTGCGCAACATTCACGATGTACGGACGATCGATCCTTTGCGCACCCTTCGACAAGTGGGCAATCGGACCCTTGCCGATCCCCGGCTGGCGATGATCCTGGACCGCTACGCGACCTACACCGGATCAGATCCGCGTAAGGCACCGGCTGCGCTCGTCACTGTCCCCTACGTCGAGCAGCAATTCGGAGCGTGGCATGTGCGTGGCGGCATCCACAGACTCGCAGCGGCCCTGTTCGAGCGATGCGTTCACCTCGGAGTTGCGTTCACTATGGGCGCCGATGTCGCCTCGGTCAGCATCGAAGCCGGCCGGGCAAGCGGTGTCGAACTGGCTGACGGATCCCGTTGCGAGTCAGATGTGGTCGTCTCGAATGCGGATGCAACCCACCTGTACCGAGACCTCGTTGCCCCGCCAGCAGCGCGTTCGGAGCTGCGCCGACTCGCCCGGGCTACACCTTCGTTCTCCGGTTTCGTGATCATGCTCGCCGTGCGGGGTCGAACGCCGCGGCTCACGCACCACAACCTCTGGTTCCCGCGGGACTACGACCAGGAGTTCGACGATATTTTTGCCGGGCGCCCGGTGGCTGAACCGGCCATCTACGCCTGCGTCCCCGACGATCCGATGATGAGGCCGGACGCGGATCACGAGTCGTGGTTCATCCTCGTCAATGCGCCTCGACACGGCGTCGTACAGGACACCACGGCGAACACTTTCGACTGGGACAGCCCCGGGGTCGCGAACCGATATGCCGACTCGATCATCGACCAACTCGCGGGCCGCGGAATGGATGTGCGACCCCGGATCCTGTGGCGCGAGATCATCACCCCTGCCGACCTTCAACGAAACACCCGCTCCCCCGGCGGATCCATCTACGGGACGTCCAGCAACGGCAGTCGGGCTGCCTTCTTGCGACCCGCCAACGCCTCCCGAATACCGGGATTGTTCCTGGTCGGCGGTTCGGCCCACCCCGGCGGCGGCCTGCCGCTGGTCGCCATTTCGGCACGGATCGTCGCTGATCAAATCGGACCCGCGTAGCCGACTGGCCCCACCTCAAGATCTGAGGTGGGGCCAGCGAGTTGCTCTAGGCCCATCGGCCCCGAGCTCGGCTCAGTCGTCGAGGTCGCCACTCGGCGGTTCGGCCAGCACGCCGTACAGCGCCCGCTGGGCATCGTTCAGCACCGCGGCGGCCGCCGCGGCTTGCCCGCTGGTACCGACGGCCGCAACCTGCCGGTACGCCAGAACGACGGATTTGAACGCCACTGCCAGCTCCCGCTGCGATGTGCCTGTGGTCCCCCGCACGTCGTCCCAGACGGTCTCAAGCCGGTCGCGGTTGGCGTCGAGGTAGGACTGCCCGTCCGGGGACAAGCTGGCAACACCCCGGCCTCCGTCGTCGGTCTGGATCCGGATCAAGCCCTCGTCCTGTAGCAACTGCAGGGCCGGGTACACCGAGCCGGGACTGGGCTGCCAGTTCCCGTCGGTTCGATCTCCAATCGCCTGCATCAGTTCGTAGCCGTGCCGGGGCTGCTCGGCGATCAGAATCAGCAGTGCCGATCTGACATCACCTTTGCTGCGGCGGCTCCCCCGGCGCCTACCTCCGCCGCGGGGACCACCATGTCCCCTGTGCCCGTCCGGTGAACGTCGATGTCCCCGGTCGCCGCGGCGTCCTCGGCCGTCGCGCTCTCCGGCGACCTGCGCGGCCTCGACCGGCTCGGCCCCGGATTCGGGCTGGTTGTTCCGTTCTTGCTGGCTTTCACTTGGGCTATTCATTTGGCTGCCCTCATGCTCTTGTTGTGCGGTCATCGCACATCACCTTCTGTTCTGCTGCGGCGAATTGCCGCTGCTCGATTTGGGTTGTCGGAGCGGTCTGCGGGGATTTGTCACCGCAGCCGAAGTCCGGCGTCCGAAGGGATCCGCTTGAATCCTGTGGCGCTACCGTTACTCTCCGACAGTTATACGATATATCGTTATGACAGATTACGCAAGCCCGAGTTTGAGAATTCTTCGTCCGACTAGGATTCGGTGCATGCCCAACCCGGACTTCGACCTGGCCTGGCAGCCCCGGATTGAGGACTACCGGGAGGCGTTCGCAGCTCGGACCCAGGCCAGCGGGGCGCGAACAAAGCTGCTGGTGGTGTTCCTCATCGCAGCGATCCCAATGGTCCTGCTGTTCCTATCTGCCGGACTGGCCGCCAAAATCCTGGTGGTGAGTTCGTACGCGGCCCTCGGACTGCTGATGGTGATCATCACCGGGCCCGCCCAGATTCTGTTCGCAGACCGGTTCTGGCGCAAGTACCCACTGGTCCAGTCAGCCGCGCGCGTGCGATTGACCGACAACTGCATCGAGAACCGCGTCTCGGGCAATACCGACCGCTGGCGGTGGGACCTGGTCGAGGATGTGCTCGACGCCTACAGCGTGTTCGTGGTGCAACTGACCGTTGATCGACAACGGACCTTCCTGCTGCTGGCCAAGCGCGGGCTGGCAGATCCAGCACAGTTGCCAGCACTGCGTGACTACCTTGCGGACCACGTTCCGACGGTCAGGAACGTGCAATCGGAAGCCGCGCCGACTAACCCAGCGCCCGACGAATAGCAGCAAGAACCTGGACGGTGCCCACCACCGCCAAAGCCAGGGCTGCCCCGGCGCCCAAGTCCGCCCACCGCCATGACTCGACGCCGAACGGTGTCCACGCTGCCAGGCCGACGAAAACCGCCACCACGGCGATTCGAGTGGGTCGCTCCCAAACACTGACGACGCCGACCTCACTCATCCCGGCAACCCCGGCACGGGCTCGGGCGTATTCCTGAATCATGGTCAGGATCCCAGCCGCCACAACCACCACGCCCGCCGCCCCGGCGAGCCACAAGGCAGCTAACAGCGCGCAGTCGGAAAGGCGATCCGCCACCGAATCGAGCACATGCCCCCACCTGGTCGTCCGACCAGTGATCACGGCCACGACGCCGTCAAGGTTGTCGATCAGGCCTGATAGAGCGCAGGCCACGACCGCCAACCAGAGCCAGCCGGACTGCTCGCGACCGACCCCGAGCCACACCAAAGCGGGGGCCGCAGCGGCGACCAGCACACCCAGCATTGTTACCGCATTGGGCGAGAACCCGGCCCGGGCGAGCGGACGCCCGACGGCGTAGCTCATCGTCAGCCACCCCTTGATCAACCACGATGATTCAGGCTCAACACCGCCGTGCAGCTGCGACCAACGCGCGAAGTACTCAGGGCGAGTCCTCGCCGGTGGCGCGGCGTCCAACGAGGTTTCATCCACCCCTGCAAACTACCGGCGTACCTGGCGAATCCGCACCTCACCGCGCAGGCTCAGGCGCACAGGGCGTGGTGGATTCGTCGCTCCAGGGTGGTGAGTTCGCTTGGGAAGGCCGGGTCCACTGGGTCAGGTGGTTCGCTCAGCCACCAGTCGCCAGGGTCCTCGCCGGGCAGATGATCGGGCGGCCTGGGGTCGTGATCGAGGTAGGGG
>JBAXOQ010000112.1:0-12063 GCA_037133175.1 Actinomycetes bacterium
TGTCCTTGGGTGACTGCGAATGCGGCAGCGTCGAGGGGGATTCCTACAAAGTAGGTGCTGAGCCGATCAGCTAGTGCCAACCAGCTTGCACGTGACAACGATGCGACGCGGGTGTCGCGGCGGACGAAAGTCGCGTCTACGGACGTGGTGAGCCGCAAGTCGACGAAGTAGTCTTGTGGTCCGCGTTGTGTCCACCGGGGCACCCAGAAGGTGTGGCCGATGGCGCCGTTTCTCACCCCTGCGGGATCGACGTTCGCGTGACGGTCCAGCGGGAACAGCGGCGCGACGAGCCGGAACGGGTGGGTTGCGCCTTTCTCGGTTTCGGAGTAGTCGCATGGTTGCGGCAGAATCATCGCGTACCCGCGACCTTGAATGTTCACGTTAGCTGTGAGGTCGGTGATCGTCGGGAAAGGCGGGTTCGGCGGCGGCGTCTCGCCCGCCAGGACTGCTCGGCCCGTGTGCGGGTGGCGCCACCAGGCCCCGAACGCGCCCCGAAAGATGTCGCCTTGAAAGATCGGACGTTCACCGGTTGTGGCAGCGAAGAACCTGCCCGGTTTCGGGTAGTAGCGATCAGTCACCAAGCACCAGTTCGGACTCGGCTGCGTACAGCTTCTGCAAGCTTGCCGGTGAGATCGTGGTAGCCCACACGGTCGTGAAGAGCGACCGGTTCAACTCCATCCCGGCTGCCTGTGCTTCGAGCAGGAGTTGCGCCGCCGCCCTCATCTGCGGCCCGAAGTGTCGGTGATACACCTCGGACAGACCTACCCCTGACAAGTTTTCCACCGTTTGAACGTCAGCAAGTTCTTCGGGAAGCAGGGAAACACCCTTCGTGCGGGCTTTGCGCCCACCGGCGTCTGTTCGTGCTGCCACAACACCTCCTTGGTATGCAAGCGTTGCTTACCACAGTAATCGGCAGCTACAAACTGTGTCAATCGGCGCACCCGCCGACAACACGATCTGGCGTCCTTGTCGCTGTCGCTAGCCACGAGCATGCGAAACACTACGCGCTTTGAATACGCGCCCTATGGAGTTGTCCACAGGGCGGCCGCTGTGCGGTCGGCATGGTTGAGGTGCGCGACCAGGACGGTCCGGCGCATGCACCGCCCAGTCGCTCACCGGCCGGCTGCTGGCCGGCGCCTGCGGTTACTGGGCTAGTTCCATGGCCGACTCGATGTCGGAGATTGTGGCACTCGACGGGTGTTGCCGACAGCGTGGTCGAAACCCCGTGCCGAGTACCAGCCGTCAAGATCCTGACGGTGGCAGTCGACCACGACCAATCGTCCCCCAACTACCCGTGAGGCATGAACGCAGGCACGTAGCGAATGGGCTAGCAGATCAGAGCCAAGACCCTGACCTTGTCTGTCTTCCCCAACAGCGATCTTGGCGAGGAGGAATCCAGGCTGATCACGATCACGTCGATCAGATCCGGTGTGCTGTTCTGAACAGGCCTCGGGGCTCGATCAGCGTCAGGGCCAGCGTGAAGTACCCGAGGATTTCCGACGTTGTTTCTTGTTGGCTAACTCATATGACTGACCGGCGTGCGAGCTGCTCGTTCAGGGCGTTCCTGGCGAGCCAATCGTGCAAGTCCGTGTCAGCACATCGGAAGTCGGAAACATCGGTCTTCGGTGAGAGGCGAACAATCCTCACTGATAGCAGAGGGCTTGGGTCGCCAACCGCATCGTTTCGATCAGACCTTGGGAGGGTTGCGGCACGCGGTTCGGATCGGACAGTTCGGCCAGCAGACGCGCAGGGATCTTGATGACGTCTTCGGTTCCCATCGGGCTCCTGTACCTGGCACGCACCTTCCGGCGGTGCGGTCCAGAACGTTGCCTGTTGGTAACTCCCATGTTTCTCATCATCGAGTATCCGCAGCGCCGATGCGAGCGCGGTAGGCCAACGCGGCCCGCCGGCCAGCGCGATCTAGATGGCCTCGTACGGCGTTCCGCGTCGGCTGCCTGTGTTTCGAAGTCGCCCAGCTTCAACGAGTGCCTTCAACAGAGATCCAGCCTGGGCGCGGTTCAACCCTGTGAGGCTGCGGACGGCTTCATTGGACACCGGCCCCCGCGCAGCGGCATCGGTAACCCTGTCCTCAAGCCTCCGTGGGTCTGGCCGGAACGCAGCGAGCGGGGCGATTGATTCCACCAGCGTGTAGGTGACTTCCCCTGCCTGTCCGGTCTGCCTCAGCACGCCGGCGTCGCGCAAGCGCTGCAGGGAACGTCGAACTGCCCCGCTGTCGCCGGTGGTGAGGATGGTTAGCGACACCGCTGACAGTGATTTCCCGCATCGCGTAGTGTCCAATGGCGCGCGCGGCAAGGGCGACGCCGTTATGAATGGTTGTGCGCCAGTTGTGTGTCGCCTATCCACGGGTAGAGAATCATGTCGTCAACTCGCCAAATCGGATGGTTGGCCAGCGGTTGTGGCCAATGCCCGGGCTTTCGCGCACGATCCGATCAGGTCGGGCCGAACTGCTCGCGAAGGTCGCAGCTTCCTGCCGCAATGTCCGGTTCGTCGACGGTTCGGATGAGTGCGGGAAGACCGTCCGCCGTCACCGGTTGTTGTCGGGGGGGCCGAGACTGGCGACGTAATAGATCTGCCCAGCGCGCATTGCGTCGACCAACTGGTCGTCCGGGATGACCCCATCGGGGCCATTGAAGAACGTCTCGGCGTTATCAGGGTTCAAGCCGGGGTGTTTGCTCTCGAGCGCCCCGATTTCCGCCAGCAACTCGTCATGGCTGGCCTGGCGTTTGATCACGCCTGTCCGGGCCTTCACGGTTTCAATGGTATCGGCCATGGCCGCTCCTGTCGTCGGTCGTTCTGGTGGTGGAATCGGCTGTGCGCGCTTGGGGGTAGGTTCGGCACTGCATCGCCGTTGCATAGGGCCGCATCGGGCCAGGCCCGGGTCTTTGTCGCTGGAGCGGACGAGGCTAGTTCAGTGATTCCGATCATGCACTTCACCCATGTCGGGCACCTTCGAACCATCGCAGCCCACTCGCCGCCCTCAGCATCGGCGATCAGTACGTCGTGCGGCGTCTGATGCGGGCGCCGCCCGGTGTAGACGATGCCGACGTCCTTGCCGTGAATCCCCCACCGTGCGCAAGCGAAATCCTACGCGGATTGAAGGCGAGCCCCACGCATTCGTCCACAGGCCGGCCGCTGTGCGGTCGTCGTCGCGATGAGGCCGGCAAGGGCGGCTGTGGCCCGGGGGCCGGCGTGAGGCATCGGCGGCACGTCCTTGGTGATGGGCATGAAAGGTGATCGCTTCGTGTGGCTGTGTGCGACCGTCAGAGCCACCAGATCATGTCGAGCGGTTCTTGCTCGCCAGGGTGCATCACCATGATCTGGGCCAGTCGGTCCAGGCAGGTGCCGATCATTTGCCGGTACCCGCGGCAGGGTCGCGCCGGACGTGAAGGCGACTCCGAAATGGGATCGCCCCTCAGCCCCTGGTGACGGCTGCGAAGTTTGCCACGTTGTTGGTCAGCAACACCCGCCGCTGGCGCGCGCACTTGTGTCGTTGAAGGCCGACACGCGTGTGGCCCACGGTTCCTGCGTTTCAACGATGCCAAGGAGCCCCTGCATGTCGGTGTACGGCCAGACCAAGAAACGGGGATCTGCTAGCGGAATGGAAGGTAGGGGACGTCGATCGTGACGGTTTCCCAGTGTTCGTCCCCGCCTGTGAGGGGAAGTGCGAGACGTTCGGCGACGGCGATGCACAGTCCGTCGCCCAGTGAAAGCGATCGTTTGTCGGTGCTCGTTCTTGCAGCTTCGCGCGAGGATTGAATGAGTGTTGCTGCGCGGACTACGTCGTCCGAGGTGACCGGTTCAACGTGCACACCGAGGGATGTGAGATGCGTGTGGAGTTCCTCGGGCGGCATGGAGTTACCGCGTTCGCGTGCCCGATAGAGAACCTCTGTCATTGCTGATGCCGGTACCGCAGCATTGCGGATGATCTTATCGATTGTTTGATAGCCGGGTTCTTGGAGTATCCAGGCGAGGACGGCTGACGCGTCGAGGGTTGCGATTGCCCGCGATTTCATGCTAGACCCAGGTGCTTGAGGAGCGCTTCACCTCGCGCGTCACTGTCAGCATTGCTCCGTTCGCCACAACGGTGCGCTGCCGCTTGGTCTGACACGCGGACGTCTTCCTCGCGTGCCGCACGGATGTCCGCAGTCGCGTCGATGCTTGTTTGTGGTGGTGATGCCGCCCAGATACGGTCGCGGATCGCATCGCTGGTTTCCACGACGACACGGCCGTACCCCTCCGTGTGCGCGATGACTTCAGTACCTTCGGTGAAACCTGCTGCTTTACGCACGTCCGCTGGAAGCACAATGCGACCTTTCGCCCCGATGACGGCACGACGAGATGGTGATGTGCTGTAGCTGATCGGTTGGTTAGCGCTCATTCTCAGATCCTAACTCAAGCAGTGACACTTTCATAGTGGATGTGCCACCATCTGCTGATGGTGGCACTTGGCTTCCCGGGGTGCCACGAGTATCGGTGGGCGTCAGTGCCGCGTGATGTCATCAGGTGGGTAGGCCGAACCTGTATGGATGAACTGCCCGGTACCTGAAAGAAAGTCCCGCACCCATGGCGACGCCGATTCTGGGTGGATCCGGGTTGGATGGTGGATCCGGGGTCAGGCGGGCCACTTTCCACCGTTTGGTTCGAATCCACCATCGAACGAGCACCGGGGAAGCCATGGTTCGTGTGGTGAGCCGATACCGGAGGCTATCGCCGCCGTGGTAGCGCCCGTCCCCGACCGGCATAGGTGGGTACGGCGGTTACGGCCAGTCTGTGGCCGCGTCGTCGCGGGAGCGCTGACAGCGGCGCTTGACGTCTCAACACAGCGCCACTATCTCCCCCAGCCTTCAGGCGCCGGAATATGACCATTTGCGGTGCTCGGGTTGATGACCCCCAACGACCGCAGTGGGTCATGACCGCAGTGCTGGGGATGAGCCGGGTCGGCGTCGCGAGTTGTTGGCGGCCGCAGAAAGGTGAGGGGGCGCTACAGTGCCGACTGTAGATGTTGGGAAACACTCCGGACAATTCGACAGTGATGCTCGGCTGTGGCACTATGTTCCTAGCGGCCCATCGAGGTGGGTGTACGCGAGAGAGCTTTGGGATATCCTGCCGGACGACAGGGCCCAAGGCTCTCGATCTTTCTTGGGGCACATCAGCTCAAATGTCGATGATGGTCAGCGTCGGGCCAAGCGTGTCCGTGTAGATCGGGTTTCCGGTGCGCAGGTTGGTCACGGCGCCGCAGATTGCGTCCGCCAACCAGAGCAACGGCTCGGTGTGTCCTCGTTGGTGGTCGACTCGGATCGACCTGCTTAGGGCCCGCTGGGCGCGGAGTCCGTCGAGAAAGGCACGATCGCGTTGATCATCCTTCGCTCCGCGTGATTCGAGGACTGCGTGACTGACGCCGCGTTCGGTGAGCTCATGGAAGAGCCGTTCCAAGCACTTGCGCCGCCGGCGCTCGGGCTTCTCTCCCGCGACGCCGGTTCGCGCTACGACCAGGTACTCGACGTTGTAGGTGGCAATTCGTTCGATGATTTGAAGTTGATGTCTATCGGACTCCATTCGCCAATGGAGTTTGTTCTGTCCGCGCAGCAGTAGACGCTTGAGATTCGCCCTCACGTCGTCTGCATGTTCAGGGAGGACTATTGCGGTTGAGTAGATGTAGGAATGGGGATCCAGCCGAGGGTCCGACCCGGATTCATCACCGAAAGCTGCGCCAGAAGGTGACATCCGCGGTTCCGGTTTCATCACGACGCGAGCGAGACTGCGGCCGCCGGCTGAGCAAGAACGTCCCTGATTCGCATTTGCGGGACGGCAAGACCGTTCTCACTCACCGTTGGCCCGCTTTGATTCGAGGTAGCTCCTGATCGGCGCGACGATCGTTTCGTCCACCGCAAAGCCGGTCGCGCGCGGTCCGTTGGAGTACACAGCCCAGACCATGTCCGTTGGCTCATCGTCGCCGAGGATTCCGGTGGCTTTAAGTTCGCGAGCGACCCTTTCGTAGGGTCTTGTGAATCCCCGCAGCTGTCGTCGCGGGCCTTGCCCCAGCATGGAAAGAACGGCATCGCGACTGACGATTCCGCCCTCGGATTCAACGGCCTTCTCTACCGCGAGTCGTTGGGGCAGCGGCAGCCCCTGGAGCCAAGCCGGGACGGCGGATTCCCAACTCAACTGGCTAGCTGTTTCGGTGGGTTCCGAGTCCCCGACCGGACTCAGGCGTGCAGCCATCGTCGCCTCCAGTCCCTCAACGAACTGCTCGAAGGCACTCCGGAGCGCAAGGGGGCTGTATCGGGCGAGCGCGGCCGACTGAGAGGGGGCATCTTCCGGTCTTCACTCCTGTTCAGGAATCAATAGCCGCCGTGGGAGCGGGCGGTCGCCCTCGGCGCCTTGGGCTGTCGAACGTGATCACTACCTGGTCACGTGTGCCAGGGTTACCGGACAACAAGGCGGGTGGGCGGTCTACCCATTACATGCACAATGCTGACCTGGGCCCCCGGGCTTGGTTTTGGCGGACCTGGCCGTATCCCGCGGCCAGAGGGGTCTTCGCCTCATGGCCGCCTGTGATCCGTGAGATCCGCCTGTCCGAGGCTGGCAACGACCAGGTCTGCGGGGTGACGACCCCGATGCCAGGGGCGAGCTAGATCGGCGTCACGGGGTCGCGGGCGCCAGCGGAGGGCTGGGGGGTGTGCCGATTTGAGAACCGGTGGCCTACCGCAGTGGAATCGCGCTCCGTTCGACTTGTGCGTTTGGGTAACCGCGGTCATGCAGCAGCGCGGTCACCGCCGACACCCGGGCGTCGTCGGCGGGTGGCGCGATCACAACCTTCGAGATCGGCAGTGGCGTCTTTAGGTCAGTGTCAGCCAACCCGTCCGGTGTGCGGGTGTTCACTAACCGGATGTAGGGAACGACCCCACCGGCGTTGACTCGGCAATCGGCTTGGGCATCTTCATCCGACGGTCGTCCGCTGACAATCCATCGGTATTCGGATTCGCCCCGAAATGCCGGGTGTTTCAGACCGCCCGCCGCAGTTGTCAGTGCGACCTGAACGTCCACGGAGCTGCTCGGAAAACCGTTCGAGATGGATGTCGCAGCTGCTTCGAAGGCACAACACGCCGTCGCCTGGCGGTTCTCGTCGGCTTGGTAGAACACTGGTCCGCGGTACGGAAAGACCGTACCGGTCTCGGTGGATGACAGCCCTCCGCTCAGGGGAAATGCGAGATGGATCTTCGTGGTTCCTTGCTGAGCGAGATTCAGGGCAGCTGAAGGCATTCCGATTGCGACGCCATTGCGGGCGTAGTGCATCCACATCTGCAGCGAGTCGCCCTCGGTGCTGGCGCATAGCACGTAGATGTTGTCTTGGGCGCCATGTTCTTCGAGTCGCTCAAGATGATCACGTAGCGCGGCGAGTGTGTCGGCGGAGTGTGTGCACTTCCGTGACCAGACTTCGAACTCCTGCTTGAGACCGTCAATTCCGTGGCTCAGTTCACTCGTGTCGTTGAGCGCCGACATGCGTGTGGCCCACAGTTCCTGCGTTTCGACGATGCCGAGAAGCCCCTGCAGGTCGGTGTAGTGCCAGACCAAGAACCGGGGATCATCAATCAAGTCAGCTTGGAATCCGGGCAGTGTGCTCTCCACCGCTCTTGGGTAGCACAGAGCGAGTGAACAGGGTCGATAGGGTCGTGACTTCTGACCGAGTATCCAGTTCAAGGACGATCCTGGACCTGGGGTCGCCGACACAGTCTGCGACGATCGGCCGGGGCGGTCCTTTTCTGGCTGGTCTGAGTGGGTTGGATGGGTGCGCACCGCCGGTCGTGGCACAGTGTGGCACAGCACGTGCCGCACCGGCCTCCCTCCTCGCAGACGGCGGGAACCCGTGCATTGTGGCCGGTTGATGACGGCTGAAGCTTCTGCAGGCGGGGCTAGGATTGGGGAATGAATTCGTGCCCAGTCGGTTGCTTCATCGACTCGCGGGGCGCGCTCACGGTCGGCAGCGTACTGGGGCGCATTGAGTCAGGCCCATGTCTGTGTGGCTGCAGCGGTCGTGGCTAGCTCAGTGATTCCAGTCATGCACTTCACCCATGTCGATCATCTTCGAACTATCGCTGCCCGGGGTCTGCTGGCCGATGAGTTGGCTCAGGCTGAGGGCTTGTTGAGCGTGGACGTTGGAAATCGCGAGATCAAGTCCCGTCGGCGACGGCGGCAGGTGCGTGTTCAACCGGGTGGGGTTGTGGCCGACTACGTGCCGTTCTACTTCGCACCGAGAAGTCCTGGTATTTCTGGGTCCATGGGTGGTGGGTCATGATTCGCGAGGTCTCGGGGAATCTCCTGAGCGCTGATGCCGAGGCGTTGGTCAACACCGTCAACACGGTCGGGGTGATGGGCAAGGGCATCGCGCTGCAGTTCAAGCGGGCGTATCCACAGATGTTCAAGGACTACCAGAAAGAGGCAAAAGCCGGGAGATTGAGCCTCGGTCACATGCAGGTGTGGCCCACCGCCGCGGTGGATGGGCCGAAGTACATCATCAACTTCCCGACGAAGGGACATTGGCGCTCAGCCTCCAGGTTGGTCGACATCGAGGCAGGTTTGGCCGACTTGGCGACCGTCGTCAGGGATCTGAGAATCCGATCAGTCGCGGTCCCTCCTTTGGGCTGCGGTCATGGCGGATTGGTTTGGTCAGATGTCCGGCCGAAGATCGTGGAGGCGCTGGCGCCCCTTGATGATGTTGAGGTTCTGTTGTTCGCTCCGGGGGTCGTGCCCGCAGCGAGTTCGATGCCGACCGGCACGGCCCGTCCCCGAATGACGCCAGGGCGCGCCGCGCTAGTGCAACTCCTGAGCGGATACCAGGAGCAAACCGTCGATCCGAGTCTGGTCGAGGTGCAGAAGCTTCTCTACTTCTCGCAGGCTGCCGGTGAACCCCTCAGACTCAGATTCGTCAAGGGTTTGTATGGCCCGTACGCAGACAATCTCCGGCATGTCCTGACCGCTGTGGAGGGGCACTTTCTTTCGGGCTATGGCGACGGCAGTTCGCCGGTCCTTGATGCTGAGCCGATCCGAGTCATCGGCGGGGCGCAACAGCAGGCTCTGGACGTGCTGCGGGACCTGCCCGACACTGAGGCACGAATCGAGCGTGTGCTGCAACTCTGCGAGGGCTTTGAGTCGATGTACGGCATGGAGCTCCTGGCTAGCGTTCATTGGGTCGCCTCAGCCTCAAATCCGCAGCCCGCGACGAACGCGCAAGCTGCCGCGCAGCAGGTGGGCAGTTGGACTCCCCGCAAGAAGCGGCTCTTCACTTTCGATCATGTGAAAGTGGCGTGGTCTGCCCTGGAAGGCCAAGGATGGATTGCCCCCGCCCGGACGTAGATTGCCCGGGGTGTGTCGGCGTTCCTCGCCCCGACACAGAGGCACTATAAGACATCCACATACTTATAACGCAGATAGTTATAGACTACGCAAATCTGTTATAGTCCCTCTCATGGATCCCGTCGTGAACCCCTACCAGCCAGGTGCTGGCCTTCGGCCCCCTGAACTTGCTGGACGAGAGCAGGCCATTGACCTGTTCGACATCGGCCTGCGGCGGGCCGAGGCCGGATTCGCCGAGCGCAGCGGCGTCCTTTACGGGCTTCGGGGTGTGGGTAAGACGGTATTGCTCAACGAATTTGGTCGCGTCGCGGACGAACGCAGGTGGTTGACGATCAAGCTGGAGGCGGTCAACAAAGAGGGACTGCTCCCGAACCTAACCGCGGAACTGCACCGCACTTTGCGCATCGCAACCCGCACTCATGGGCGCGACGCCATGCGCAAGGTCTTGGGGGCCTTCAAGTCGTTCAGCATGGCTGTAGATGCGAACGGTGCCTACGGTTTCGGTTTTGACGTCGCCCCCGAGGCTGGTGTCGCCGACACGGGCAACCTCGACGTGGACCTGCGCGAGCTCCTGCAGCAGCTCGGGATCGCGACCAGGGATTTGGGCATCGGGACGCTGCTGATGATCGACGAGATGCAGGAAGCACCCAAGGCCACCTTGCAGGCCATCAATACAGCCATCCATGGACTCGGGCAGGACACAGATCCGCTTCCGGTCCTGTTGGCCGGGGCAGGGCTGCCGTCGCTGCCCGGTGTTCTGTCCCAGGCAACCTCCTACGCGGAGCGACTCTATGACTACTCCGAGATCGGCGCCCTGGCACCGGCCGATGCCGATGCCGCATTGGCCGTTCCGGCCCGTGTCCGCGGCGTCGAGTGGACCGAGGATGCACTGGCCGATGCCGCGGACTTCAGCCATGGCTATCCGTACTTCATCCAGACTCTCGGCAAACACGCCTGGAACGCGGCGACCGATCGTCGCGTGACCGCCGAGGATGTATCGATCGCCCGCGACCGTGCCCGCGCCGACGTCGACTCCGGCCTCTACCGCGCCCGCTGGCAACGCGCGAGCGCCCAGCAGAGGCAACTGCTGCAAGCGATGGCCGAATGTGCCGGTGACGCGCCGGCGAGCGTTGGTGAGGTCGCGGCGAGGATCGGCAGAACAACCGGGCAAATCTCGGTTCCACGCCGCGAACTAATGGACAAGGGTCTGATCTACTCGCCCGCGTGGGGAATGCTGGCCTTCACCGTTCCCGGCATGGACGATTACGTCCTTCGGCAAGTTGACTGACGGTTGGGGGTGCCGAGTGATGGATCAGTCAGGTGCGGAGCTTGGGTGCTGCCGTCAGGTTGGCGACAAACAAAACCAGGCTCGTCGCGTTTACCAAATTCGCCCGCCTTCTGGTCGGCACCGGGAGCCGACGGCCACCGGTCAGATACCCGGTTTGACCTAACCGTCCGGCACAGTTTGCCGCCGATATCAATATGTGTACACTGTGTACACATATTGGAATGGAGGCGAAGTATGAGCGGCACCGTTCACTACTCGACCTTGCGCGCTGGTCGCGAGCACCTGACTGACGTGCTTGATGCTGCCGCAGAGGGGCGTCCCGCTTCGGTGAGCCGGGGCAAGCGGACGTTTGCAACGGTCGACGCAGACCGTCTCGCCGCCTACCTTCGACTCGTTCGTCCAGCGCGGGCAGAAGTCCTCGCTGAGAACGACGGATGGAGCGTGTTCATCCCTGGACTGCCCATCGCAGCGGATGGCGCCACCCTCGATGAAGCACTCGATGAGACGGTACTAGCGCTGCGTGACTATGCGGACGCCTGGTCAGAACGCTTGCGTCTGGTGCCCAACCACGCCGACAACTGGGACCTAGCGCATGTCGTCGAGTTTTCCTCTGACGACCAGCTGAAGGTCTGGCTGCGAGGACAGTGACCTTCCCTGCCCCCACCCGTAAAGATCACCAAAAATTCTGCCTGACCGAGGGCTGGGTTCAGCGAAAATCCTCTCGGGGGAAGACTGGAACACATCATGTGAACTATGAGTTCACTCTGCCAGATGGCGGCATCCTGCTCACTAGGATTAGTCACCCAGTCAATCGCGACACCTACGGCCCAAGTATTTGGTCACACATACTGCGCGAACAGCTCGTGGTGTCCGAGAGTGATTTTTGGAAGTGCGTGAACGCAGGGGTTCTGCCACACCGTGGAGCCGAACCCGCGGTGGCACCCCCCTCGGCGATCCCCCTCGGTGTGATCTCCGCCCTCGTTGAACAATTCCACGTTCCCGAAGCGGAAGTACGCGCGATGACCAAGGCGGACGCAATCCTTCGGCTGTCGGGGTTCTACTCACAGCAATAGACCTTTCCTCGCTAGATCAATAGAGTGCCACCGTCCATACCCAACGCGACAGCGCAAGAGCGGTGTCAGCATGAGGACACAGGGGTGCGGTGGGCGTCCTTCACTGTCGACCGGATCACGCTGAGCAGCATCGAACGCTCACGGCGCAGATTTCGCGCACACCTGCCCGAGCTGATCTGGAACGCCGCCGCAGGAGAAGGAAACGCTTTCACCTTGCCCGAAGTCCGGACCTTCCTTGTTGGAGTCATCGCCGGTGGCAGGAAGCTCGCCGACGAGCTGCAGATCATCGCGCTCAGCCAGGCGTACAGCCGCCTCGACGAACTCTTT
>JBAXOQ010000113.1:0-11937 GCA_037133175.1 Actinomycetes bacterium
GTCATCGACCCAACGGTGGAGTTCTCGGTCATCGAACCATTCGTCACGAACACCAGATCGTCAGCGGTGGTGGCGATCTTCAGCGGCACCCCGTCGGTCAGCACATGGATCGCGGTCACCGTTTTGGCGCCGTCGGCGATATCGATATCCAGATCGGTGACTTGGGTTCCCAGGTCGAACACCACACCCTGATCCTGCAGCCAAATCTGCAGCGGCAGCACCATCGAGTCGTACTGGTTGTACTTGGTGAACAGAATGTCCTTCAGCCGGCTCATCCCGGGAAGCAGGTGCATGAACCGGTTCATGTAGCGACGCATCTCGACCACCGAGTGCCACGGCTCGAACGCGAACATGGAGCGCCAGTAGCACCACATGTCGGTCTCCATGTACGACTTCGAGAAGAACTCCTCAACGGTCGCCGCGCCGAGTTCGGCCTCGGTTGCCAGCGTCAGTTTGGTCAACTCGCGCACATTGTGGTGCGAGAGCCCCAGCGTGGTGTTGGTGTCCGGTACCCCGCAGTTGCTCATGATCCGGGTGGTGGCCTCGTTCGGATCCGCGTCGTTGATCTCACGGAACTCCTCCAGCACGGTGCGGCCCGCCGTGATGATCGAGGGCACGTGAGCGAACAGATCCCAGGTGCATTCGTAATGCTCCTCCATCTCCCGACCGCCGCGCACCAAATACCCATCCGGGGGATTGCCCGAAGCATCCAGGCTCCCGCCAGCGACCTTCAACTCTTCGAGAATGGTGATGTTCCCACCAGCCATATGGCCATCGCGGATCAGATAGGCAGCGGCCGCCAACGACCCGATGCCACCACCGACCAGATACGCATGCTTGTTCTCAATCCCGGCAGGTGGCAAAGCAGTGACGTTCAGGTAGTTGCCCATCGTATGGAACCCTTCCGAAGCGATATTGTGAAAGTCATTCAGTTCGACAACGTAGCGCAGAAACCCCTCTGATCTTGATGCCAGAAAGAGTTTCACCCGTTCGCTTCGACAGGTTGACTCGGCATGGTTCTGGTGGTCCGGTGCCCGGGCCGAGGAGTCGCGAAGAGCCAGATTCGGTACGCGGGTCCGGCTCGATCAGAGCTGAGTCTTGAAAACCTCAAGAAGGTCCAGAGGTTTGTGAGCCAATTCCTGCGCCCGTTCCGCGGTAATGCCGAACATGCCCAAACAGGCCGCGACAAAATCGTCGCGCCATTCATCGCCGATCGCAGGCCTCTTCAGCATCATAGCCAACGCTGCGTGGACGGCCCCGGATATCGCCAACAGGATCAGCCTGGGGTTGTCCGCCTTGAACTCGCCCGCGTCGATGGCCCGCTGCACGTCTTGCAGCGCCAACGCACTGTAGCCCTCAGGGCTGGTCAGCAAATCCGGAAAAGACCTGACGAATAGTTGGGCGAACGCAGGGTCGCTCTGCGGTGCGCGCACCATCAAACGAACTCTGGTCGTGAAGATCTCGGCTGGATCGTCCAGGTGCGCAGTTCGCGCGAACATGCCTGCCTCGAAGTCGATCAGCGCTTGTTGCGCGGCAACCTTGAGGAGTTCGTCCTTATCCGTGAAGTGGTAGTACAACGTGCCTAATGCCACGTCGGCGGTGTCGGCAATCGACTGGACACCGGCGCCGACTCCCTGCGCTGCCAGCACCTGCTGCGCCGCAGCGATGAGTCCGGCGCGGGTTCGGTCTCTTTTGCGTTCAGCCCTGCTGCCGGGAACAGGCTCACGAGTGGTGCTGCCTCGCGCCAACCGCGGGGACGTCGACTCTGCCATCTACCCATCCTATGCGCCCGCGGCCCGGATCAGCAGGCCATTCACCGGGCCCTTAGACCAGGTGGACCATGGGGATGGTGAATATCCACACGTTCAGCAGGCCGAGGGCGATGATGAGTACCCAGTAGGGGGCCAGGACCTTGTTGCGGCGCTTGGCGATCGGGTAGCGGCGGCGGGCCATCCGGTATGCGGCGTACAGCGAGCCGACGATCCCGAACCCCAGCAGGGTGAACTGCAGGACCTGGATGACGGCCACGCTGGCCAATGCCCGCGAGTCCGTCGGGATGTCCCCGCCGAACAACGGCATAGCGGTGAAGACCACGGCTTTGCCTTCGGACAGCAGGTGGAACAGGTTGTGCGCGATGTGGGCGGCCACGTCCAGCGGAATCAACGCGTATCCGAACCGGGCGAAGTTCTTCCACAGCGTCTCCGAACTCGCCGGCCGGGCGATCAGCGAGGTCAAGGCCAGGGCAGAGACCGGCAACGCGATCGCAACCGCGAACGCGGCGGTGAACGTGACTGCGTAGTTGGTTGTGCCCAGCACCGAGGAGAACCAGTCCAGAATCGTTGGCCAGATCGAGAGCATGGTCAGGTTCTGCAACAACACGATGCCCATGATCGCCATCGCCAGGAAGGCGACCTCGATGCGTGGCTTCCGGATGAACCACAGCTCCTTGGTCGGCTTGCGCAGCGTCACGGTGATCGCGTCGTTCGGGCAGGCCTTCACGCAGTTGCCGTACAGGTTTCAGTCGGCGTTGGACTCAAGTGTGCGCGGGAACGAGGCCAGCGGGCAGCCCGCGACCCTCACCACGCCGTCGGAGTAGACGCTGCCGTTGAAGCACGCCGCACGCGACGTGCGCGTCTTGCAGACCTCCTGGTCCGCGCGCAGGGACACGACCGAGGTCTGCGAGTAGTTGCCCGACACCCCGCCCAAGAAGCACAGGTACTTGCAGAACGCCCGCCGCTGCCACAACGCCCCGGACACGATCACAGCGGTGGTCAGCAACAGCACCAGCACCCCCGAACCCCACGGCGAACCCACGATCCCCCACATGTGATCAGCCCAGGTGATCGCGATGAACGCCGCGTCGATGATCCAAATGCCGTACTTCTTCAAGAACGGCGACACCGGCCGCTCGGCACCGACCAGGTTCTGTACCCAGTCGTTGATGGTGGCGAAAGGGCACACCGCGCACCAGAACCGGCCCAGGAACAAGAACGTGATCGGGATCAGTGGCCACCAGATCACCCACATCAGCACCGTGCCCAGGTTCTCGTCCGCCGCACTCGGGCCCGCCAACAGCTCATACCCGGTCAGCACGAACACCGCCAGCACGAACCACTGGATCACCGCGGGATACAACCGGCTCTTCATGATTGCCCGAAGCGGCCGCCAGTTCAACAGGTTCCGGCCCCGAGGCTCGGGGCTGTTGTCCGGTCGCGGCTCGATGACCACATCGGTCGTCAGCGTGGCGGTACCGGAGTTAGTCGCCGGGTTCTTGGACAGTTCCTCGGTGCTCACGACTCGTCCTTTCCTGGGGTCCCTGGGGTCTTCGGGGCCGGAGTCTTCGCCGGCCTCGGGGAGGTGGCCGGGCTGGCAGCACTGCGCGCCGCGTTGCGGCGGGGGCGGGGCCCTTCATCGAATCTTCATCCGACCACCACCGGACCGATATCCGCCGGAATTAGCCTGCAAGAAATGCTTACCGCAGAGGAAATGTGAAGGTCATGACCACAACCACTACGACGCGCTCCGCACGAGTCTGCACCGTTCCCATCAGCGGGATGACCTGCACTGCTTGCGAGAAGCGCGTGGTCAAGGCACTGGTGAAGCTGCCCGGTGTCAGTTCCGCGAGGGCGAACGCTCAGCGAGGAACCGCGACGCTGCTCGGTCCCAGATTGCCCGACCGGGCTACCATCGACGCGGCCATCCGTTCAGCCGGCTACGAGCCGGGCGTGGCTCGCTGGCTGAGCCCAGACCGCCAAGTCTGGAAGACGGTCGTGGTGGCAGCCGTGGCCCTGGCAGCGCTGGCCGGACTTGCGGGCGCAGTCGGTTTGGGTGATTTCACATCGAAACTGGCCGATCCCTCCAGCGGAGGCATGCTGCTCGTCTTCACACTCGGGCTCACTGCGGGGGTTTCCACATGCATGGCCATGGTAGGAGGTCTGGTGCTGGGCTTCTCGGCATCCCACGCCGCAAAACTGGCAGCCGTCGGGAAGACCGCTCCGTCGTTCATCACCCGCATGCGCCCGCAGTTCGCGTTCAACGTCGGGCGCATCGTCGGCTTCGGGATTCTGGGCGCAGCTCTCGGGGCGCTGGGCTCGAGTCTGAGCCTGCCGACGAACGTGACAGCAATCCTGATCTTGAGCGTCGCGGTGGTCATGTTCCTGCTCGGAATCAGACTCACCGGAGTGTCGCCTCGGATGGCGGCATGGTCACCCAAATTGCCGGCCGGTCTTTCGCGTGTACTCGGGATCAACGGGTCGGCGGAAGCGTCGTACAGCGATACTCGCACAGCTCTCATCGGCACGGCGACCTTCTTCCTCCCGTGTGGATTCACACAGGCTGTGCAGGTCTTCGCGCTGTCAACGGCCTCTCCAGTGACGGCGGGTTTGGTCATGGCCACGTTCGCGCTAGGTACCACGCCGGGACTTCTTGCCCTGGCCTCGGTGCCCGAGATCACGACCGGCAAGCGCCAGGTGAGCGTCCTGCGGGTCGTCGGCGTGGTGGTGTTGGCATTCGCACTGATCAACGTCTCCAGCGGTCTGCGTCTGCTCGGCGTGACGTTCGGTTCGGCAGCTGTTGCTGCGGGCAGCAAGCCCTCGTCAAACGTGACGATCAGTGGCGGCGTCGAGACGGTCACAATGACGCAGGTCGCCACCGGGTACGAGCCTGCCGACACGGTGGTGTACGCCGGGATGCCCATCAAGTGGGTGATCGACGGCCAAGGTTCCAACAGTTGCGCCGCGTCGATCCGCGTCCCCAAATTGGGAATGGCCGGACTCCTGAAGCACGGCATAAACACTGTGGATGTGCCGGCCCTCCCGGTCGGAACGGTTCCCTTCACATGCTCTATGGGCATGTACTCGGGCAGTCTGATCGCCATTGCTGCACCCGCGACCATGCCGAGTTCCGCCCCCACCGGCCCGGCGGGCTCTGCTGAGGGCGTCGGGACTGGCTCCGCCGCCACCCAAGACCGCAACTAGCGATCCGTCCACGTCCGCATTCGGCTTCTTGGAGAACTGGGATGGCGCTGACTAGCGACCCCGCCGAATTCGTGATTGGCTCGGCGATCGAGCTGGCCATCGGCGGATGACCTGCTCGTCGTGCGCCATGCGCATCGAGCGGAAGCTGAACAAGCTCGAAGGCGTGAGCGCGACTGTCAACTATGCGACCGAGAAGGCGAAAATCACCTTCTCGGACTCGGTCACTCCGGTGGGCACAGCGCGATGGTTTCCGCCAGCGGGTACTAGCCGCCAAAGGGCGACATACTGGGCGGACTGTGCAGGGTTGCCGTCGTCGCACACGCTGTCCACCAAACCCCAACGACCAACACAGAGGCGCATCGCGAACGGCAGTTTGGCGCATGGCTAGTAGCCTGTCGTCGGAGCTTCAATCGACGACGGGAGCTCCACAATGAAGGTACTGCCGCGCCCGAGTCCGGCGCTGGTCGCGGTGATGTTGCCGCCGTGGGCCTGGGCTAGCGCACGAGCGATGGTCAGACCGATACCGGATCCGCCGTGCTCGCGGTCGCGGCCTTGGTCAACTCGGTAGAAGCGTTCGAACAGGTGGGGAAGGTGTTCTGAGTCGATGCCGTCTCCGTCGTCCTCCACTGTGATCAGAACGGTTGCGTCGGCAGGCTGGCCATGGTGATGTTCCAGGTCCCGCGCTGCTATGGCGACGTGGCCACCCGGGGGTGTGTGTCGCAGTGCGTTGGTCAGCAGATTGGTCAGCACCTGTCCGATCCGATCGGGATCGACGGCCAGTTGCGGAAGTCCTACGGGTACCTCCGAGAGCAGCACAACGCCCTTGCTCTGGTACGCCGGGCCCGCGGTCGCCACCGCAGTCGCCACCAGATCGTCCACCGGTGTGTCCTGGATGTGTAGGGCCAGCGCGTGTTCCTCGGCTCGCGACACGAGTGCGATGTCATCGATCAGCCGTTGAATCCGGTCGGTCTGCGCGGCCAGGATGGCCCACGTTTGCTCATCGGGGGCGCGCACACCATCAGCGAGCGCTTCGTGGAAGGCCCGAATCGTCGCCAACGGCGTGCGTAGCTCGTGGGCGACATCACCGAGCAGCCGCTGTCTGGCACGTTCGGTGTCCTGCAGGGCGTCGGCCATCATGTTGAAGGCCGTGGTCAGGTGGTCCATCTCGAAGCCGAGCCCGGCCGCCGGAACCCGCGCCTGGTAGTCGCCGACCGCAACCTGGGTCGCCGCCTCAGCGATGTCGGCGATCGGCCGGGCAAGTCGGCGGGTCGCCAACATGCTCACGGTGATGGCAGCGGCGAGGCTGACGACACCGGCGACCACGAAGGTGATAATCGCGACGCGGGTGTAGCCCTGCTCCACATGGTTGCGGATGTCGTCACCCTTCGGCCCGAGAGCCTCGGTGAGGTGGGCGTTCAGCAACGGCGGGCCAACCAGCGCCGCAACGATAATCAACGTGACGGCGCTGACGGCGACGGTGAGCAACTGGGCGGCGAACAGTCGGGGAGCCAGACCTACCCGCTCACTCATCGACGCGGACTTGGTCGCCGTCACGCTCACGCTGTTCCGGTTCCCATCGCGTAGCCGACGCCGCGCACAGTGCGTACAAAGCGCGGCTGACTCGCATCATCGCCGAGCTTGCTGCGCAGATGAGCCAAGTGCACGTCGACGATGTGCTCGTCGCCGTACCAGTCCTCACCCCATACAGCGTTGACCAGTTGCCGACGGGAGAACACCACCCGCGGCTCTCGCGACAGCGCAGCGAGCAGGTCGAACTCGGTCCGAGTCAAATCAACCAGAGTCCCATCAACACTCACCTCCCGGGCCGCGACGTTGAGTTCCAGCGGACCGAATCGGCGCACGTCGCCGGCGACGGCGGCCACGGGCGCGCTCACTCGGGGTCGGCGCAGCATCACTTTCACCCGGGCGACCAACTCCCGCGGCGAGAACGGCTTAGTCAGGTAGTCATCAGCGCCGACCGACAGACCGATCAGCTTGTCAATCTCCTCGCTGCGGGCGGTCAGCATGATGATGTAGGCGTCAGTGAACGTCCGCAACTGACGGCAGACTTCGATCCCATCAACGCCGGGAAGCATCAAGTCGAGCACGATCAGGTCGGGGTCCTGCTCGCGGGCGATCCGCAGCGCTCGCTCACCATCGGAAGCAACGTCAACCCGGTAGCCTTCGCGACCCAGGTAATCGGCGACCACGGAAGCGAGGGCAAGCTCATCATCAACAACGAGACACCGAACGACGTCAGCCCCTCCCGGCTCGGCCATGAATCCCCTTCACTCGCTATTTGATCTCGACATGATGTCCGATCGTGACCCTATAGGGCACTAGTTGAACATCCTGTCGAGATGAGCCGACCAACAACACCGAATCTTCATCAATTGACAATCGAAAAAGCAGGCGAATCGTGACATGACTAAACCCTGACCCGCCACGTTGAAGTGCAGGGCGTAGACAAGGGTGCGACAGATACCCACTACCGCAACAGTCTGCCGATAACCCCCGGCACTCAGTACACGGTCAAGATCACGCTCAACGGACAGAGCACGAACTTCACCGTGACGGCCCCTGCGTAGCGCCCGAATCTCCAGGGCCTGGCGGAGGTGGCCGGTCCAGCCGCCCAGTGGTCCTGCGGTCTGCGTCCACCCCGTTGGCCGGTCCGATTTGCCAGTTGGCCGAACTTGGGGTGAAATAGTGAGCGACCATGCGATTAGCGTGAAGAGGGTTCATCAGTGTTGAGCGCAGTACGGCGTCTCGCCAGGCGCGAGCGCGCCGTGGGCCGGGTGAGTGCCATTGTGATCTCGGCGGCCGTGGCGTCGACCCTCGCGGCGACTGCGGCAGGGGCTGCGGTAACAGAGCAAGCGGCCGCGTCATCCACACATCCGAGCCCGTCACCGACACAGTCGGCTGGGAACAAGCCCGAAACCGGCAAGCCTGCCAACAAACCCAAGCCTGGCGCGGCCAGTTCAACCACCCCATCAGCATTCGGCTCACCGGCCATCGGGGCTGATGCGGCACTGCAACAGGCGCAGGATCAGTTGGCCGCGCTACGCGCCGCGTCGGCGCGGAACTCAGCGCTGCTGACCAAAGCCACGGCGGCACAAGCGGTAGCCACCAGTCAGATTTCCGCTATGGCGGCGCAGATTCAGCAGGCCGAGGCGATGATGGTCCAAGTAGCTCGCGACGCCTACATGTCGGGGGTGGACCCGGGGGTCCTGAGCGAAATCAGCGCCCTGAACAGCACCGACTTGTCCGCGATGGTGGAGACCCAGCAGTCGTTGAGCAGAGTCAGCACGATGCAAAGTCAGCGGAGCCAAGCAGCCGCCGCGCTGTTGGCCTCGGTCGAGAAGCAACGGTCCGAAGCAGCAGCCGAAGTTGCCACCGCCCAGCGGAACCTGGCCGAGGCGCTGAGTCTGGAAACCTCCGCCCGCGAGCAATTGGCCGCAGCGCAGAAGGCTGTGGCGGGAGCGCGCACTGCCCAGACATTCAGCACCTACACGCCGAATGAATGCTCGTTCTCAACAGCGCCAACCCCGAGCAGCTGCCTGCAGGCCCAACAGTGGGCACTGGCGCAGGTCGCCAACCCCACCCGGAACTGGTACAACAGTTGCCTGAATTTCGTGACCGAAGCGTACGGCGTTTCGGGCGGGGCTCCGACAGCAATCGCCATGTGGAACAGCCTCCCCGCGGCCGACAAACACCCACCGACGACCGTCGCGCCAGCTGGCGCCCTGATGTTCTGGGGGCCGAATCACGTTGCGCTCTCACTCGGCGACAACGTGCTGATCTCCACCGACGTGCTGGGTAACGGACGAGCCTGGATCGTCTCCTTCGCCGAGATGCAGACCGCCTGGCATTTGCAGTATCTGGGTTGGTCACCGCCCGACTTCGCGCTCACTGGCTGAGCACGACCGCACAGCTGCGATTCCCGCCCAACAATGTGGTTCGAACCGGAGCATCAAACGCCGGAGTCAGCGCCGCGTTCAAGACAGTCGCGGCCGCGTCTCCGGACAAGCACGGCTAGCATCATCGCGACCAGCGCCGCTCCGCCCAGCCAAATGCCGAGGACCGTCGCCGTTGTTACGAGCCGTTCACCGATGCCAATGTCGTAAGACTGAACGGTGCCGTTCCCGAGTATCACCGTGCAGGAGTTTGTCTTGGCCCACCAGTCATTCTGGGTGACTGTCGCGCCCTGCTCGCTTGCCCACTGCGGGCAAGCGCGCGAGACTCGCCAGTAGCCGTAGCCGTAGCCGATGCCCGCTGCCAGAACGACCAACGCCGCCGCCACGGCAAGACCCACCAGCGGCTTCCAACGCCGGGCATAGGTCGTCTCGGTCTGCAACATGGCTTCATCCTTGACTCCACCTATCGCATCTGCCGACGGAGGGGTGCTTGCATGTCCGGCGATCTCTGAGTACCGAATCTGGTCATGTTGCGCCACGGTGCCGCTACCCGGGGTCGATGACCGCAGAATCCGATCCAGAGGGCGACTGCCGAATCAAGCCCAGCAGGAGAGTACGGCAAATCGTGTTGTTTTGGGTGCACGATGTTGATCAAAGGTGATTACGCTGCGTAGTTCCGGCAGCCGTCAATTCAAAAGTAGCGGGTTGAATACTCAAATTGTCGTATTTGGTACGCGCTATTGTTCGTGTCGCATAGCCCGACTGGTCGCTCCACTATCCAAGCCCACAATCCGCGACTATCGCGACAATGGTCGTGTGGTTACGCCGTCCTACCTTCCCACCAGTTGGGTCTGCAATGGCCAGTGAAGACGTGTATGACGAACTCTGTGCGAGCGTCATCATTTTGAAGCCTCAGAGCGTTTGGGTGCGACTACGCTAATCCGAATCCAAGTTCAAGATGACGTGGTCTTCCTCGCGGTCATGTGCTCTCCAACGCCGTCCCTGGTGATTCGCGAGGCTCGGTCTCGCGAGAATGCACGAACCGAGACATGTACGCACCGCTTGCGACGATAGCCAATAGCGCAACCAAATCCGTGGGGTCGGTGACCACGTCAATTGGAACGATGCCGGGGGTGCTTCCGCCGACGAACAGTTCATGCACAGCCATTACGGGCCAGCGGAGCGTGCCGATCAGGTACGCATACGACTGGCTTGCCCACGGAAGTGTCTTGACCAACGTGAACACGATCCCGGTCGTAACACACGCCCAGCAGATGTCCCAGTAGGTGATAGCCCAGTTGGTTCGCCTCAGTAGCCTTCGGGCGACCTCGGCAAGGGAAACAAGAATGATCGGAAACGCGAACAACCCGGCCACATCCGAGAGCTTCCCGGTCACCAACCCAGGCCACATCGACTTGAAGACGTAGTCGTTGAGCGCCAACACAATAATGGCGAGCACAACCGCTGGCCGCAGCAACAAGTCCGCTGGCACGCGCTCACCGCTATCGGGTTTGAATCCGATAGCGGTGAGCTTCGTCATGGTGGGTCCGCTACTCACCTGTGCCGTTCGCTACGGAATGGCGATGTTTGCCGAACCCGAGCTGAAGAGATCACAGTTGAACACCAACAGCAGGCCCTTAGCGGTTGTCGGCACCTCGTAGGCAATGGTGCCTCGAACTGTCTGTCCGGGCGCAACGTCACCGTCCGGGGGTTTGGGAGCGCCGGTAACGATTGCCTCGTTGTACTCCTGTCCCGTGCCGTCGCGCATCTTGAAGCACGCCATCGAGGAGACCACCCCGGCCTTGCTGGAGTTGTTCGTTACCTGGACGTCGGTGGTGACGTATTTGGAGCCAGCCGCGGGCTTGTCAAACTGGTTGGTGCTCTTGTACGGGTTCTTGGCGGATATGACCTTGACCTGCCAATCGCCCAGCTTCACGGCTTGGCCAATTTGGTATGTGGTTGCGTTCCCGGTCGGATTCGCTGACCCGCCGTCAACCGCTGACGGGGTGTTACTGCTCCCCTACGCAACCGAAACGGCGCAAGCAACGGCCAGCGCTGTTGCGGCGCCGATTGTACGTAGTCTCATTGGACCTCCACCCGTGAAGAGTCACGCTGATCCTTGTTCTGGCTGAACAGGAGTGGCGGACTGTCGAATCGATCTGACCCGAGCTTGATCTTCACCACATGGTGAGGATCGTTGGGTTCAACGATAGCGGGGGCGCCGTGTTGTTCGGCTGCTGTTGATCCACGTTTGGGCTACATCACCTTCCCAATGTTGCTGGCGACACCAACTTTCGCGCGCCAAGCACAGCGGTGCGCGCCTGTTCGTGTCGAGGGCCCTTCTTCTCCGACGCCCCAAACTGCCATCCCAAGTTTCGGATGACTACAGTCGCTTGAGGATTTCCGCCTTCTTGGTCGCAAACTCGTCGTCGCTGAGGATGCCAGCGGAATGAAGCTGGGCGAGCCTCTCAAGAACAGCCATGGGGTCAGGGGCTTGTTCTACAGGCTGAGCAACCGGCTGTGCTGGCGCAGCGTCAGGTCGCGAACGGGCTCCCGAGATCCGACCCCTGACATCATCCGTGAGCGCCTTCCCCGAGTCCTTTTGCACGTTGGTTACCGCGCTCTTGTTCCCCGACACGAATATCATGATCGAACCCATGAGCATCCCAGATGACCATTGAACGCTGGAAATCTTGTCAAGGGGGAAATCTTCAACTGTCTTACTCGTCCACCCATCTCTCAGGAAGATCAACCGGCGATCGGTGAGGGCAAGAATTCCGGTCCCGCCCCCATATGTGCCACTGACGAGACGCTCTACCGTTTCGCCATCCCAAAGATGCTCGACCAGTTTCTTGACTTCGCGTTTCGACCCTAGTTTCCAGCCCATCCGTTCAGCGGCCTGGTCGACATCCGCGCGACCGTAACTCTGTACCGGAGTTGGTCCACTAACCTTCACATCCGGTTTGTTCGCAACGGGAGTGACCACCACAGGAACAAGATCTGGTGATTGTGGTGGCACCGGCGGGGGTTCGGGTTCAGGGGTCGCT
>JBAXOQ010000114.1:0-11875 GCA_037133175.1 Actinomycetes bacterium
CTCGCAGCACCGTCAGATCCCGCAATCCGCCGTAGGATTCCTTCAGGTCGGGTTCCAGCAGATGGGCAAGCTCGCCGTTGCGCTCAGCACGCTCGCTGACATCGAGGCGCAACTCCGGCAAACGCCTATGTGCCGAGGCGCGCCAATCGGTCAGCACGCCGGCCCGCAGGTTGGTGGTCAACTCGCTGTCACCGGCCACCGTTCGGGCATCGAGCAGACCAAGGATGACCTTGATGTCCTGACCGGCCAGTTTGCGTGCCTCCGCGGACGTGCGGACACTGTGATCGAGGCGCATCCCGCCATCCCAAACCGGGTACCAGATCCGCTCTGCGACTTCGGACACGTCAGTGCCCTTCTGGTACAGCAGCAGCAGATCCAGATCGCTGCCCGGAGCCAGATCGGACCGCCCGTAACCGCCAACCGCGACCAGCGCGCACGGCAACTGCGCAGCCCCCGAGGCTTGGAACAGTTCGGCCAACCAACTGTCGGTCAGCACCACCAGCGCGCGGCGCGAGTCAGTCCCAGGCCGGGTAATCTGCTCCAGCAACTCCCGACGGGCTTCGGCGTAACGCACCGATGCAGCGTCCACAATGGCTACAGGGCCTCGTCGCCGCGCTCGCCAGTGCGCACTCGCGCCACTTGCTCCACGGGGACCATCCACAACTTGCCGTCGCCAATCTGTCCAGTGCTGGCGGCAACCATGATCGCGTCGAATACCCTCTCAGCATCCGCGTCCGCCACGAGCACCTCCACGCGCACCTTGGGTACCAGGTCGACGGTGTACTCGGCTCCCCGGTAAACCTCGGTGTGACCTTTCTGGCGCCCGTGACCGCTTGCTTCGGACACGGTCAGACCGTGGACTCCGTTGGTCTCAAGGGCGACCTTGACATCCTCCAGCTTGAAGGGCTTGATGACCGCTGTGATCAGCTTCATTGGTACTCCTCGGTTGGCGTGCCTGGTCTACGGGGACTGCGGTGGGAAGGGACTTTGGGAGGAATGCCCGGCGATGCCCGCAAAGGTGCCGGCGGAGGCTCCGCTGTAATCGTAGGCACTTTCGGCGTGCAACGAGATGTCCAGGCCAGCCCGCTCATGGTTGGCGTGAACCCGCAGGCCGATGGTCTTGTCGACGATGAGCGCAAGCAGTGCCGTGATCACGAAGGCATACACCAAGGTCGCCGCTGAAGCAATCGCCTGCTTGCCCAACAGCCCGAACCCGCCGCCACTGAACAATCCATTGGCCCCGGCTCCATTGACCGTCGTGGTTGCCAGCAAACCGATCCCGATCATCCCGACCAGACCACCGACTCCATGCACACCGACCACGTCCAGTGAATCGTCAAAGCCCAGGCGGTACTTCAATCCGACCGCCCAAGAGCAGATCGCGCCGGCGGCCAGACCGACGAACAGCGCGCCCATGTTGTTCACATAACCACAGGCTGGAGTGATGGCGACAGCGCCGGCAATCGCTCCGGAAGCCACGCCAAGCGTGGTCGCCTTGCCGTCCCGAATCCGTTCGACCAGAATCCACGCAAGGGCTCCGGCGGCAGTGGACGCCTGGGTATTCAAGAACACTGCGGAGGACAGCTGCCCGGCGATCAGCGCGGAACCGGCGTTGAAGCCGAACCAGCCGAACCACAGCAGGCCTGCTCCGAGCAACACCAGTGGCAGGCTGTGCGGTCGCATCGGCTCGCGCCGCCACCCGATGCGTTTTCCAACAACCAACACCAACGCCAACGCCGAGAAACCTGAGTTGATCTCGACGGCCGTGCCGCCGGCAAAGTCCAACGCCCCGAGGCGATCACTGATCCAGCCACCCTGGCCACCTGCCAGAGCGAACGTCCAGTGTGCCAGCGGGAAGTAGACGAAGGTCGCCCACAACCCGATGAACAGCGTCCAGCCACCGAAGTTGATCCGGTCTGCCACGGCACCGGACAGTAGGGCGGCTGTGATGATCGCGAAGGTCAACTGAAAGGCCGCGAACGACTGCATCGGAATGTGTGATCCATCGGGTCCGACGACGGCGTCCAGGGTTCCCTTCATCCCGAGGAAGTCCAGTCCGCCGAGCAGACCGGAGCCAAGGTCGGTGCCAAAAGTGATCGAGTACCCGTAAATGATCCACAGCACTGTGATCAGGCCCATACACAAGAAGCTCATCATGATCATATTGAGGACATTCTTCGCCCGGACCATGCCGCCGTAGAACAACGCCAACCCAGGGGTCATCAGCAGCACCATCGCGGCACTGATCAAAACGAAGGCCGTATCACCGGAACTCACGTCGACCGCGGCGAGCAGATGCGTCACAGATCCTCCAATGCTCATGAAGCCTCCGAGGCTCTTCGGGCCTCCCAAACCGATCGGTCATCCCGGACTCCACGGGTGCAAAGACTCCTCGGCGCATTGGTGAGCATACGGTCTGACTCAAGATCCCCTGTCAGTCGAGTCCGACGCCGCGCCCCCTCCACCTGACTGTGAACCCCGTGGACTGCTCACCCCCAGGAGATGACCGTCAGCCCCGTCGCACCACCATGGTGCGACGGGGCTGAGGTCTTTCTGTGCCCGGCGGTGTTTCTGACCCACCCCCCTCCTGCTCCGTCGGGCCGGCATAGATGCCGAGCTCACGCCGACATCAGGCTAGATAGCTGCGACGCCCCTTTCACCGGTCCGCACCCGCGCCAGTTGCTCGATGGGAACCATCCAGACTTTGCCATCTCCGATTCGACCAGTCTGGGCGGACTTGACGATGACATCGATGACGCTGTCGGCGTCGCTGTCATCGACAACGACTTCCACCCTCACCTTCGGTACCAGATCGACCGTGTACTCGGCCCCTCGGTAGACCTCGGTGTGGCCTCGCTGGCGCCCATAGCCGCTGGCTTCGGAGACGGTCAGCCCGTCGATTCCGAAGGTCTGCAGGGCGTTCTTGACATCGTCGAGCTTGAACGGCTTGATGATCGCGGTGATCAGTTTCATGCCGGTGCTCCTTCCTTGACTCGATCCTTCGTTGACGTTGGGCCATCTGGACCGGACCCGGCGCCCGCCGAGCCAGCCTTGGAGAAGCTGCCCCCGAAGGTGGCTTCGTTGAGCTCGTACGCGGTCTCGGCGTGCGCGGTGAGGTCGATGCCGGCCAGTTCGTCGTCGCGAGAGATCCGGAAGCCCATCGTCTTGTGGATGGCCAGACCGATGATCGCCGCGGTGATGAAGCTGTAGAGCATGACCGCCCCTGCCGCGATAGCCTGCCGACCAAGCTGGTCGAACCCGCCACCGTAGAACAGGCCGTCCACCGCTGCCGGCGCTTCTGCCGTCGCGACCAGGCCGATCATCAGCGTGCCCGCCAGACCACCGACAAGGTGGACGCCGACGACGTCGAGCGAATCGTCATAGCCCAACTTGTACTTCAGCGAGATCGCCAGCGAGCACAGCACTCCAGCGACCACACCGATAGCGATTGCTCCGAGCACGCTCACCGATGAGCAAGCCGGGGTGATCGCGACGAGTCCGGCAACCACACCGGAAGCGGCACCAAGCGACGTGCTGTGACCGTTGCGAATCTTCTCCACAGCCATCCACGCCAGGGCAGCCACGGCGGTGGCGGTCAGCGTGTTGACCCACGCGACTGAGGCAGTCCCGTTGGCGGCGACCGCTGAGCCGGCGTTGAAACCGAACCAGCCGAACCACAGCAAGCCAGCGCCGAGCATCACGAACGGAACGTTGTGCGGCCGGAACGGCTGCTTGCCGAACCCGATCCGCTTGCCCAGGATCAGCGCCAGGGCCAGTCCCGCGGCACCGGCGTTGATGTGAACCGCCGTTCCACCGGCAAAGTCGATGGCTTTGAGGTTGTTAGCGATCCAGCCACCACCGGCAGCCGTCACGCCATTGAAGTCGAACACCCAGTGGGCGACCGGGAAGTAGCAGATGGTGGCCCACACTCCGGCGAACACCATCCAGGCGCCGAACTTGGCGCGATCAGCGATGGCCCCGGAGATCAGTGCAACGGTGATGATCGCGAAAACGGCCTGGAAGGCAACGAAAGCGAACGTTGGGATGCCGGTACCGGGTATCACTGCCCCGGTCGCCGCATCGGTCTGCTGCAGGACGGCCGAGCTCATGAGTCCGCGCAGACCGAAGTACTGGAACGGATCACCGACCAGGCCCTTGCCCCCGACATCGTCGCCGAACGACATCGAGTAGCCCCAAAGCACCCACATCACGCCGATCAGGCCGAGTGCTCCGAAGCTCATCATCATCATGTTTAGGACGCTCTTCATGCGGACCATGCCGCCGTAGAAGAACGCCAACGCGGGAGTCATGAGCAGCACCATCGCTGCACTGACTAGGACCCACGCGGTATCGCCGGCACTGACTGCTGGCATTTCTGGCCCCTTTCGAGAACCCCGGGTTGTTACGGTCCCGGTCGCTCTCTTTGTCTAAGGGGTCTCGCTGCTGCGGACCCGTCTCGTTCGATTGACGTGTCACACTCTGGCTCGCCGCTGTTACCGAAACAGGCTCGATCCGTTTCGCCCAGGTGAAAAACAGAGCACCTTTGTTACGTCTGTGTGACGCGCAACCTCGCAGCAAACGGACCCCCCTGTCGTTGAGTGGGGCAGCGCGGAGGCGGGGTCAGTCGAGGAGGGCGTCGACGAAGGTGGCGGCGTCGAAGGGGGCAAGGTCGTCGGGGCCCTCGCCGAGACCGACCAGCTTGACTGGGACACCGAGCTCGCGCTGCACGGCGATGACGATGCCGCCCTTGGCCGTACCGTCGAGTTTGGTCAGCACGACTCCGGTGACGTCCACCACCTCGGCGAAGACCCTGGCCTGCACCAGACCGTTCTGCCCGGTGGTGGCATCCAACACCAGGAGCACCTCAGTGACGGGGGCCTTCTTCTCGATGACCCGCTTGACCTTTCCAAGCTCATCCATCAACCCGACTTTGTTGTGCAGCCTTCCGGCGGTATCGACCAGCACGACGTCGCACTCCTCGGCGATTCCGGCCGACACGGCCTCGAAAGCTACGGAGGCCGGGTCGCTTCCCTCCGGACCTCGGACCACCGGGACCCCAACCCGCTCGCCCCACGTCGTCAACTGCTGCGCGGCCGCGGCCCGGAAGGTATCGGCCGCCCCGAGCAGCACATCGTCGTCCTCAGCGACCAGCAGTCGCGCCAGCTTGCCCGTAGTAGTGGTCTTGCCGGTGCCGTTGACACCGACTACAAGCACCACGGCCGGAACCTCAAGCACCGCATTGCGGCTGACGTTCAGGGACCGATCCATCGAGGGATCAACCAAAGCCAACAGTTCGGATCGCAGAATCTCCTTGATCTGTGCCGGGTCGGTCGTATTTGCGACCTTGACCCGCAGCTTGAGGCGGTCCATCAGCTCCGTTGTCGGTCCGATTCCCAGGTCCGAAGTCAGCAGCGTCTCCTCGACCTCGTCCCAGGTGTCGTCATCGAGCCTGCCGCGCGACAACAGGATCAACAGACCCTTGCCGATCCTGTTGCTGCCGGCCAGGCGAGCGCGAAGCCGAGCCAACCGACCTGCGGGTGCCTCCGGCCGTTCCAGCAGCCCGACGGCAGTCTCGACCGTGACCGTCGGCGGCGTGAGGTCAGCATCTAGGTCGGTGCGCTGGGTCGGGATCGCGGCACCGGACCCATCACCGTCGTCACCGCCGCCCCCGCCGCCGATCACCTTGGTGTCGGCTCCCGGCAGTTCCTTGTAGCCGCCGCGACGGCGGCTTCGGACCAGCCCGACCGTCACCACGACGGCCACCAACAGGATTGCTACAACAACGACGGCGTACAGCCCAACTGAGTTCACGGACCGATTCTTTCAGCCCACCCGGTCACGCGACAGGGCCTACCGGGCAAAACCCATCACACCGATCGTCCCGGGACCCTTGGAACCGTGCGACCGAGACGCTACTGAGCGTGCGCCAACTCCCGCATCCGCTGGCTTATGACTTGGCTGACACCCTCGCGCATCGTCACGCCGTACAGCGCGTCAGCGATCTCCATCGTCTTCTTCTGGTGCGTGATGATCAGCAACTGACTGGTCTCGCGCAGTTCCTCCAGTAACGCGATGAGCCGGGCCAGGTTGACGTCATCGAGGGCCGCCTCGACCTCATCCATCAGGTAGAACGGGCTCGGCCTAGCCTTGAACAGCGCCACCAAGAACGCGATCCCGGTCAGCGCCCGCTCGCCGCCGGACAGCAACGACAGCCGCTTGACCTTCTTGCCGGCCGGGCGAGCTTCAACCTCGATGCCGGTGTTGAGCAGATCACCGGCATCGGTCAGGATGAGCTTGCCCTCACCGCCCGGGAACAGCCGGGCGAACACCTCAGTGAACTGATCGGCCACGTCGGTGAACGCCTCGGCGAACACCTGCTGCACCCGTTCGTCGATGTCAGCCACAATGTCGAGCAGGTCCTTGCGACTGCGCCTAAGATCGTCAAGCTGAGTGTTCAGGAAGGTGTGCCGTTCCTCCATCGCTGTGAACTCCTCAAGCGCCAGCGGGTTGACTCGACCCAGCAGAGCCATCGACTTCTCAGCGGTGCGCAGCCGCTTCTCCTGCTCGGAGCGTACAAACGGATAGGGCTCCGGGTCTGCTTGCGGCCCATCCGCATCGTCGCCAGGAGCGCGCGCCGATGGCGGCACGGGCACGTCGGGACCATACTCAAGAACAAGCTGATCGCGATCGATGCCGAAGTCGTTCATCGCGACGGTTTCCAGTGCCTCCACCCGCAACCGCTGCTGCGCGCGGGCGATCTCGTCACGGTGAACATCGGCGGTGAGCAGGGCGATCTGCGAGGACAGTTCGCGGATCTGCGCCCGCAAGCCGGTCAGTTGCTCGTCTCTGTTGCGACGCTCCTGTTGAACGGCCAGCCGCTCGCGGGCCGACTCGTCCAGCGCCTCCTGCAACACGACGGTGGCCGCCGCCGCCACCTCAAGCACCCGAGCCGCGACCGCACCCTGGCGCATGCGCCGCTCCCGGGCCTGCGCCGCCCGCTCCCTGGCTTCGCGTTCGGAGGCGGCTGCTTCGCGCAACTCCCGGGCCCTGGTCCGGTGCGAATTCATCCGCTCCTCGGCAGTCCGAACGGCGAGTCGAGCATCTACCTCAGCCGTCCTGGCCTGCTCGAGTCCCCGGCGCAGCTCATCGAGGTCGACCGGACCAGCCTGCGAGTCGAGCGACTCCTCCTCCATCCCGGCATGCTCGGCCAGCCGGGCCTCCGCCTCGTGAACGGCACTGATGTCTGCGGTGTGGGCTCGTCTGGCCAGATCCAGGCTGGTACCGATTCGGTCGGCTTCGGCAACCGCACTGTTCACCTGAGACTGTGCCAGGCTCAGGGCCGCGTTTTGGTCCGATGCCTCCTTTGACACCTCATGGACTCGATCCGTCAGGCGCTGTGCCGCTTCCCGCGCGTCGGCAAACACGCGCTCCAGATCGGCTACCTGTTCGGCGTGCTGGTCCGACTGAAGCTCCAAGCCGCTCAGGCGCTGTTCGGCTTCCTGTACCGCCGCAACGATCCGCAGCCGACTCGCGGTCCCGTCTCCACCCGTGGCGTCGAACCGGCCGAGGGCGTCGCCGTCCACGGTGACGGCCACCAACCGGTCATCCGCCGCAACAACCCGTTGCGCCTGCTCCAGATCCTCAACCAGGACGACATCTGCGAGCAGTCGACGCACGACGCGCACGATGGACTCGCCACCGTCCCTAGCCGAGACGCTCACCGAATCACCGGCCCACCGGCCGAAGTCCCCGAGGTCCAATCGTCCACGGCCGACCTCGTCAGCCCCAGAACCGCCCACCTCGGGGTCAGCAACCACCACGCTGGTGCGACCCCCGGACTCGGCGCGCAGATGCCGCAGCGCCGCTACTGCGGCAGGAACACTGGCCACCGCCACCGCATCGGCATCACTGACCCTTCGCAACGCAGCCTCGATGGCGTTCTGCCAGTACGGTTCTACGTTCAGGAAATCAGCGACAACGCCCAGCAGCGGCACGCCCGATTCGGCCAGCGAAGTCGTCCCGCCACCCTTGGCCAAGCTCATCCGCAACGCCTCGATACGAGCAGCGACGCCCGCGCGATCTCGATCGCAAGACTGTCCGGCGGCTCGGGCCTGACCAAGCTCTGCCCTGACCGAGTCCCTCATCACGTAGGCAGCGTCCCGCGCCGCGATGCTCTGTTCGAGAGCGCCGTCATCAACTGTGTCCGATGCTTGGGCAAGCTGCGCCAGTCGCTCAGCCAGCGGCTGCACGCGCTCTTGCGCCTGCTGGTGCTGACTGCCCAGCCGAGCAATCTCAGCCTCTCGCGCATCCAGCCTTGAACGCGCGGACCGCAAGTCCCCCTCGAGGGTGGCCAGCAACTCGCGCCGCCGGGCCAGTTGCGAGCGCCGCTGCTGGTCCAACATATTGGCCCGGCCCAGCGCGTCCTCTGCCTCGCCGCGCGCGCCGGTCGCGGAGGCCAGCTCGGCCCGCAGGTCCTCAACTTCCGCACCAAGGGCGTCACATGCTTGCTGAGCCGCAGCACTCTGCCACTCGAGTTGCTCCGGGTCGATGCTCAACTGCTCGCCCTGATCTTCGTTGGCGTTGCGAGCGCGCTCTTGAGCCAAGTTGGTCAGCCCGACGTAGCGCTCGGCCAGCGCCGTCAGCCGCAGATGCACGTCGTTGACCCGCGAGATCGCCGGATCGCTGACCGCCACGGCCGCCTCAATCTGCGCCTCGCTGGCGCGCGCGGACTCCAACCGCGCATCGAGGGCGCCGCGCTCGTCGCGCAGTCTGGCCTCGTCTGCCTCCTCCTTGGCAAGCGCCGTCTGAACGATGAGCAGGTCGTCTGCGAGCAGCCGCAGTCGGGCATCTCGGACGTCCGATTGGATCACTTGCGCCCGGCGGGCCACCTCGGCTTGCCTGCCCAGTGGTTTGAGTTGGCGGCGCAATTCACCAGTGAGATCCTGCAGGCGGACCATGTTGGCGGACATGGAATCGAGCTTGCGCAGTGCTTTCTCCTTGCGCTTGCGGTGCTTGAGGACGCCGGCCGCTTCCTCGATGAAGCCTCGCCGTTCCTCCGGGGTGGCCCGTAGCACGTCGTCCAGCCGACCCTGGCCGACGATGACGTGCATCTCGTGGCCGATGCCGGAGTCGGACAGCAGTTCCTGGATGTCCAGCAGCCGGCAGGACTGGCCGTTGATGGCATATTCGGAACCACCGCTGCGGAACAACGTGCGTGAGATGGTGACCTCGGTGTAGTCGATCGGCAGCGCGTTGTCGGTGTTGTCGATAGTCAGGCACACCTCTGCCCGACCCAACGGGGCGCGGCCCGAAGTGCCGGCGAAGATGACGTCCTCCATCTTCCCGCCGCGCAGCGCCTTGGCGCCCTGCTCGCCCATGACCCAGGCGATCGCGTCAACCACATTGGACTTGCCGGAGCCATTTGGCCCGACGACAGCGGTGATGCCGGTCTCGAAGTTGAACGTGGTAGCGGAGGCGAAGGACTTGAAACCCTTCACCGTCAGGCTCTTGAGGTACACGCCAACTCCTACTGTGTCGGTTGCCGATCCCAAGATCACAACCAGGCTGTTGCGAAAAAGGGCACGCCAACGGCGGGTGAAGCAGGGGAAGAACCAAAAGAGTAACCGCAGAACGCACTTGCCGTGGCCATCCGGCCAAAGGCGCGCCGCTGCTAGCCGGTCTCAGGCACCGAACCGGTCGCACATGGCCCCGGACGGGTCGGCGCAAGGTTGGCTTCCATCGGACCTCCGGATTCGGCCAGCACGACCCGATTACCCCCCGTCCTCTTCGCCTGATAGCAGGCGCGGTCGGCCAAATCGATGGCCGCTTCCAACGAGCCCGTATCGCGTCGCCGATGGCACGCGACGCCCACCGACAATCCAAGCCGGAAGGAGTGACCTCCGCTTTCGAATGTATGCCGCGACACCACAGCGATCAGCGCCTGCCCCACTGCTTGGGCATGACCCACATCACACTGCCGCAACACAACAACGAACTCATCGCCCCCGACGCGGACCAGATCGTCCTCAGATCGGATCTGCGATGAGAGCCTGGCAGCAACTTCGCGCAGAACGACGTCGCCAGCGCCGTGACCACAGGTGTCATTGACCGCTTTGAAACCGTCAACGTCCAAGAACAGCAGAACGCCATCTCCGACCGATCCCGTCGCGTCCAGAGCCAGCAGAAAACTTCGATTGGGCAGGCCGGTCAGCAAATCGTGCTCCGCCTGATACCGCGTCTGTTGCATTGCGGTGCGACTGCCGGTCACGTCTCGAAGAGTGACGACAAGCTGCGGGGGCTGGCCCCCGACCGGCGGAACCTTGGCAACCAACCAATCCACCGGCATCAGCGAACCCCGGGGGCGAACCAGGCTGTCGGTGTCTGTGATCGAGACGGGCTCACCGGTGGCCACTACCTGTGCGCACAGTTCGCCTATCCCCGGATGGTCGCCCCCGACCAGTTGGATGACCTGTTGGACCGGGCCGATCTGACCGAGGTAGCCGGTCATCCTCGCGGCGGAGGCATTCATCCGGGTCACGAGCAGGTCTGGAGCGACCGAGACGACACCGTCACTGATATTGTTGAGGATGGCGTCGATGCGCTCTTTCTCCTCCGCCAGCGCAATCTCAGCCACCCGACGATCGGTGATCTCGGTGACCAGTACAAAGAAACCCTGGACGACGCCGTCTTCGATGTCGGGAACGTAGCTCGCCTGGGTGTAGCGGGTGACGCCGTTGGGGTCCACAATCTCACGGTCGAACAGTTGCTGGTGACCGTCCAACGCCAGTCGCATGTACGGGTAGTTCCGCTCGAATAACTGCTCCCCCAGCACCTCACGAATGTGCAGGCCACGCATCTGCTTGGGTGTGTAGCCGAAGAAATCAAGATATGCGGCGTTGGCGAAGACGTTGTGAAGACTCAGATTCCAGTAGCCCAACATGGCTGGCACCGCGTTCATCAGGGCACGGATGGTGCCGCGCTCAGGTGTGTTGCGCCACTCGTCGAGCGAACTTGGAGCGGTCATGACTTGTCCTCGCAGTGCGTTTCCAACGGCACCGGACCGACCGCACCGGCCCGGGATCGCGACGCTCAGATCCTGCCAGAGATTCCAACCCGATGCCAGGGGAAGGATCACCTTCCTTCCGCGTGGAGGCTGGCAACCCGACGCCGGCGTCGGCATCGAGGCGCCACCATGTCTGCGGTTGACGCGTCGTTCTGGACCGTCGTCCGCCGGTCAGGGATCAGACGTGCGGGTTGGATGGTGGGAGAGGGGTCGAAAAGGGCCACAAACAACCGGTGGAACGCGATCCACCATCCAACTCGTGGAGACGACATCACACGGCTACCCATGCGACGTTACGGCCAAACCCACCGAGCTCGACCGGGAATCCAGGGGGTTCACTGCTAACGCCCGGTGTCGTGCGTCCACCTCTGGAGCTGTTCTGCTTCAGGGCCCAAGCAGCGCTGCTGGGATGACGGCGATCCCATCTGCGCGTCTGTACGCATACGGGCCAGTCGTGATCACAGCTCCGTCGGCGAAGCGGTCACCCAGCCGATCCCGGAGCCACACCAAATGCCTCACATCGTGATCATCAACCTCGGGTGAGAGCTTCACTTCCAACCCAACAACCCGCATGTGCGGTCCGCCTTCGATGACCACGTCAACTTCGTGCGCGTTGTCGCGTGTGCGTAGATGGCAGACCTCGTGGACATCGTTTGCTTGTGCATACGTACGAACCGACAACACGACCAATGATTCAAACAGTGCACCGAGCAGCGTCCCGTCTCGGGGCACAGCCGGGCCGACGGCCGTGCCGCGCAACAGTGTCGACGCGTTTGCTCCGAGCAGTCTGGCCGCCAACGCCGGGTCCGCCAG
>JBAXOQ010000115.1:0-11807 GCA_037133175.1 Actinomycetes bacterium
GTGGTCCAAATCCCACACATCGGCTGCGTACCCGCTGGCTACGATGTCCTGGCGCATCAGCCCGCCCAGACCCAATCCCATGTCCGGCGCCGACCGGGCGGCGACTGACATTGGGGCGGCGGCCATTGCGAGGAACATCCGGTCGAACGCCGGCGGGGGCGGCAGTTTGGCGAATTCTTGGGCCTTCATCGGGTAGGCCAGGATCTGGATACCGCCGTGCTCGGCCACCCCGGTGATCTGTTCTTCCGCCGTGTAGCCGCCGCCTAGCGGCATCGCCACGAACTGCCGGATCTGCCCAGTCCCGACGTTGAACCCGTCAAGCCACGGCTGCGCAGGAAGCACCACATAGTCCTGCACGGCACCCACGCTGCCGCGCCCGCCGGACGGCGCCGACGGTGAGGGCCCGTGTGACAGTCCGGCAGTCCATTGCCGTCCGGTAACAGCATTGATCTTGCCAGCGGCGATCTTCACCGCGAAGGGGTAGCGACCGGCGTGGAAGTTCAGCCAGAGCGCTTCGCCCTGGTGCATGGCCATCATGACCCCGCCGTGTTCGCGCCAGGACGGTGGAACCGAAGCGGCGTGGTCATCGACGTGTTCGAGGCAGAAGGACCCCAAGCCGGCGGGCAGCGGGTACTCGTGGCCATCGTCGGGGATCCGCAGGGTTCGTTGGAAGTTGATCCTGAATCTGGCCTGTTCGTCGACCTCGGGAAAGCTGAACACCAATTCGTTGTCGCGTAGTTCGATCATCGTCCTGCCCCTTTTCTCACCAATCCCCGTCGCGAACTTCGCGCACGAGCCTGAGCACCGCGTGGTCCGGCAAGTCCGCCAGCTGACGAATCAGTTCAGCGAACAGCGCCGGTCGGCGCACAATCACTGCCTGCAGATCACCGGACACCTTCCCTGCCAGCGCCAGCAACACATCCGGGTCCTCACCCAACACCGCGGCCAGGGCCACAATCTTGGCCTCGGACGGCGGTGCAACATCCCCTCGCTCGATCTTGCTCAGGAACGAGGGTTCCAACCCGATCCGCCCGGCAACCCCACGCACCGACATCGTCTTGTCATCGCTACGCAGTGCCTCCCGGCGAGTCCGAACATAGTCACCGAACACCGACATGTGTGTAGTGTGTACTACTCACACCACGGGTGTCAAGTCATGATTCTCGTTGGCTCGGGCTGGCACGCGGCATGAGCCCCGTCGATGTCAGACCCCCTCAGTATTCTGAAGTTGGGTCGAACGATGGGCTTGTTTACCGGCTCCTCGACCTGATCCGCCCAGCCCCTGCCTGCCGTCTCGACGGTTGGCAGGGCGGTTCGTCGCTTCCCACACGATTGGAGTTTTGCCATGCATGTCACTGCCCATCTCGATGTTGATCTGGTTGCTTTGGAGTCCGAGGATGACGTGACCTGTCTGCTGAACCTAGCTGCGCCGATGCTGGAGGCCGATCAGTTCCGGCCCGGCCAGACTCTGATCGTGGTGCTGGACCGGTCCGGTTCAATGGCCGGATCGAACCTGGACATGGCGAAGGCGGGTCTGCGAGGCTTGGTGCGCCGACTTGCTCCGCAGGACCGGTTCGCTGTCGTGACCTTCGACAACGAGGCCCGGCTGGCGGTGCCGATGCAAACGATGGCGCGGCACGATCTGGCAGTGCTGGATGGACTGATCGCGGGGATTAGCCCGGGTGGGACGACTGATTTGTGGGCCGGGTACAACCTGGGTCTGCGCGAGGCGGTCCGGGCGGTCGGCGCGGTCGGCGAGCAGGGCGCGTTGGTGGCCGGTGCCACCGTGATGCTGGTGTCCGATGGGCACGCCAATTGCGGGATCACCGATCACGGGCAGCTGCGCGAGCGTGCCGCGTCAGCCTTCGCCACTCACGCGGTGACCACCCTGACAATCGGCCTGGGTTTGGGGTACGACGAGGCGCTGTTGTCAGCGGTCTCTGATGGTGGCAGCGGCGAGCAGTGCTTCGCCGCGGACGCCGACGAGTTGCCCGCCGTGCTCGATGAGCAGGTTGATGGTCTGCTGGACAAATCGGTGCTGTCGGCGATGCTGCGCATCACCGGACGCGACCACATTCTGACCAGTGTCAGCACCTTGCAGGACCTGCCCAGCCATGTTGAGGGCGACACCGTGGTGATCACGTTGGGGGACTTCTACGGCGGCGAGACCCGCAAGACCCTGGTCAAGCTCGGTGTGGCCTCGATCCCGGCATTGGGGTTGGCGACGATCGCCGACCTGGTGCTGGAGTACACGGCCCTGCCCGAACAGTTGGAGCATTCGGTGACGTTGCCGATCTCGGTGAACGTGGTGCCCGGCGACGTTGCGGCCAACCGTGTGCCGGCCCCCGAGGTTGTCGTGCAGACGCTGCTGCTGGAGGCATCGCAGGCACGCGAAGCGGCCTCGAAAGCACTGCGCGACGGCGACGTCGAGACCGCCCGGGCGAAGTTGGGCAAGGCCTCGGCCGACCTGGCATCGGCGCGCACATCGATCAGCACGCGAGGCGCGGACGACGGGCTCGACCTGGCACAGGTCGACGGGTTGCTGTCGGATCTGGATGCCGAGACCATCGACCTGGATGCGGTCAGCGAGATGACCGGGTACATGCCGATGGAGTTCATGAGCAAGTCGATGACGTCCAGTGCGTCCTACACGCGTCGTGGCCGGTTCATGAAGAGCAAGCGCAGCTACGCCTGGGCGACCCCCGGTGAGCCGTGCCCGGTATGTGGGGCGCCCGTCTTGCCGATCATGTACGGCTACCCGGCCGGGCCACAAGGAGGCGTCATCCTCGGTGGCTGCATGATCGAACCAGGCAACCCCACCGTCGGCTGCCAGGACTGCGGTTGGCGCGGGCGTGAGCCTTCGAGCACGGACGACGGGACGCGGTAGCCCGCGGTCGGCCCGGCCGGATCCGCAACGTGACGTGACCTGATGCTCGCGGAACCGGCAGGGGGTCGATACTCGGTGCATGATTGTTGGCCAGCTGGCGACGGACGGTTTGTTGGTGGCGGTGTTCCACTCGGCCGGGTCGGAGCATGCAGACCAAGATCGGTGGATGGTGCAACCCTTCGCTGATGTTCTGCGGGTGGCAGCCATCGACGGGGTCACTCCGTGGCGCGGCACGGAGTGCCCCGGGCAGGACGCGGGGCAATGGGCAGCGAGCTCAGTTTTGGGGTCGCTGTCGCTTCCAATGTCGATCCGTGACGCTCTCGGGGAAGCGAACGCGCGGCTGCACCCGCCCGAGATCACGCCATCGCGGCGGCAAAACATGTGCGCGGTCGCTGCTGCCGACTGTCGCCGTGAGGACGCGGCCGTGTCGTTCGGGGCTGTGGTCGCCGCCGACTGCGAGGTGTGGGTGGCAGAGTCCGGGCGCTCGCCGCTGGTGCTGGCTGCCGGCGGTGACTACCTGCGTCCTGACGTACGGCGCGAGTGGGAGCAGCGCCAGCAACAGCTGGCCGGCTGCAGTTTCGATGAGCTCTTACTTGCCGAGTCACACCTGCTCGATGACCCGGATACCCAGATCTGCCATGCGGTCGGCCGGTATGCCCACCCGGAGTTTCGCTCCACATCCGGCGTGGCGAACACGGTCGTCCTTGCCTCGGATGGAGCCTGCCTGCAGGAAGCAGCAGATGCCGGGGTGGGGGCTCACGACTTCGACACGTGGCTCGCCAGTGTTGAATCCCGACCGGTGCGGGACGACTTCACCTGCCTACGCATCACGGTGGCCTAGCGGGCCACCCAAGGCGCAACCGTGCTCACGAACGGCCGGCCGCCGGCCGGCGGCGGCTCCGGCTGCGCGCTCATGGATTCGCTTGCGCCAGGGCTGCTTCCAGGATGCGCAGTCTGGCTTCTAGCTGGCACAGGTGGCACGGGTCCTTTTTCGAGTGCAGGTAGTTGTGGCCGCATGCCGTGCAGGAAGCCATTCCTTCCTTCCAGATGATCTGGCCCTGCCCGCGAGGAAGTCCTGCTGCGCACGCGGTCGGGTCACTCATCGCCACTCCCATGTCGGGTCATGTTCCAGGTCGACGTCAACCTACCGTGACCCAACCGCAGCGAGTACCCGGGCGATCTAGTCGTTGGGCCACGGCCCGAATTGGCCCGGTGCGTATTCGCCCGATTGCTGGTAGTTGGCCGAGGGACAGGTGCTCGTTGGCGGTGATCCATTGAGGACATTGGTGATGTTGGTGATGGTCATCGGGTTCACCGTCACCGCGGTCGTGGAAGTGGGGAAGGCAGTCCGACCGGGGAACGTATTGATCAAGTCGGCGTCCTGCCCTGCGCTCAGAGCCCATCCCGGTATTTGCGTGTGCAACCCAGGAACCGTCTGGAAGCACTGCAACACGGAGATGGTGCCGTTGGCCACCAACCCCTTGGCCTGCTGGCTGGAAAGGCCGACCGCGACGTCGTTGGGGTTGTAGAACGGATCGCTGCCGGTTCCGGAACTGATCCCGCTGAACAGACGAGGATCATTGATGCCGACGGACGAGGCCGCGTAGAACGGGGTCGCCCCAGCAACGCCGGCCATCCGCAGGTTCCATTTGGTCATGTAGGTGGCCGTCATCTCGTCCAGGGCGGCACCGCCGCCGATGGGAGCGGATACGTAGTTGATCAGCGAGGTGAATGCCGCTGCCTTGACCTGGCACCAGAAGTCCAGGGTCCCGCATTTGGTCAGGTGCTGGCCGGCGTTGGCCAGGAACGATCCGGTCCATGGTGTGTCGATGGTGGTGATCGACTGAACTTGGATCCCGGGCATGAAGCTGGTGTAGTCCATCGCGCCGCGGGACCACAGGCCCCCATCGGAATGCCCGATCAACCACACGCGCTGCACCCCGAACTGTGCGTGGATGTAGCCAAGGTAGTTCGCCAGGATGCTTGAGTTGAGGTCGAAGTCTCCAGCGGTATCCATGGTCATGGTGGCTGGTAGTTGCGGTTGCGCACACGTGCCCACACCGATCGCCGCTGGGTCGACTTGGACCGGTACCGGCGCATTCGGTACGCCGTACTTGTACTCAGTCTCGGGCACTGTGAAGACCGGCACGCCGGCCGCTTGCAGTGCAGCGTCGATCGTTGACCAGGTTCCGCCAGCCGACATGTTCGGCGCTGTACACACTTTGCCCGGACTCGTGAACGGGGTATCGGAGGCGAAACCGGACACCAACACGACAGCGTCAGTTGTGCCTGGCGCGGTGTTGATTGCGGGGGAGTCCGCTCGCATTTGAAGGGTTCGGGTGTTCGCCGAAGCTGCCCGTTTGCCCGTCACGGCGTTGATGAAGCTCTGAGAGGAGTTCCCGACACATGCCTGCAGTAGCGCATAGGAACCTAGGTACTGAGCGTGACGAAACCCCGGCATTTGCCGACCGAACAAGACCTTCTTGTTGAAGGCGGCCCGAACTTGTGGATCGCGATTCGCCAGATCGAAAGCGCTGACCGCTTGGCACATCTCACCGGACACGCGCTGGGTAAACGCCTTGGTGTAGGTCTTCTGTGAAACGACTCGCAGACCGATGGCTTTGACCACCAGCGCAAGCTGTCCGGGTCCACCGGATGCACCCTTGACCCGGGGCTTGATGATGGGCACCGTCACTGCGTATTGAGACGAGCCTGCGCGGGCACTCGACACCCGCTTGGTGCCGCCGACGACCGTCACTTTCTGGGTTCCAGCACTAGCCCGTACCGCGGTGACGCCGATCTTCGGAACCGTCCGCGCCTCGACGATCATGCGGACGATGCTGGTTTGACCCGGTCGCGGGGTTGCGACGACCACTCGAGCCTTGCCCGCTCTGACCACTACATCGCCACGTACCGCCACTGCCGTGCCGGGCGCTGCTGCGCCATCGGAGGTCAGAGGCGGAGTCGAATCCGTGCCCGCGGCGGCGCCTTGAGGCACGGATGTCGGAGGTGGGGAGGACTCGGCGGCATTGGCCGCGCCGGTACCGGCAAGGCACAGGACGAGGGCCGTGCTGGTACCGACAGCAAGAAACGCAGACGCCCTGCGGCCGTGTCCGGTGATGATCGAATGTGCGTGGACGGTAGACGGCAACATGGTGAGCACCCTTGATAGAAGATCGCGAAACGGACTGCTTTCTTGACTGTACAGGTTCTGCTGTTGCTCCGAGTTCTGACAGCGCGATACTTGACCCGAACGGGCTAGCCCGGGCGCCGTACCTGGGCCCGGTCGGGCGCGAGCGTCCGGTGACGCTGCCGGTGACCGGAACCATGTCTGGTGAGCATTCGGCCGCGGCTGCCGGGCAAGTCCGAGGAATGCCACGATCGACGTTGATCATCCGGGTTTCGGTTGCTCGGCGATGGCGCATCCGTCAGGGTGTTGTCGGCGAACCCCAACCGAGCATGTCGCAGCCGAGCATGTCGCAGCGCGCTATTCTCATTGCCTGTGAGAGTAGCTTCAGGCATTGCCTCGATTTTGGGATTGTTGGTGGCTGTGGTCGGCTGCGGGTCGGGCACGGCGACGCCGTCGGTGTCGCCGTCTGCGAGTGCCACGGACTGCGCGCCAGGTGCCTCCTGTCAGACCGGTCCCAATGGTTTGCCGGTCGGGTTCGTGCGGCTTGCCGATGTTGACCCGAGCATCCTCCAGGAGATGCGATACACAACGGCCCACAATTTCGTTGGTACGCCGATCGCTGGCTATGACGCTGCGGACTGTTGGGTCACCGCGCAGACCGCCGACGCCCTCAAGGGCATCCAGCAGCAGGCCCGGGCCAAGGGCTACACGTTGAAGGTGTACGACTGCTACCGGCCGCAGCGAGCGGTCAACAACTTCATGGTGTGGGCGGCCGATCCTGCCGCCACCTCGATGAAGGCCGAGTTCTATCCGCGGGTGGCCAAGGACAGGATCATTCCGGACGGGTACGTGGCCACGAAATCCGGTCACTCCCGCGGTTCGACGATTGACCTGACGCTGGTGCCTCTGCCCGGGGCGACAAGCGCACCGTGGTCGCCGTCGCAGCCGCTGTTGGACTGTGCCCTGCCGGCCGACCAGAGGTTCCCCGACACCTCGATCGATATGGGGACGGGGTTCGACTGCTTCGACGTGCGCGCGCACCCGGACTACACCGCTTTGACCCCGGTGCAGCGCAAGAACCGCGACCTGTTGCTAGGGATGATGAGCGCGGCCGGCTTCAAGGTGCTGCCCGAGGAGTGGTGGCACTACACGCTGATCAACGAGCCCTTCCCCGATACCTACTTCGATGTGCCAATCAGTCCGGTTCTGGTTTCGGCGAGCCCGACCTCACCGACGCGATGAACCGCTGTGTCTCGGTAGACCGACGAAGAGGCACGGACCGCAGTCCGGGCAAGACCCCTGACCGGTGAGTTGCGGGACTCCAGAAGGTCCTGCCGGTGAGGCCACTGCCAGTTCATTACGGTGGTTCTCGTCCAGACATGATCGGGGCCGGTGTGTCTGGTTTACTGGTGTTGTGGGCACTGTCGTTGTTCGAGTGGTTGCAGCAGTCGCGGTCGCCTGCGCCGCGGGGTTGGGTTGTGGGGGCACAGCCTCGGCAGCTCCGAACCCGCCGAGGTTCTCGATCATTCACGCCTTTGGGGATGCGCCCGGTGATGGGTGGCAACCCTGGGGCAGCCCGACGCTGGTCGGCTCTACCTTGTGGGGGCGGACGACCTACGGAGGATCGAACAACCAGGGCGGAGTCATCTGGCGACTTGATCCGCAGAACCCTCGGTCGTACAAGGTCGCGCATGCGTTTGGGGGTAGCAAGGTTCAGTACCCCCGTGGGCGCACTGGACCGGACGTGGCTAACCCGCATCACGATTGGATGCGCGCACTGGCCGACGGGACAACGCTAGTCGGGGCGGGACTGTACGGCGGAAGAACCAATCAGGGCGGCGTCTTTGCCTTCAACGCCGCTAAGAAGATTCGGTACCGGGTGCTACATAGTTTCAACGGAATCTCGCCCGCGAACCCGAATGGTTCCGCGAAGGACGGTGCCCAGCCGCACAGCAATCCGGTCCCGGTCACCGACCTTCGGTCGCGGAAGATCTTGGTCGGGATGACCGCCTACGGTGGCGCCAACGGCACCGGCTCGCTGTACAAAATGAACTCCGACGGCAGCGGCTTCAAAGTCCTCTACTCGTTCATCGCGGTGAACGGCGACACCCCTCACGGCTTTGTCATCCAGCGAGGTCAGCGGCTGTTCGGGATGACTAGATACGGCGGGATCACCGCGCCGCGGTCGAATTTCGCGAGCAAGTCCGACCACAAGCCGTACGAGTCCGGCAACGGATCGGTCTTCTCGTTCAATCTGAAAACCGGCAAACTCAGGGTGCTTCACCTGTTTAGTTACCAGGGTCCCGCCGTGCCCACGCTGGTCAATGGCGGCTACGACGGTGCGGTGCCTGACCATGGCGGACTGACGTACAGCAACGGGCGTCTGTACGGGCTGACAACCGTCGGTGGCGCGAACGGTTCCGGGGTGCTGTTCTCAATCAACATCAATGGGTCGGGCTACCGAATCGAGCACACCTTCGGGACTGCCATGGATCTGGCCCAACCCCATGGAACCTTGATGGCGGGCCCGGACGGCATTTTCTACGCGTTGGCGGCCACTGGTGGGACGCCTGGGTCCGGCGGGGTGTTCCGTTTCAACCCGAAGAACGGGAAGTACCAAGTACTGCACTCGTTCGGTGGCGGTGCGACCGGAATCAACGGTGAAGACAACCCTGTGGTCACAACCAACGCAAAAGGTGCAATCGTGCTGTATGGCATGACCCAACTCGGCGGGCCTACGGTGTCGAACATCAACCCCACCCCGATCGCCCCCGACTACTCACCCAAAGCCGAAGCGCAGGCCAACGGGACGATCTGGAAATTGGTCCTCGCCGCGAAGAAATGACAGCCAGCGAAACCTGACGAGACCTCGCCGGTCTAATCGACGACTGTTGGGGTGGTGACCGATGCCGCGTCGGAGAGCATCCGGCTTGCTATCCAGGCCACGTCGTCGGCGACCACCCGAGGATCGGTCCCTGACTCGATCACGTGGCTCAGCACGACCCGCACGATGCCGTCGATCGCCGCGTCTAGCCGGTCGCGGGTAATCGGCACGTCGTGTTCGTCGATGTGCGAGGTGATGGTGGCGGCCACTGACTCGACGAGGGCGCGTGAACGGGTGGTCAGCAGTGGCAGCAGATCGGAGTCCGCACCATAGGATCCGGCCACCACAGCGCCGACGAGCGGGTCGCGCCTGGCCAGGTCAAGCACGCCGAGCGTCGCGGCGCGGATGGCTCCGACCGGATCGTGCGGGTGCCGATCGAAGGACTCGTCCACGATTGCCAGGAACCGGTCAAGCTCGCGCAAGACCAGCGCCTCGGCGAGCGCGGGCTTTGACCCCACCTCGTTGTAGACGGTCTGCCGGCTCACGCCGACGGATTCGGCCAGGCGGGCCATCGTGACGGTGGACCACCCACGTTCGGCTGTCAGTACCGTCGCTGCGGAAAGGATTCGGTTGCGCAGGAGGGAGCCTGGACTCGGCACCCCATCAGCCGCCGCCGCTGCCGTCATCGCTGGTTCAAATCCGCCATGGCCACGAAGTCGACCTTCTCACGCACCCCGCAGTCGGGGCAGCACCAGGAGTCGGGGACTGCCGACCACGCAGTGCCAGCGTCGAACCCCTCGGCAGGTGCGCCGACGCGTTCGTCGTAGACGTACCCGCATCCGGGGCAGCGCCAGCAGACCTGGCTAGTCGCTTCGGACGCTGGATCGTGAGCCTGGGAGGTTGGAGCCGCCTCTGCGGGTGGTGTCGCCGGGTGGTCCGCAGGGGTCGCGGATTCCCGCTGGTCTGGGACTTCCGCTGGCTTTGGGTACCTAGCCAGGATCCGGTCGCGCTTGGCCGGTGCGATGTTGGCCCGGCTCATGTCGCCGTCGTAGTGGGCCAGTACGCGTGGATCCATGACTCGCCGCCACAGCGGAGGCACACCGGCCAGCAGCACCATTCCGGCGTACCCGGTCGGCAGCTGCGGGGCGTCCTGGTAGTTGCGCAGGGCCTGGTAGCGCCGGGTCGGGTTGGCGTGGTGGTCGCTGTGTCGCTGAAGGTTGTATAGCAAGACGTTGGTCGCGATGTCGTTCGCGTTCCACGAGTGTTCCGGTCGGACCCGCTCATACCGCTCGTGCCCCGATGCACCGACGCGCTGACGCAGCATGCCGTAGTGCTCCAGGTAGTTGATTACCTCCAGCAGCGAGAACCCGATGACCGCTTGGAGCAGGAGGAACGGCAGCAGCCCCCACCCGAGCCACGCGATCATGATCGCCCACAGAACCGCCGACATCAGCCATGCGTTCAGCAGGTTGTTGCTCGGCCGGAACGGGTGCTTGCTTCGGCGGGCGATCCGCCTGCTTTCCAGGCCCCACGCGCTGACCAGCGACCCGATGACCGTTCGTGGCCAGAACCGGTAGAAGCTCTCGCCGACTCTGCTGCTGGCTGGGTCCTGCGGCGTCGACACCCGCACATGGTGGCCTCGGTTGTGCTCGACGTAGAAGTGCCCGTAGAAGCACTGCGCGAGGGCAGTCTTGGACATCCAGCGCTCGACATCGTCGCGCTTGTGTCCGAGCTCGTGCGCGATGTTGATGCCGATCCCGGCGGCGAAGCCGGTCGTCACGGCCAGGGCCACCTGGTTGATCGTCGAGAGGTCCCAGCGCATGATCGCCCAGCACGCGGCGACGAACCCGCCGTACTGCACCGGCAGGAACGCATAGGTCAGCCACCGGTAGTACCGGTCGGCCTCAAGAGCTGCGATTGCATCATCGGGCGGGTTCGACGGGTCGGCGCCGACCAGCAAGTCGACGATCGGCACGATAACCAGCGTCACGATCGGGCCCAGCCATAGCCAGACGCCCCATCCCGTCGCGGCGTAGGCACCGAGGGCAATGAAGATCAGTGCCGGCATCAACAGGCCGAACAGCCACAGATAGCGCTTCCGGTCGCGCCACACGACGGTGCTGTCGGAATGGAGTGAGCCGGAGACAACGGCGTTTGACATGTCGGACATAGTTGTCAAGTATTGACAGATATGCCCATTTTGTAAAGTACCTCCGGGTGGCAGATAAGTTCGACGCATCGGGGTCGCGATCCGTGCCGGGTCTTCTTGTGATATTGCGAACGTTCATTTTCCGGTGCAGGTGCGCCGACAATAGTGGGGGGCGTGACACGCATCGTGAACGGTGGATCGTCCCGATCGGGAGTCGTCCCCTACCCAGGAACCACAGCACTGCAAGGTGCTTCGTGGGACCCGGCAGGGAGTCTTCCCGAACCCCATACCTCCGACTAGTTTGGTGATAACGGCCCATGGCCTTTTCCCGGCGTACAGCCATCTGTTCACTTCTATCCGTTTCTCTTGTCGGCTCGGCCATGATTGCGGCGCTGCCCGCAATGGCCGCCAGCGACGACATTGTTCTCACCTGGACGGTGACGGACTCCTGGTCCACCGGCGCGACGGTGGCCGCAACGCTGACGAACTCATCGGGCACAGCGGTGTCGCCGTGGGCGGTCTCGGTGTCCGGCGGACCTGTGGTGTCATCGGTCTGGAATGCCACGCTGTCCGGGGCGAGCACGTCATCGCGGGCGCCCCCTGCGCAGCCGCCGGCGGCGCCCGGCGGCGCCCCAGTCGAGCCCGCCGGTCTTCCAGAGGTACACGAGCCCGGCGAAGAGAAGACCGACGAAGACCACGATCTCGAGGTAGCCGGCCCAGCCGAGACGTCTGGCGTTCACCGCCCAGGCGAAGATGAACACGGCCTCCAGGTCGAAGATCACGAAGAACAACGCGACCTGGTAGAACTCCACGGAGA
>JBAXOQ010000116.1:0-11715 GCA_037133175.1 Actinomycetes bacterium
GTGACAATCTTCAAGGGCCAAATCCTGATAGGCCGCCAGTTCGCGTCCACAAACGCCACCGGTGGACTGCCGATTCCGCCCGGCGCCAATGCGGTGAGCATCGAACTGTCCGACCCAGCCAGAGTCGCTGGCTTCGTCCAGCCGGGTTCACAGGTGGTGGTCTACGCAAGCACAGATACCGGCACGTCGGTACTGCTTCCCAATGCCTCGGTGATCGCGGTCGGAGCCACGACCGCCACCGGCACAGGCACCGCCAACCGCGCGGTTGCAACAACCATCGTCACGTTCGCGCTGACACCTGTTGACGCAGCAAGACTGGTCGGCGCATCGAATCGGACCCTGTACCTCGGACTCCTGCCCACAAGCTCCGCCGCAACCCCGGCGCCCAGCTAAAGCGACCAGAGTCCGATGACCAACCAACCCATCCATCGTCCACCCCCACCGAAGGAGTGAGTCATGGCGACAGTGTTGGAGTTTGATCAGGCAGTCGCCAGGGCTGTGCTATCAGCCCTGGGTTCTGCCGCGGTCTTGCTCACAGACGCCTCGCAGGTGGCCGCTCATGTGCGGGACACGGGTGATCCGGTCGTCATCATCGGGCCCAGCGTGGACACCGCGGTCGCTTGTCGGCTGACGTCTCAAATATCGGCCGCCCACCCCGGCTCCGGCGTCATCTGGTTGCGCCGCAGGGTCGACACCTCGACGGTACTCGAAGCGGTACGCGCAGGAGCAAGCGACGTTGTCGGCGAATCTGACCTGCCTGCCTTGGTTGCCGCCGCGAACCGGGTGACCCAGAAAGCAACCGCCTTCGCCTCAGCCACCGGGTCTTCTGTCGGCCAGGCCAACCGCGGCATCGTGACCGCAGTTTTCGCCCCCAAAGGCGGATGTGGCAAGACCAGTCTGGCAGCGAACCTGGGGGCTCTGATCGCGCGCGAGCAGCACCAACGAGTCGTCATCATCGATCTCGATCTGGAATCCGGCGACGTCCAGTTGCTGATGTCCCTGCCGCAAGGACGCTCCATCTCCGACCTGACCGGTCTAGCCGACAGCCTGGATGCGGCGTCATTATCGGCAGCACTCTTGCCGCACCCCTCCGGTGCGTTCGTGCTGGCGGCCCCGCGTCGTCCGGAAGAAGCCGCGGCAGTATCACCGACGTTGATCTCCCGGGTGGTCGAACTGGCAGCGACGATGTTCGATCACGTGATAATCGACTGCCCGCCGTACACGACGGAGCATGTCCTGAGCGTGCTGGACGTTGCTGACAACCTGGCTCTGCTGTGCGTGCCTGACGCCGCCAGCATCAAGAACACAGCCATCGCTTTGGACATGCTTCGCGAGTTGAGCTTCGGCGGCAGAATCTCGCTGATGATCAACCATGCGGGCGACAAGGTCGGCATCACCAGCGCCGACATCAGCCACGCGTTGGCCCACCCGATCGACTGCGAGATCCCTTCATCACTGGATCTGCCGAAATCCACCAATACTGGCCACCTGCTCACAACCTGGCAGCCGAAGCACCCGATCTCGATGTCCATCCGCAACTGGGCGGCGACACTGACTCCGTCCTCCGGTCGGGGCGACGCCGAACCCATTTCCGCTGAGGCCACCGCGCCCGTGACGGCCCAGGCCAAGCGGTCGCGATTGCGGTTTCGGAGGGTGGCGACGGCATGAATCTAGCTGAGCGCCTGAAGGAGTCACGCGCTGGAAGGACGGCGGCACCGACGGCGCCAGACCAGCGCTCAGCTCATGACGCTCAGAAGCAAGCCGCCCCCATCGTCGATTCCTACGCGGACGTCCGGATCGCCGCCCGGGCACAGGTCGTGAAGACCCTTGGTCCGCGACTAACGGACACCAGCCTGTCCGATGAGGATCTACGCAATCTGGTGACCGTCGAGTTGCAGAACGCACTAGCGGTGTCCGAGATCCCGCTTTCAGTGGAGGCCCGGGCGCGGCTGACCGCTGAGATCTCACAGGAAGTCGTCGGACTCGGTCCGCTTGAGCCCCTGCTACGTGACCCGACCATCACCGAAATCATGACCAGCGGCCCCTACAACGTCTGGGTCGAGCGCAATGGCAAGACCGAACGCATTGATGTCCGTTTCGAGAATGAGGCGCACATCCGGCGCATCCTGGATCGCATCGTGTCGCGTATCGGACGACGCATCGATGAGTCCAGCCCAAAGGTGGACGCACGGCTGCCTGATGGCTCCCGGGTACACGCCATCATCGGCCCGCTGGCGGTGGACGGCACGGCCATCACCATCCGAAAGTTCTCCGAAGAGCGGATGACGATCGACGACTTGGTCGGCTACGGAACGTTGTCACCGGCCTCGGCGGAGTTCCTCAGGGACGCAGTCGCGGGCAGACTGTCGATTCTGGTTGCCGGCGGCACCGGCTCGGGTAAGACGACCACCTTGAACGCACTCAGCCAGTTCTTTGAGGCACACGAACGCATCGTGACCATCGAAGATCTCGCCGAACTGCAGCTCAACCACGACCACTGGATCAGACTCGAGAGCCGCCCGCCGAACATCGAGGGCAAGGGCGAAGTCAGCCTGAGCACGCTGGTCAAAGAGTCATTGCGTATGCGCCCCGACCGGGTGGTCGTCGGCGAGATCCGGGATGGCTTCGCGGCGATGGACATGCTGCAAGCCATGAACACCGGCCATGAGGGATCTATGGGAACGGTGCACGCCAACAGCCCCCGGGACTGCTTCTCACGCATCGAGGGGATGGTGGCGATTGCCGGGATGAAGATTGATCAGAAGGCCGTGTTCTCACAGATCGCCTCTGCCCTCGACCTGATCGTTTTCCAGACCCGCATGCGCGATGGCAGCCGCGCCGTCACCCACATCTCAGAGGTCACCGGGATGGAGGGGAACATCATCAGCATGCAGGACATCTTCATGCGTCCTACCAACGCTTCCAGCGCCTCGGATCCCCTGCAGCCGGCCGGACTCATCCCATCCTGCTACCAGCGAATTGTCGACCGAGGCGTCAAACTGGACCGACGGGTCTTCATCAATGATCACGACCCTATGCTTACCCGACACGGAGGCAGGTGATCGTCGTGTCATCGATCGTCCTACCTCTGAGCATCGTCGGCCTGGTCGCTGGAGCGATCGTGCTCATGGTGCTGCTGGTGGGCACGCAGAGCAGGAGCGCCAACCGCAAGCAACTGATCAGGAGGGTCCGGGAGTACTCGGAGACCGATCCGATCGAGTTGAACGCATCCGAGAACTCAGCCCTCGCGCGACTGCGAACAAGCAGTTCGACGAAGACCGCCCAGATCCTGGAGAGCCGCGACTGGACCAACAAGCTCGCCGCCGGACTAGCTGCGGCCGGTCTGACACTCAAGCCCGAGGAATGGGTGCTGCTGTGTCTGGCAACCTGCGCCATGGGTGGGCTCGCCATGTTCATGTTGGCCGAGGCATCCCTTGCTGCGGCCGTGCTGGGAGCCACCGTTGGCCTACTCGGGCCGATGGCCTTCCTGCGTGTGCGCACCTCTCGTCGTCAGGCCGAGTTCGTCGCCGAACTGCCTGACACGCTGACGGCACTGGCCAGTGGACTGTCCGCCGGGTCCTCGCTGGCGCAAGCGATCGACAGCATCGCCCAGGAATCCGATGGAGTCCTCGGCGATGAATTTAGACGTGCGATTATCGAAACCCGGCTCGGGACATCGATCCCCGATGCGCTGGAGTCGGTCGCGGTCCGGATGAAGTGCGAAGACCTCGGCATGGTGGTGATGGCGATTCGCCTGCAGTCAAGCCATGGCGGCAACCTCGGAGATCTACTGAACACCGTGGCAACAACTCTGCGCGAACGCGTGCAAATGAAGCGTCACGTCGCGGCCTTGTCTGCCGAGGGCAGGATGTCACTGTGGGTGCTGATGTCGCTGCCCATCGTCATGCTCATCTTCATGGCCTTCGCCCGGCCGGAATACTTCGCATTCTTCATCGGTACCAGTGCTGGGCTGATCATGCTGACTTGCGGCTCGATCGCGATGCTCATCGGCTACCTGTGGGCGCGCACAATCGTGCGGATAGAGGTGTGACATGGACCCGACAATGCTAACGATCATCGCGGGTGTCTGCCTGTCCGTGGCTGTGGTTCTCCTCGTGCTGGCGATCCGGCTGCCCGACAAGACCGAGGGCCAACAAGTACTGGCGACGATCGCTGAATCAACCGGGCTCCCACTCGCGGGGGAACACGAACCCGGCTTGAAGGAGCGAGTTGGCGATCCCTTGCTGGCCATCATCTTGCGGCTGGGCAAGGCGCTGACACCGGCCACCCGACTGGAGAAACTCGAGGTCCGACTCGACCGCGCCGGCTATCCGGCCGGCTGGGACATCAACCGCCTGCTCGCGGCAAAAACCCTGTGCATGCTGGTCGGACTGGCGTTCGGGTTCTTCGTGGCCAGCGTGGTCAACCCCGGCTTTGGCTTCTTCCTGATGATCTTCGCTGGAGGACTCGGGTTCTACGCCCCCGACTACTGGCTGACAAAGACCGCCGAGTCTCGCACTGCTCAGATGCGCAAGGCGTTGGCGGACACCGTGGACATGCTGAATCTGACCCTTGCCGCCGGCATCAGTTTCGATTCCGCGCTGAGGTTGATCGCCACCAACACCACCGGACCGCTGGCAGAGGAATTCTCCAGAGTCGTGCAAGAGATCGCCATCGGCAAGTCACGATCGGAGGCACTGCAGGATCTGGGCACTCGGACGACTGACGAGGACCTCAGCAGATTCTGCAAAACCTGCGTGCAAGCCGAGCGACGGGGCACGCCATTCGGCGAGATCCTCGCGATCCAGTCGACCGAACTGCGGATCAAGCGTCGCCAGGATGCCGAGGAACGAGCTCAGAAGGTGCCGGTCAAGATCCTCTTCCCGATGATGGTGTTCGTCTTGCCAACGCTGATGCTTGTGGTGTTGGGACCGGCGGTTGCCAAGATCATGGAAAGCCTCGGGAGCATGTGATGTGGAATACCCCGTGGAACATCATCAAGCGTCGGTTGCGAGCAGCCACAACCGACGATGCTGGCGAACCGAACCCGGACGGCGGGGCGGTGTACGTGATGACGGCAATCATGATCATCCCGATCCTGCTCGGGTCGGCGGCCATCAGTATCGACACCGCCAACTGGTACTACCGGGCGGCCCGCCTGCAGAGCGCCGCCGACGCTGCCGCACTGGCCGGATCCGTCTTCATGCCCGGCGACCAGACCTCGGCGTTCGCCGCAGCGCGTGCGGTGGCGACCCAGAATGGCTACACCCAGAGCACCACAGTCAACGTGGTTCCCACTACCGAGTCCAAGCCCTCCCAGCTCCGGGTGACGATCACCCAGATCCTGCACAACCCGTTCGGCTACATCATCGGGTCACCGTCCCAGACGATCACCAGAACCGCGGTCGGCGAATACAAGGGCCCGGTGATGATGGGCAGCCCGTGCAATATCTTCGGGAACCAGCCGACCCCGGGATACGCACCGTTCGATTCGGCCTCCCAGGATCCGATCAACTGCAACCCCAACCCGCAGTTCTGGGCCAACATGGCCGGACCGGGTACAACTGGAGTTCCACTAAAAGCCTACGGCGACGAATTTGCCACCCGAACATGCGCCGCAACCGACTCCCGGTGCAACACCTCTAAGAACCCACAGAACCTGGAGTACAACCCGATCGGCTACTTCTACAAAATCAGCGTCAAGGCACCAGTATCGAGCATCAACATCCAAGTCTTCGATCCGGTCATGGCATATGTCGGAGACAGTTGCACAGTCAACTTGAAGTCGACCTTCACGCCGGACAAGCCCAACGACTACTCGACAACCGCGGGGGATGCTGCCAAGCGCTACACGAGCGGACTTGGCAATGGCTTTTGCACCGGGGACACGGATTGGACGAGCGGAGCAGGTGCCGCCGCCTCTGTCACCACTTTCGCTGTTCGGGCACCATCGACGTCATCAGATCCGCTGGCTGCACCGCTGGAAACCCGGTGCACCTCAACCCCGAACCCGCAGCAGTTCAAGGGGCAGGCCTTCACCACCTCCGACATTGAGGCGAAGCTGACGAAGGGCAACGCGAAGTACAACGACACGCTAGCCCGACAATTCCGGCAATGGGTGACGCTGTGCAACATCCCCAATCCGGAGGTCGGCGATTACTACCTGCAGGTCCGCACCAACCTGCCGTATGGCACGGCGTCCTTCAGCGCGCTCAGTTCCAGGTACGACGGCTACGGAGTGGTGTGGGCCGGCCATAACCGGTTCGCACTGCGAACCGTCGTGGCGCCCACCATCAGCGCCGGAAAAGTCACAATGGCCGGTTACGGCGCGATGTCCATCTACGCCAACAGCACCGGATCCACGGCCAGTTTCCACTTGGCACGGGTCACGTCAGGATCCGCAGGACGTTCCCTCGAGATCACCCTCTGGGACATCGGCGATGTCGGTGCCGGGACGGTCGCGACGCTGACGATTCTGCCGCCACCGGACGCCAAGAGCGGAACGACGCCGATGGTGCTCAACAACTGCCTCGCTGTCGGTGATGTCGTTGGGACGTTCAGCGCACCGACGGCCATGGGCGCGAGCTGCAGTTTCACCGGCGTGTCAGCCACGAAATGGAACGGAAAGATCCAGATAATTCGGGTTCCGCTGCCGGTGACTTACAACTGCGACGACGCCTCCGAGTACGGCTGCTGGTTCAAGATCCAATTGAACTACCCCGGCGTCGTCAATGACACCACGACGTGGTCCACCGACCTCAACGGTCAGCCGGTTCGCCTGATCGAATGACGAATCGGTCACCAAGTGCCTGTTTGGGGTAAGAATCGGGCAGTCTCCGTGACATTGCCGCGATTTCACGCAAGTATGGGCCCAAGGAAGAAAGTGACCCACGGCACACTGGACCCAGCACACGTTCTCGGAGGTTTGAAATGAAAATCGCATCCATCCTCACCCGCAAGGGTGACTTTGTGGCGACCGTCGCACCAGATAGCACAGTGCGCTCGCTGCTCGGCACCCTGGCCGAGTACCGAATCGGTGCAGTCGTGGTGTCGGTCGACGGTGAATCGATCGCCGGAATTGCCTCCGAGCGCGACGTTGTCCGGGCCCTGAACGATCTCGGCAATGTCATCCTGGATGCCCCCGTGTCGCAGATCATGAGCAAGCTCGTCGCCAGCTGCGAACGTAATTCCACCATCGAAGAACTCATGGTGCTGATGACTGACAACCGCGTTCGCCACGTCCCGGTATTAGAAGACGGCAAGCTCATTGGGATCGTCAGCATCGGCGACATCGTCAAGACCCGCATCGAGATCCTCGAAGACGAACGCAAATCGCTGCTGTCCTACATCACCAGCTAGCGGTCGTCCGCGGCCGCCTCTTCTGGCAGCGTACGGGCGTTGTACTCCAGTAGGCGCCAGCGAGGCCAGATGTCAATTCCGGGTGGCCGCGGGCTGTTCTCGACCAGCACGCACCAGGCGCAGTTGGTCAGCACTCCGAGCATCCGCCAGTAGTCGGTCGGCAAACCGAGCATGGTTCCGATCGCGGCTCGCGCTGAGCCTCCATGCGTCACCACGATGAGAACGCCGTCATCGGGCACGCCAACAAGAGAGCCCTCGATGGCGTTCATCATGCGCTTCGCCACTGCGCTGCGTCGCTCCCCGCCACCGGGCGCGAGATCGGATCCGGCAGCCCAAGCGGCCAGGTCCTGACCGTGGAGTCTTTCGAGTTCAGACCGGCTCAACCCCTCCCAGCTGCCGGCGAAGGTCTCTCGAAGATTGGCATCGACCTGCACCGCAAGCCCGGTAGCGTCAGCAAGTGCCTGGGCTGTCAGTCGCGCGCGCTGCAGATCGCTGCTGACGATCGCGTAGGGCTCCAGTGTCGCCAACGTGGTGGCTGCCAACTTGGCCTGGGTTCGTCCGACGTGGTCGAGTGCCACGTCTTGGTGCCCCTGAAATCGCCGCTGGGCGTTCCAGGCGGTTCTTCCGTGGCGCCAGATCACCACCTTGCGCGCGCTCAGCTCACACCGCCTACGCCAACGGCGGTCGGAATGTGGATCATCGGGCAATCGCTCCACAGCCGCTCGAGCCGGTAGAACTCGCGGGCCTTCGGCTGCTGGACATGCACGACAATCTCGGCGTAATCCAGCAGCACCCACTCCCCGCCACGATCCCCTTCACGGTGCAAAGGCTTCACGCCCATAGACATCAGACGATCCTCAACGTTGTCCACGACTGCTCTGACTTGCCGCTCGTTGGCCGCTGAGCAAACGACGAAGACATCTGAAAGGGGCAGCTTCGAGCTGACGTCAATCGCGATGATGTCTGTCGCCAGTTTTGTGGCCGCCGCATCGGCAGCAGCCACCGCCAGCTCTTCAGCTCGCTGCGAGGCTGTCATTGGTCTAGGGTGCCACATTCACCGAGTGGATCTTGGGGTGCCAGTCACCGCGCCGGAAGCCGACGGCGTCGCGGTCACCACAGGCGCCAGCAGGTTGGCTCCGGCCATCACGGTGGCTTGGACCCCGATTGTCATGTCAGGTCCGACCGAGAATACTGGTGGCGCCAGTTCCAGGGCGGTGGCAACTAGCTGACCAGCCCCATTCTGGTCGGAAGCGACCGGAAGGTAGATCGTCGACAGCGGTGTTGGCTGGGCCTGACTGGCCCACACAAACGACATGCCCGCCTTGAACAAGGCGTCCTTGGCCTCGATGATCGTGGCGTCAGACACGCCGGCGGCGTAGAACCGGACCCGAGGCAGCGCACCGTCCTTACCCGGCACGAGCAGCGAATCGGCGAACAATGTCCTGACCATCGGCACCGCAGTCGTCGGGGTCATCGTGTAGACGACTGCGGCCCCGGCACTGACACTCGCTCCCGACGCCTGCGTCGGCAGCGTTCCGGTGGCAACCTTTCGATCAGTCGCGGCTGTTTGGTAGGTCAGGAGCGCGTTGGCTATCGCATCGGGCGACATCGACGTGCGGGAGGACGATCCCAAGTTCACGATCATGCTGCGAACCCGATCTGTATTGCCCGGCAGTTTGAGTACGACCTGCGCCCACACTTCATCGAATCGGGCCATCCGGCCCGACTGACTCTCACCTGGGTTCAGGATCGTCACATAGGCCGCCGCCGCCGGGCCGTAGAGGTTCCGATGCCCTGCCTTGACCACTACCACGTTCTGCCCGGTCTTGGAAACCTCGATGATAGGAACAGCGGAATTCACCTGAACGCCGCCGACAGCATCTACCATCGCCGCGAAAGCCAGCCGATCCATGACGAACCCTCCGGTGACCCGGGTGCCGAGTTGATTGCCCAGGCTGGCTGCAGTCTCGGTTGGATCCCACGGGCCCTCCTTGGCCAACGTCACCTCGCCGTCCAAAGTCAAGTCCAGACTGAGTCCGGGGATCAGCGACAGCCAGCTGCCGCCGACCGGAGCTTCCCTCGTTCCCATGAGCACCGCGCCGGCGATCAACCCGGCGTCGTCGCGGACAGCGGCAAGCATCGCGGTTCCGGCGGGCGAGACCGTCGCGGTTGGCGTCGGAACCGGACTAGGACCCGGTGCCGGAGTGGCGCGCACCAAGATGGCGATCGCGACACCCATGACGACAAGGCCCAACGCCCCCAACGCAACCACCAGACGCCGACTCATCGGTACAACCCCCGCTTCGCGATGAAGGTGACGACAGGGGCTGGCACAAGGTAGTCGATCGGCTGGTCAGCAGCGACGCGCGCGCGACATTCCGTGCCCGATATCTGCAAGGCGGGCATTTGCACGACCGTCACTCGCGCACCAGGAACTGTCGGGTCGGCGACGTCATGGCCCGCCCGATTCACGACCACGAAACTGGCAAGCAGCACCACGATTTCAGGCTTGTGCCAGTTGGCCAGACCGGCCAAAGCGTCAGCGCCGAGGATGAAGAAGAACTCGCAGTCCGGACCAAACTCCACCTGCAGATCCCCCAGGGTGTCTACCGTGTAGGTGGGCCCGCCTCTGTCGATATCAACCCGGCTGACATCGAAACGCGGATCGGACACGGTTGCCAGCATCGTCATCAGATAGCGATCCTCCGCGGAACTGACCAAGCTCCCGGCCTTATGCCATGGCTCTCCAGCCGGCACAAAAACAACCAGCTCAAGGTCGAGGGCGGCAGCAACTTCCGACGCGGCCACCAGGTGTCCGGTGTGGATCGGGTCGAAGGTTCCGCCCAGGACTCCGATCCGGCTACCCGCTGAGGCCATGGTCGGACTCTAGCGGGGGGTGCTCAGCGGCGCACATGCCCATCACCCGTGACGACGTACTTGGTCGTCGTCAACTCACGCAGGCCCATTGGTCCGCGGGCATGCAACTTCTGCGTCGATATCCCGATCTCGGCTCCAAAGCCGAACTCCCCACCATCGGTGAACCGCGTTGATGCATTGATCATTATGGCGGCAGAATCCACTTCGGCGGCGAATCTGTCGATGGCGGCGGCGGAGTCAGACACGATCGCCTCGGTGTGTCCACTGGACCACCGGCCGATGTGGGCAATCGCCGCATCGATCGATTCGACGACGCCGGCGGCGATATCCAGCGAGTAGTACTCTGCGGCCCAGTCCTCATCGGTGACGGCAGGGACGGCGATTCCCAATTCGCCGCCAACCCGCTGGAACGAAGCATCGCCGTGCACGGTTACACCGGCTTCGGACAACGCCGGCAAGGCGATCGCCAGGAATCGGGGGGCAATGTCCTGATGCACCAGCAGCGACTCGGCCGCATTGCAGACGCTAGGGCGCTGCGTCTTGGAGTTCAGCAGAATTGCCAGGGCCGCGTTCACATCGGCATCGGCGTCAACGTACACATGGCAATTGCCGACCCCCGTCTCGATGACCGGCACAGTCGAGTTGAGGACAACGGAGGTGATCAGCGACGCGCCGCCGCGCGGGATGATCACGTCGACCAGTCCGCGCGCCGTGAGCAACTCGTTGACCGAGTCGTGAGTGGTTCCCGGCACCAGGGCGATCGCATCGACAGGCACTCTCGTGCCCGCCAGCGCTGACCGCATGACCTCGACGAGCTTGGCGTTGGAGTCTGCCGCCGACGAGGATCCGCGCAGCAGTGCGGCATTCCCGCTCTTGAGTGCCAGCACTGCCGCGTCGACCGTGACGTTGGGCCGCGCCTCGTAGATCATGCCGACCACGCCCATCGGCACCCTCAACTGCCGGACTCGTAGACCGTTGGGCAGCGTGTACCCGCGGATGACCTCACCCACCGGGTCGGGCAAAGCGGCCACCTCGCGCACCGCCGCCGCGATCGCAGCTATCCGGTCACCGGTCAGCGTCAGCCGATCGATGAGCGCGAGCGAGGTACCGTCTTCCCTTGCCCGTTGGACGTCTGCGGCATTGGCGGCCACAATCGCGTCCGACGCCGCGACCAGCCCGTCAGCGATGGCCAGTAGTGCCCGATCCTTGTCGTCACGATTCACCACCGCCAACTTCGCCGCAGCCGCGCGTGCCGCTACGGCAACCTGTTCGAAGCTCAATGGTTGTTCAGAGTCCATTGGCAGAGTCTAACCATCCGGCTAGTTGTCAGAAAGCAGGACAAGATCGTTGCGATGGATCAACTCGCGCTCGTAGGCGGGGCCGAGTTCGACCGCCAAGTCGCGGGTAGACCGCCCAAGCAGCGCCGGCAACTCCTCTGCGGCCAAGTTCACAATGCCTCGGGCGAAGACGATGCCGTTC
>JBAXOQ010000117.1:0-11669 GCA_037133175.1 Actinomycetes bacterium
TGTCCTCCCTTTCCACCGAGCAGCTCCTCAACGAGCGCTACGCGAAGTTCCGCAACTTCGGCGAATGGCTGGGGAAATAATGAGATTGGCGCTGCCTATCAGTCCACCACCGTCGGCACGAGGGCTACCGGTTCCGCAATCAGACCGCTCGTCGGCTCCAGCGGAGTCTGCCCGCTTGCTTGCGACCCTGACCGATCGACTGGATCGATGATCTCTGGGTCCGATCCAGCGGCTGGCGAGGCCGATTCGGCGACAGGACCGACCGAGTCCTCCGATCCCCCGATCAGCTCAAGGATTCTGTCCAAGTCCCTACTGATCGAATCGATACCCGCTGGCGTCGGTTCCGCCTCACTCTTCTTCCAGGCGCTGAGCAGACTCTCGACGTCGTGACAGATTCGAGCAACCACCGGCTCGTCAGCGGCACCCGCCGCACCGTTGAGACTGTGTACTTCGCGAAACATCGAATCGACGAGTTCGCCTTGTCTGCCCGAAGAATCGGTTCGCTCCAACGCCACCAGAGACGCGGAAATTGATTCGACGTGCTCCTGCGCCTCGGCTCGGAAGGTGGCGCGCAGCAGCGCCAGGAAGTCGTCATCCCCGGAACCCATAGCGTTCACCTCCTCAGCACCTGCGATGCACGAGCGACCATGTCTGCGCTATCTGGCAGCCATCGATGTCTTGTTGTCGATCAAACGCTCCAGATCTCGAGCGACGTCGAGTACGTGGTGGACTTCATCCTCGACCTGGCGACTGCCGGCGATGTTCTGGTTGCTGGCCTCGCTGATCGCCTCCATGGCAGAGGAGATCTGGTCCATCCCGGCAAGCTGTTGCTCCGAGGCAACCGCGGTCTGGCGCATCATCGTGCCGGCCTCGACAACGTTCTCAGCGAGCTGCTCGATCGAGCTGCCACTCTCGCGCGACTGCACAGCGCCGCGCTCAATCGCCTTGCTTCCGAGTTCCGTAGCTAGCACGGCTGAGGTGGTGGCGCGCTGGATGTCGGCCAGAATGTCCCGCACCTGACTGACTGCCTGCTTGGACTGGTCAGCAAGATTCTTGACCTCCTGAGCCACGACCGTGAAGCCTTTGCCCTGCTCCCCCGCCCTGGCAGCCTCAATCGCGGCATTGACCGAAAGCAGGTTCGACTGCTCAGCCAGATCCTTGACGGTAGCGATCACGTCAGAGATGGCCGAAGTCTGGTCTGAGAGCCGGACGATGGACTCGGTGACGACCGCCATCTGCTCGCCCATGTTCTCGATGCCGGCGATTGTCTCGTCCACCGACCGAGTGCCCAGCTCAGCGATCCGGGCAGTCTCGTCCGTCGCCTGCTTGATCTCGGCGGCCCGCTCAGTCGCTACCAAAGCAGACTGCTTGACCTCCCTCACCGTGGTGGTTGTCTCGACGATCGATGCTCCCGTCTGGACCGAACTAGCTGAGACTTGGGCGGACACCGCGGACAGCTCGGAGGCCGAACTGGTGAGCTTCAGAATCACCGATCGCAGCGCAGTGGTCACAGTCTTGGAGAGGAACACTGCGGCCGCCACCGCCACCGCGATCGCTAGCAGCGCCAACAACACGATCATCAGCACGATCCGGTTGGTCTGGTCCGACATCTGCTGCTCCGCCACGGCAACGGAGGCGGATGCATCATCGGAGAGCTTCGTCGCAGCATCGACCAGAGAGATGACCTCCTGCACGGCGCCGCCAGCATCTGCCAGTGCCGCCTTCGTATCACCGGCCACCACTGCATCTCGGATCTTCGCATCGGCCGATAGGAGGGTGTTCGCCTCAGTGACCAACGAGTTCACCGCCGCACTGCTTACGCCTGCTTCGACCTGGGAAAGCACCGCGGATGCCTTCTTCAGTTCATCGATCGCGGTATTGACCCGCTGCAGGTACACCGCACGCTGATCGGGAAATAGCAGCAGTCCTCGGACTTTAGAGCTAAGCGACACGGCCGCGAACTGGAAATCGTCAGCTGCCCGACTCATCGCTACCGCCAAGCTCAGGTCCTGCCGATAGCCGTCGTTGATTTGTTTGATGCCGAACACACTGACTGAGCTGACGACAACGATAAGCACGACCGCGAGGCCGAAGCCGAGGTAGATCTTCCTGAGCAGAGTCATGCCGTGCTCCCTTTCTGAGGTGTTGCCTGTGTTCTGACGTCGCCCACAACGAGTCGAGGGTCTGCGAGCATCTTCGCGGCGTCCAGAATCATGATTCCGCCAGTCGTGACCCCCAGCAGATACTCTTCACGCACCCCGGCTATGTCGCCGACGCCAACCTGCACGCTCGCTTCGGGAACCTGGCGCACTTCGCCGATTGACTCGGCGGCGACCGCGAACTCCATCGTGGCCGAACGGAGCACGATGATCGGGCAGGCCTGCGCGATCTGGGTTGGCGTGGAACCCAGCAGCAGATGCAGGTCGAGCACGGCGACTATCCGCCCCCGCACGCTGGTGATGCCGAGGACATACCCTGGGGTACCGGGAATGGGCGCCAAATCCCGCATGATCAGCACTTCTTCCACCAGAGCGGTCTGGCAGGCGTACCGCTCGGTCCGAATACCGAAATCCAGCACCCGAAGGCTGTCTCCCGCGACGGAACCTTCCGCTCGTCTGGCAAGGTTGGCGGCGCGCGCGCGCAGAACCTGCTCTCTTGTCCCGTCACTGATGTCGACACCGGTCATGGCAGCGCCCCTCGCAATTCTGCGGCGCTCATGCCACCCGAATCTGGCAACAGGTAGTCAGCCGGAAGCTGGTCCAGCGTCCGGGCGACTGCGGCGAACCGGCTTCTAGCCGACCTGGCATTGCCCGAACGCAACTCGATGTTGCCCAGCACGAAGCTGGCCATGACGTGATCACCATCGAGGTACAACGCTCGCTTGAGCGCGGCGCTGGCGTCCTCCCAACGCTGCAGTTCCTGCAACAGTGACGCATGCAGGAAGTGGTAGCTGGCTGACAACCCCATCTCGGTACCGGCTGCCTCACACAACTCCAGCGCCGCCGCAATGTTCCCCTCGTCAGCCAACAGCCTCATCCGAGCGAAGAAGTTGCTCGCGTCGGAGTCTTCAGGGTCAGGACGCTGCGCTGCAGCGGTGGGCCGTGCCGTCGCTGTCGAGCGTGTGACCGGGGGCTTCTGGGCTACCTTGGGAGAGCGCGCAATCTGCTGCACCGCTCGCCTGGCAGGCGACCGACCACCGGACTTCCTGGTGCTCCCCGGCGCGGTCGTCTGCGTGGCCTGCGTGACCTTCTGGAACACGAACCCGCCGTCGAGTTCGCGTGGCACTAGCTTCGGGAATAGCCCCGTGTTCACTTCAGCCGGGGCCACGAAGAGGTAGCCGCCATCGACCAGCGCACCCTGCAGAGTTTCCGCCGCCATCGCGCGGTGCTCTGGCGAGAAGTAGATGAGCACGTTTCGGCAGAAGATGACATCGAAACCCCGCTGGCCCGGCGTCGGACTCACGCTCTGGCCGACCAGGTTGAAGTAATCGAAGGAAACAGGCTGGCGGTATTGCTGTCGCAAAACAAACTGACCGGCCGAGCGTTCGTCGAAGCATTCCGTGATCACGCTCGCTGGTGTATCGCGCAAAGCCCATGAATTGAAGACACCTGCTCGCGCCAAGGCCAGCGCCTCACGATCAATATCTGTGGCCAAAACCTCGAAAGCGAACTCCCCGCTCGGCGACTGCGCGTGAGACAGCACGATCGATAGCGAGTACGGCTCCGCACCATTGGAACAGCCGACACTCCAGATCCGCAGTGGTCGGCTTCGAGGCTCGCCGCCGAGTAGGTCCGGAACGACCGTTTGCGTCAGCGCCTCAAAGGCCTGCCGGTGGCGCATGAAGTAGGTCTCACCAACCGTCAACGCGCTGACCAAATAATCCAACTGCGCAGCGCTCAGGCCACCAGCTAGCATCGCAGTGGTCAGGTCGTCGATCGATGCAAAGCCCAACTCCGGCGCGACCTTGTTGAGCCGACGTCGAAGGTCTGAGCTGCGCTCGGCCGGACTGTGCAATCCCATATAGTCTGCGATCCAGCCGGCTGCCTGCGCCAACGAGGCCGCCTCCGAGTTGCCGTTCACGTCGCACCAGATCCCGCGGCTACCCCGGATACCTGCCTGGTGAAAGCGAAGGTCGCCAGATCCGTCTCGTTGGCGAGGCGCTCAACGTCGATCTCGAAGACCAGACCCCGTTCGTCGCACAGGAAAGCATTGATGCAATCGGCGTGCAGCGACGTACCCTCGGGGTGCGTCGCCTCAGCCAGTCGGCCGACCCCGCACACTTCATCCACCGGAAGCACCAGCTTGGCCCGAGACGTCGCGACCACCAGCATTGCACTATCAACCTCGATGGGAACCTCGTCGACCCCCAGGATCCGGCGCAGGTCCAGCACCGGGATCACCTCGCCGGCAACATCGATAACGCCTTGAAACCGCTCTGAAGCGCTAGGGTAGCCGGTCACTTCGACTGCTCGCACAACCCGCAATACCGCCGTCATCGGCAATGCATAGCGCAAGGCTTGCACCAGCACGATGACCTTGGTGTCCATGCCGCAAGAACCTCTCGTCCGCGAGCGAGACGCAGTTGATGTTCCTGGGAACAATACCTACCCACTGGGGTCGATGCCCGCCACGGCGAGCCGCGCCGGTGGGAATCGACGGTGCGAGGTTGCTAGTCGTCCCGACCGTCGTCCGCAGTTGGCTTCGGTTCATGCACGGAAGAGGGTGCATCGTCACCGGAAGAACTCTGAACCGTGTCTGTTGGCCTACTTGAGGCTGATTGCTCGCCGTCGCCGCTGGAGGCAGCCGGCTTGGAAGTCGTCTTTTCACCAGAACTGCGGGCGGGAGCCGCCTGTCCCGACACCGGCGAGCGCCACTGTCGGACTGTGTCCTCGACCCCGACCACTTCGGTTACCGCCGGAGAGACCGCAGTGGAAGCCTTTCGCGACCGAGTCTTCATCACCACCGGCTCTGGATCCGCGACGGCAACCACAGCCGGGGAGGTAACCCGCAAGGCTGACATTGCTTCGGACGAGTTCTCCCACGACGAGGCCGCCTTCAGCACCTGAACGTTCACCACGGCCGCTGCGCTGCCCGCCATCAGAATGATCGAAAGGGAAAGGGCAGCGGTCGCACCCAAACGTGGCATGCACAACACCTCCGACCTACGACAGCTACTCCCTGACGGACCAGCTCCCAGAAACCAAGAATCACTGGCGCCCTCAGGATAGACCGTGGACGTCACGTAGTTATCCCACCGAAGTACAAGAATCTGCCAATTAGTTCCCACCAGATTGTCTTCGGAGCAGCCCCAAAGTGGAACTTGTCGACACCTTCTGACCACAATGGTCTATGCACTCATCCAACCGAGCGTACCCAGGATGAAGTGGCGACTGGCTGCGGTCCTGGTTGGACTCACCGCAATGGTGCTGCTGGTGCAGGACATCCCGCTTGCCCTGTACCTGAGATCGATCGAGAGCAACCGAATCATCACCGAACTTCAGCGTGACGCGTTCGTGGTGGCCGGTCGCAGCGAAGACGCACTAGCGGACCGTCGAGCGCTCGCAGACCCGCAACTGTCCGCCATGGTGCAGGCCTACAGCGAATCGGCCGGAGGTACGGTCACTGTTGTCGATGCCAAGGGCGTGCTGATCGCCAGCAGCGACCCGCTGGCGCGAGTCGGGACCTCGTACGACTCCCGGCCCGAGATCAAGACGGCGCTATCGGGACGAACCGACTCAGGCGAGCGAGACTCCGTCACTTTGGGCGAACAAATCCTCTACGTTGCGGTCCCTGTCCTGTCCGGTTCGGAGACGCTGGGAGCAGTGAGGCTGACCTACCCCGCCAGCGAACTCAACCAGCGGGTGAACGAGCGAGTACAGGGCATCGGTCTGGTTGCTGGCCTCACACTTCTGGCCTCAGTTCTGGTCGCCATCGTGCTGGCCGGAACGATCACCCGACCACTGCGCCGACTGCAGCAGACCACCGCCAAACTCGCCAGCGGCGACCTGTCGGCCCGAGCCGAACCCGGCCAAGGCGCACCCGAGTGGCGCTCGCTGAACAACGACCTGAACACCATGGCAAATCGAATCGAGAAGCTGGTCGAGGCGCAGCGTTCCTTCGCCGCCGACGCCTCGCACCAGTTACGCACGCCATTGACGGTACTGCGGCTCAGACTGGACGAAGCGGCCGACAACCTGGAGGAGAACCCACATGATGCGTCAGCTCCCCTCGACGCAGCCCGGGCGGAGACGGAGCGGCTGCAGCATGTCATAGACGGCCTGCTGCAACTGGCACGCACCGAAGGCGCGCGGATCAAACCGATAAGCGTTGACCTGGCAGAGATTGTCCGCGAGCGGATCGATGTGTGGGCACCATACGCCGAGGAGCACGGAGTGGAATTGCTCGTGAGCACGCCAGAGCGAGCGTTGGTGCTAGCCATACCTGGGGGCGCCGAGCAGATTGTGGACAACTACATCGACAACGCCATTTCGGTCAGCAACAGCGGTTCGGCTGTGCAGGTCGCCGTCGAGCCACCGAGTGCCGCTGATGCGCGCACGATCACCCTGCGGATTCGCGACAGCGGGCCGGGTTTGAGTACCGAGCAGCGAAAGCGAGCGTTCGACCGGTTCTGGCAGGGCAGGACGGACAACTCAGGCACCGGAATCGGTTTGGCTATCGTCAGCCAACTCGCCGAGGCATCCGGCGCGACGGTGGAACTGCTGCAGTCCCCGACGGGCGGGATCGACGCCGTAGCGCGCTTCAAACGCTAGCCACGGTCAGCCCATGCGAGCGGGCTACCGCGAGAGTCGGACCCTAGGATGGAGTCGAGCCAATGACAAGGAGACCGACCCGGTGACCGATGACCTCACAGCAGCGGAAAGGCCCGTGATGCCCGCAGATCCTGTCCGTATCAGCCGAGGCTCGGCGCCGGCACCGGCACCGGCGCCGTCAGTCGCTGGCGCGAATCCCGCGAAGGACCGGCGTCGACCGCTTAGCGTTCGCCGCCCGAGGGACCCGAGAATCAGCATCGTCGTGCCCGCCCTGAATGAGGCTCTGAACATCCGCGAAATCCTTCCGTACCTGGACGGCTACCACGAGGTGATCGTCGTAGACGGACACTCTCCCGACAGCACTGCCGCCGTGGCACAGGAGGCATTGCCGAGCGCCAAGGTGATCCAACAGACCCGCAAGGGCAAGGGAAACGCGCTCGCATGTGGATTCGCCGCCGTAACCGGTGATGTGATCGTGATGTTCGACATCGACGGCTCCGCCGACCCAAGCGAGATCCCGCGGTTTGTCAAGGCGCTGGTGAACGGTGCAGACTTGGCCAAGGGGTCCCGCTTCCGCAAAGGCGGCGGCAGCGACGACATCACCATGTTCCGCAACGTCGGCAATGCCGGGCTTAACCTGCTCGCATCCGCGTTGACGGACGTTTGGTTCACGGACTTGTGCTACGGCTACAATGCGTTCTGGACCGACCGGCTCTTCATCCTCGACCTGCCCGATATCAACGCCGAGACCGACGAGCCGATGATCTGGGGAGACGGCTTCGAAATCGAAGCACTGATCATCGGACGTCTCGCCCTATCAGGTGCCAAGATCACCGAGGTGCCCAGCTTCGAACACGGCCGCTACCACGGCGAAACGAACCTGAACACGGTCCGGGATGGATTCCGGGTGCTGCGAACCATTCTGGACGACAGACTGTATGCCCGCCGATTCCGGGCGCTGTCCAAACGGCGGCAGGCCAGCAACCTGCCGCCCCCCACCAAACCGGGATGGATGAAGTAACCGGCGACTACTTGGCCGGTGCCGGTTCTTCGTGAGCCCAGACCGGTTTGGGCCTTCGTCCGACGGGGATGAGCAGGGTGAGCACTATTGCGATGGCCGCTCCGATCAACGTGTCGAATCCTCGCCACAGCAGCGCCTCAGATAGCGGAACAGTGACTCCGGCGTACGCCAGCACCGCGACACAGCTGATACCTAAGACCGAAAGCGCGTAGCTGCGCCGCACATAGGCAATCGTCATGACCAGGCCGACCGCGATGACCACCAGCCGTCCGCTGCCGATCGGAATCGCCACGTCGACGACCGTCAGTACGATCATCGCCAGAAGGGTTCCGGCGAAGCGTTGCAGCACTCGGTCGATGGTGAGTGGAACGCTTGGCGGCACCAACGCGATCAGCGTCATAAGCAGCCAGACAGCATTGTGATCCCCCCACCATGTCAGCAGTAGTGCTCCCAAACCCAACCCGATCGCCGACCTGATCGTCGTTCGTCGCAGCCGGGTCAGTTGGGGTTCTGGTACCAACTCGAACTTGCGGTGGGCGGGCGCCGCCTTGGTCGCGTCGTCACTGGCCTTGATCCGTTCCGGCGCTTGCTTCTTCGGGACGAGCGAAGCCACCGCGCGGAGCACCAATGTTGTCACGATCATGACCCCGAACGTGATCAGCAGGTACTTCAGTTCCACCCCGCGGCCTGCCTGGAAGACGTAAGGCACGAAGTACATGTAGATCAAAACGATGCCCAGGGTGGCCCACGGCTCGCCGCGCCACGCCAGCATTCCGGTCAGCAACGCTGCCGCAGCAAGGGCAAGAGCCGCGGCGATCGGCCACGACCAGACCCCGATTGCAATAAGAGTCAGCGGCAAACTAAGGACCGTCAGAACAAACGCCCGAATGAGACCACTCTTGAGTGTGCCGCCGAGCGAGCCTAGGAACCCGAACATCCCTCCGAAGACCGCCGGGAGCGCCGCGTGCGTGAGATCCGGATCCGGGTAGCCGACTAGCGTCAGACTGGCGCGCACGACAACCGCTACGACGATCATGTCGACGAGCACGGCTATGCCGACCCGCACCATCGCCGGTACTGGTTCCGGTTGAAACGCTCGCTTCACGTGCAGAGGAAACGACACCTTCGACGTATTCCCGCTCATAGCACCAGCCTCCCGCATCGCCTCCGGCCACGCCTGTTCAATGCGTCTGGTACCACCACATCGGCGACGCCAAGTCGCCTTGGCGTCGCCGATTCAGTGTTCGAAGGGAGGTTCTGCTACTTCACCGTCACGTTGACGGTGTACAGCAATGCATTCGGCTGCCCGCCCATGAGAGTGCCGTAGACGTTCAGGACCGCAGTACCCACCGCAATAGCTTCTGCTCCAGCATTCATCTGCGGGTTGGCGCCAGGCTTGGACGGCTGGGACACCTTGAGGACTGCCGGGTTGCTAGTGCTGACCTTGGTGACGAGTTCAGTCGTAATATCCAGTGCGTCGCCGACCTGAACGGTCTTGTTGCCGCCCTTGACGATGATGATCGGCGCGACCGGAGGCCTAGTGGTCGTGGGCGAAGCGGTGGTGGGCTTGGGTGAAGATGTGGCGGTGGCGGTAGCGGTGCTCGCGCTGGCAGACGGGCTGCTGACTGTCGGGCTGGACGATGGACTGGTCGACGAACTAGAGCAGGCCGACGCGCCCACGAGGGCAAGGGCCGCCACGGCAGCAACGGACAGGGACCGGGTCAGCATTGGGTGTGAGGTCATGACCCAAGATTCACCCAAACGTGGTGAAATGTCCACCCTCCTCGCTGCATGTCGTGACGAACTTCACCTACGACCGCCAATGCGTCAGCGCTGACCTACCGGCCACAGTTGCTCGCACAATTCAGCGACTCCAAGCAACGACGCAGCGTCGCGATCCGCCGCCCACCAGCACAGCCGAGCTAACGCCCGCACTCCGTCGATCGGAGCCTCACCCGAGAACAGAACCGAGACCGTGCCAGCGCGGATTTCAACCGACCAGCCACCACAGTGTGCAACCGTCGCGTCGGTCGAGCCATCGGTCATGTCCACAGCGGGATGCGCGACCAGCAGAGCCCGAAGGTCGGCCCCGATGAAGTCGGGACGCTGATCTGCCGGAGCATTACACAGGTCCAACGGGGTCGATATCCCGGTCAACACCAGCAGGCTCGGAACCTTCGCCGCGTGAGCGGCGGCGATATCCGTGTCAAGCCGATCGCCCACCACCAAAGGCCTTGCCGCCCCGGTCCGGCGAATCCCTTCGAGCACCAATTCGGCCTCGGGCTTACCCATGCTGATCGGTACCCGTCCGGTCGCCGTGGTTAGAGCCGCGACCAGCGAACCGTTGCCCGGGGCCCGCCCGAGTTCAGTGGGCAACGTCATGTCCAGATTCGACGCCACCCACGGCAGACCCAGGTGTAGCGCTCCCGCAGCTTGGGCAAGCATCCGCCAATCAACGCTCGGATCGAAACCTTGAGCCACTGCGACGGGGCGCTCGCTGACCAGCGTTACCGGCACCAAGCCGCACTCGGTCAAGGCCACAACCAGTCCTGGCCCACCCACCACCAGCACTTTCGCGCCCGCCGGCAATTCTCGAGCAAGATGGCTGGCGACTGCTTGCGCCGAGGTCACCACGTCAGCGGGTCGTGCGGCGAGCCCGATCTCCTGGATCTGGTCTGAAACCGAATCTGGCGTTCGGCTGGCGTTGTTGGTGACAAACGCGACCGCGACGCCGAACTGCGAACGACACTGCTCGATCGCCTGCGCGGCGTGGGCTACTGGCTGCTGGCCGATGTAGATGACGCCGTCAAGGTCGAGCAACAACGAATCAAACTCCGATACCAGCGGTCTTCGTTCCGGCATGTATGAATGATGTCACTGCCGCAGCCGCGATGCCGCCCTGACAAATCGGTCACCGTGGTGATCTCAGCGCCAAAGTTGTGTCAATCACCATCAGGCAGGAAGGCGACTTCGTCCTCCCGCTCGGCGGTGCGCGCCCGACGTTCGGAAGTCAGAGCAGGGTCGTCTACTTCCTCCGCACGCTGCGCCGCGTCTGTGTCAGAGTCCTGGTCCGCTGCAGCGGCCCGCAGAAACCACGACCGAGCCTCATCGGGTCGGTCGGCAGCGAGCAAAGCTTCTGCGTAACCGTAGTAGATTCGAGCCACCCAAGGCGCCGTCGGCGGCGTCTGGGCACACGGGCCGCGAAGCAACGCAACCGCCGCTCCCGGCTGACCGAGATCAAGACGCGCACCGGCCATCACCAGCACGAGTTCCGCCTGCGCCTCGCCGCGCAGCGCTCTGGCCTCTGTTCCTGACCCGATCTCCAGCGCCTTCGCAGCGTTACCGAGCGCACGTTCACAATCCGCCAACAGCGGCAGCAATTCCGGCCTCCCGGCCATCCGTCGAGCCGCCTGCAACTCGGCCCGGGCCGCCTTGTACTCGCCAGCCTGATAGGCGGCGACTCCAGTTGCCTCTCGGACGACGGCGCTGCGGCCGCCGAGTCGAGCGGCCTCCTTGGCAAAGGAGTAGGCCTGCGCGGGGTCACTGTCCATTGCGACGATCGATGCCGCCAACCACCGCTCGACGCGAGCCCGGGTGTCGGGCGACAGTACCTCAAGGTCACGGCGCACCGCCTTGGGTAGCACACTGACATCGACGTCTCCAAGACCATCGTTGAAAGCAGTTGCAGCGGCAGCCTCCGGAGCGTCGCCCCGATTCGGGGCCGCGGACCGCCGTGGTGATCCCTGTGGTGGCCGCGATGAACCCGAGCGAGCCTGCGGCCTGTCCGACCTTCTCGAGTCGCCCGCACCAGAGGGCTTGCGATCACCAGAGGGCTTGCGATCACCAGAGGGCTTGCGATCACCAGAGGGCTTGCGATC
>JBAXOQ010000118.1:0-11627 GCA_037133175.1 Actinomycetes bacterium
TTGGATCATGCGCTACAACGCCGCGACGCTCGCGCAGCAGAATGTGCTCAACGTTGGTGCTGAACTTGTCGAGCGCCCGTGCCGGGGTCTCGGGGGTGTCCACGCCGCCCGCCCCGCTCGACACGATCATGAGGGGGACGTTGCCCATCCGCGGGCCCTTGGCGATCAACTTCTGACTGACGGTGATGTCAACACTGGTGTTGGACTCCGACCACATGCTGCCGATGCCCATTCCCGGAGGCGGTGTGTCCAACAGGACGATCCCGGCGACGCGCTCGGGGAAGGCTTGCCAGAAGGCTTGCGCGATCAGACCGGGGTACGAATGCGGTACCAGAACCACCGGCCCGGTGATGCCCACCCTCGTCAACAGTGCAGCGAGCTCTCTCGCGTGATCCTGTGCGGTCAAGGTCAACCGCCCTGATCGGTAGGGGCTCAACTCATTTCCCGGCCGGTCGTAGACGCAGACATAGTGCGTGCGAAGCAGATTTTCCGTCAGACCCGACAGGTAGTTGATGCCCGAATGCAGCCCAGGGATCACCACCAGCGGTGGCTCGCCTGGGACGGCCTTCCTTTCTGTCGGTCCGTGGCATTCGATGTACTGCTGCAGGCCTGCGGCTTTGAAAGTCCCGGAAATCGGCCTGAGCTTCTTCACCTGCACCGCACGAACTCGCGGCGGTGGTGCGGGCGCGATTGGTGTCGAGGTCGACCCTGGCGTCAGCCCAGCGGCCGGGCTCGGGCCTTCCATCGCGGCAATCGCCGCACTCACTGCGAACCAGCCCGACACTGCTGCGATCGCTATCGCAGCCAGCACAATGCCCAAGATCGCTATCCGACGCACGCGAAGATCATACATTGTCTGTGCCGTGAACTCGGTTTTGCAAGTCGTTTCCCGGGCGGGGGACGCGCATCAGCAGCCACGCGGCGGCTGCGGAGGCGAGCATGATGCCGGCGGCGACCAGCATGGTGACGGTGAACGAATGGCTGTAGGTCTGCGCGGCCAACTCCAGCAATCCCTTATCAGCGGGGTTAGTGCTAGGGACTTCGGTCGTGATGTAGGACTCGACTTCGGTCAGACCGGCCTGCACCTGCGCCGGGCTCAGACCAGCAGCACTCAACTTGGTACCGAGCTCTCCGAACGTCAGGTCCTGCAGGAGCACTGTGGACATCCCGAAGCCGAGCGCGAAGCCCAGTTGGCCCACGGTGGTCCGCGACGCAGTCACCGACCCGTACTGCTCCGCAGGCGCCTGTTCGACGAAAACCTGCGACTGAGCCGTTGTGCCTGCCATCATCCCGATTCCGATGAACACCACCGCCGGCAGCGACATCCAGTATGAGTGACTGACGGACGTAGGTGCCAGAGCCACAAACCCGAGGGCGGCCGCCAGGCAACTAATGGCGATGACCAGTCGTGGCGAGGTGCCAGCGCTCAGCCGCCGTCCAGCGACCAGTGCCCCGATGATTCCGATCACATAGAACGGCTGCAGACCCAGGGTGACCCCCAGTGGCCTCTCCCGGTCAACGTACTGCCAGATGTTGGACAGCCCCAATGTTGCCGCCGCTTGGACCACGTTGAACGTGACCCCGACGATCAACGCTCCGAGGAACACCCGTGATGCGAACAGCTGCAGCGGGAAGGCCGGGTAGCGTCCGCGCTTCTCGATGAGCACCCAGAAAGCGAACAGCACGATACCCAAGACCACCAGCCCGAGCGAGATCGGCCCGACCTCGCGGGCCAGCTGGCTGATGCCATCCAGGAAGGCCACCATGGCCGCCCCCATGACAACGAGTCCGAGCCAGTCCGATCCGGCGACCTGGACCCGCTCCATTTCGGGCAGCAGACGAGGGGTGGCCACGAACGCGACCGCGCACATGATCGGCACAACTGCGAACAATGCTCGCCAGGAGTAGTCAGCCAGAAACCCTCCGGAGATTGATGCGATCGCCGTGATGATGCTTGCGTAGGCCCCGAACAACCCCAACGCCCAGCCGAGGCGGTGCCCGGGCGCGACCTTCTTGACATAGGCGTACGAGCCCGAGAACATGGCGCCAAAACCGACCCCGGCAAGGGCCTGTCCGGTCAGATACAGCCCGCCACCAGGGGTGATCAGCGTCAATAGACTGCCGACGGAAGCCACTAAGTAAGACCACATCAACACCCGGCGCCTGCCGACGCGGTCGGCCAACACTCCAGTGGCCATGACTGTGGCCGCCAAAGCCAGCGCACAGGTGCTTGCCGCAGCGGTTCGCATCGCCGGACTCAGACCAAGATCCTTGGTCGCGTCCACAATAGCTACGGTCGCCAAAGAGGCCCCCGTGGCCTTGATGGCTCCGATCCAACCGAGCAGGGCTATGGCGAGCGGCCGCGACACCTGCGCCCGCGCGTCGGTAGCAGCCATGCCTTCCTTTCTGCCAGATTCCGGCTGAGGTGTCTACGCGAGCGGCCGCGTCGCGAGGCCCCGAAGATTCATTCAGACGCTGATTGCCCAGCGCGGATCAACTGCAGCAGCCTCGGCAGATACTCGTCATGCGCTCCCGGCCTCAAGGGCGACACCGCGCTGGCTTCGGAAAGCACCGTTGCGTCACCATCGGTGATATTGCCGTGCGAAACCGACGACAAGGTGACACGCTGGGCCGGTGGTTGATGACGATGACTGGCGCGACGACGACTCATCCGGCACCGATGGCGCCATCTGGAACCCCGTCGATGATCCATACCAGAACCCGTGGGCCAGGTTCCTGCACGAAGTCGGCGGCGCCGTTGCCAACACGGCCGTAACCTTCAAGGACACTCTGGACGACGCGGTTCGCGCCACGCCGGCCTGGGCCATCAGCGACCTTGACGCTCGGATGGCCGCCTTCCGACTCGATCGCAAGCAGGACAAGGGGACGTTGCGTTCGACCTACCTGGTCGCCTACCGCGGATTCGTGTCCGACGGCCTTGCCCGGATCCAGGTCCGGGTCATGGAGCAGCCTGTGGTTCCGGAGGTGTCCCGCGCCCTGATCGACCCGTACCTGCTGCAGGCGAATCTTCGGCGATTCATCACACTGGCCTTTGCCGGTGCCCGGGTCACAGTTGAGCTGCCCGACGGTTCCGAGGATGCCGTGACCGACCGTCACGGGTATGCCACGGTGCATGTTCCGGCAGCGGGCCTTGAGCCGGGGTGGCATACCTACACCGTCACCGCCACGTCGGACGACCGGCGAAGGCGGACCACAACCGCGCATGGCGACGTGATCGTCCCAGATCCGCAGGCACCGCTGGCGGTGATCAGCGACTTGGACGACACCGTCATTCGTACTGGGATGACCGATGGGCTTGCGGCGGTACGGCGCACGTTGTTCGGTCGGGCCGGAACGCGCCACGCGATCCCCGGCATGGCAGCTTTGTACAGCGGACTTCGCAGCGGGAAGGCGCACGCAGCGGAACCGGCTTTCTTCTACGTCTCCACTGGTCCTTGGTCGCTCTACGACATGCATGTGGAATTCCTGAACATGCAGGGGTTCCCGAAGGGACCCTTGTTCTTGACGGACTGGGGTCCGCAGGAACGGCGCGTGATGAGGTCCGGCCAGGAACACAAGCGGCTGACCATCAGTCGGCTGTTCACCTCGTTCCCGAACACCAAGTTCCTGCTGTTCGGGGACTCCGGCGAGCACGATCCGGAGATCTACGTGGAGGCCGCGCGCCAGTATCCAGACAGCGTGGAGTCCATCATCATCCGCGATGTCGACGATGAGAAGACCGAGCGCGGCTCGGAGCTCGCGAGATGGCGCCGACGATTGGCCCGGCAAGGAATCGACTTCCACTTCGTCGCCGACGCGAAGGTCGCGGCGAAAATACTGTCCAAGCGAGGGTTGATCGAACCTAAGGTGGTCGACAACGTCTCCGCTGCCATCGCCGATCCCGACAACGAATGGCCCATTCCAGCCGTGCTGTAGCTCCAGCCCGAATCCTGATGCCAGACCCCAACCCGGCAGTTGCCTACCCGGTGGCCGTCGGCCCGAACGTCTGTGCACCTAGCGCCGAGGCCGCCAGCCACTTGGGCCAGCTGACGTTCCAGTCGGTGATCCCGTTGCCTGAGTCGATGTCCTCACCGGCGTTCTTGACAACAACGACATCTCCGGGGTGGACCCGGTCATACAGCCAGGCAGCGTTGGAGATGCTCATTCCGATGCACCCGTGACTGACGTTGTCATAACCCTGGGATCCCTCCGACCACGGAGCCGCGTGGATATAGACCCCGCGCGAGGTCAGCCGCATCGCGGAGTAGGCAGTGACGTGGTAGTACTCCGAGCTGTTCTTGCCGTAGCCGATGCCAGCCGAATCCATCACCACGGTCCCTTCCTTGGCCATGATCGGCATGATCCCGGAAGGCGTGTCGAAGCCCGGTTTACCTGTGGTGATGGGGAACTTCTTCACCGGCTTGCCGTTGACGGACACGTCCATTCGGTGCTTCGCCGAGTCGACCGTGATCACGTAGGCGGGTCCGGTACGGAAGCTGGTTCGGTACGCGCGGTCGCCGTAGGCCCCCTTCGAAAGCTCGACGCCCTTGAGGTTCGCACTGACCGTGACCGAATCCGACCCGGGCCAGTAGGTCTGCGGACGGAAGGCGACAGCCGTTTGGTCCGCGTTCCACGACCACGCGCCGACAATCGGGGCACTGGACGTGACCAGCAGGGCCTTCTCAACCTGCTGACGGTTCTTGACCGGCTCGTCGAACACAAGTCGCACCATCGTCCCCGTGCCGACCGTGTCGCCGGAGGCGGAGTTCTCGTAGCGCGCGCCGACCACCCGCGACGGGGTCACCGTCTTGAGTGCGCGCGCCAACTCCACGCTGTGACCGGTGCCATCGACTGCAGCGGCACGCACGTCGTAGGTGCTTGCGAAATCCAAGGACTTGGCGTCAGAGGTCCACGCGGAGCTCTGTGGATTCATGCTGCCGCGCAGCTGGCCACCCGGCCCGGTGACGGTCACGACGCTCAGCTTGCCGTTGTCCACCGAGACGACAATCGGCGAATCCGCCCGGATCGCCGCTCCGCTCTTCTCGGGCGTGACGGTAATAACGGCCGGACCCGAGGAAGAGGCCTCAGTATTGGGGTCAGAGGAACTGCCCCCTACCAAGGAGGATCCGCAGCCGACCAACACCAACGACGCGGCCGTCGCAACGACGGCCACGGATGCCACGGTACCCAGGCGCCTTCGCGCCCTCCAACTGCCAGCCACCGTTCAACCTCCACTGCACGTCACTCACTTCTGCCGCATGACAAAGATACCCCCGATCTGGCCGAGGACATGACGTCACGGGGTGCGCCGGCAGCTGCTGGCAAGGATGCCCGCCACCATTCGGTTGGCAGGTTGGCTGTACTCGGCCGGACGCAGATGGTCCGAGAATCGCACGGAGCACAAGCAGTATGTTGTTGGGTATGAACAGGTCAAAAGTGGTGGCGACGACATCTGCCGTCATGGTCTGCACGTGCACGGTTCTGGTTGGCGGACCGGCATTCGGTGCGCCGCCCGCGAGCGCCTCGGGCCCGACACTGACCGCTGCCGCTACGAACGCCGCGCCCACGGTTAGCGCCACGGCCGGCCCGTCGGTGCTGTCCGCGCCGGTTCAGTATGTGTCCGTCAATGGCGCCCGGATCGGGTACCGCAAGGCTGGCAGCGGCCGACCGCTCGTGCTGATTCCGGGTTCGGGGAACACCATGGCCGAATGGGACCCCGCCTTGTTGGACCGATTGGCCCGGGATCGAAAGGTCATCGTTTTCGACCTGCGCGGCGCTGGAACCTCGACCGGCTCCGTGCAGGGCATGACGATCGGGACGCTCGCAGACGATGTCGCCCGGCTGATCAACAAGGTCTCCAGTGGTCGAGCGGACGTGCTCGGTTGGTCGATGGGTGGGTACGTGGCGCAAGATCTGACCATTCGGTACCCGCATCGAGTTCGTCGGCTCATCCTGGCCAGCACCAACCCCGGCGGGCCGACAACGATCCCGCCACGGCCCTGGGCACTGAAGATCATTACCAATCCAAACGCGACCTTCCAGCAGCGCATGAGCGTGTTGTTCCCGGCCGACCAACTCGCCGCCGCAGGAGCGTGGCTGGGCCGCGTCGGAGCTGCCTACGCCGCCGATCACTATCAGCCGCCAACGGCCTTCGAGATCCCCCCGGCCACGCTGGCCGCGCAGGTCAAGGCGGCCGGTCCGAAGTGGCTCCGACCCGGCAAAGGGACGTCGGCTCGGCTGGGCTGCATCCGCCAGCGCGTGCTGATCGGCGAGGGACGCGACGACGTCATCTCGCCGGTCAAGAACGTCGCGCTCCTGCGCAAGGGGATTCACCAGGCTCAGACCGTGATCTACAGTGATGCCGGCCATGCCTTCTTGTTCCAGCCGCAACTCGGGTTCGCCCGCACGGTGGACCGGTTCCTGTCCAAGCGCTGACCTGCTTGCCGTGCCAGAATCCGACAGTGGATACCATCCGGCCATTGCGCGACCTCAAGCGGGAAACGTTCGTCCAAATCACTTCGCGACTTGCAGACACCAAGGTCCGCGGCCAACCGCTGAAAGCACGGCCGGGCGCGGACATACTGCGCCTCGAATGCACTCTTCCGGATGGCTCCTGCGGATTGATCGCACTCACGACCATCAAGGACGGCCTGCCACCCGGGCAGTTCGCCATCGACCCAGCCATCCTGCTGTACGGCGGTACCGTGATGAAGGTGCTTCGCCAACTACCCCTTCGCCACTGGGCCCACCCACCGCGCGATGCGCTGTTGTGTTCCAAGGGCGCCGGATCACGGCGGGGCGTCTACCACGTCAAAACGCCCGATTCCCCGTCGATCGACACGATTGTCGAACAAGCGCGTTCGGCTTGGATTCCGCTGCTGCTGGCATACAGCGGTGCGTGGAACGACGCCCTCGATCACACCCTTGCCCAACCGCAGGAGGTCGCGGCGCCGTTCACAACGGCAGCGACTCTGGCATTCTTGGCAGGTCGAAACGACCGGATCAACGAGATTCGGTCCGCATCGCAGACAACGCCCCGATTCTGGGACGCCCGTGAGGTACCTGACATCGACAAGCACCTCCAACTCATAAAGGCCCTTGTCGGGGGCTGACACGTCCACCGGCAATCAATGCAATTGGCCGGTGGGTCCTGGGAGCCAGGCTTCTATAGCTGCAGCGAATACTGGACGACTTCAGTCATTCCAGCCCGAGTGGCGAGGTAGAAAACGGCCACCTGAATCATGCACAGGGCCACCACAGCAGCACTGGTCTGGACCACCTTCACCCATCTCTGACCACCTCCGGGGTACACACCCAACAGCAGCGCCGCGATCCATGCCAGCAGCATGATCGTGACGACGATGACGCCCGGAAGGCCGGCCAATTCCGGGTAGTCGACCCGCTTGGACCGAGCATCCGTCAGCGTCTTCATCGCGTCCTTGATATTCGCCCCGAGCTCCGGGGTGGACGCCTGCGCGACGGCCTTGGTGGTCTGAGCCTGGACGGCGGCAAAAGCCGCGCGACTCTCAGTGGACCCCTCCGGCGGGACGTGTCGCCCGATCTCGGTCCGGGCGACCTCATCGCGGTAGCTTCGCAGCACTGCAGTCACAGCGTCCGCGGCGGCAGGCGGTGCAGCTGCCTGCACCGCACCGTCGAGATCCCAGCCCGCTGCGTATTCGGCGGTCACCTCATACAGATACTTGTCCGCCTGCTGCCAGAGGTTGGCGACCGTGAACGCGGAGACGAACACCAGCGCGCCTCCCACAATGCGCAGAACCGAGGTCAGCAGGTTGTCGTTCCCCACCCCCACCTTCGTGCTCAGCGTTGCGCCGCCGACAGCGAAGATCATGACGGGGATTAGGGACAGCGCCAGGACACCCGACGGGCTCAGGTCGATCAGGTAATCGTGCACGCCGCGTCCCCTCGTCGTAGAACCAAAGGTGTCTTGAAATGGAGACTACTGCCTCGCCTCGACCCGATCGTCAACAGCGTGAGCGCCTCGTGCAATATATCCACCCTGGGCGCTCACACTGAGCAGGATCGGCGTCAATACTCGTTCTTGATTCTGAGATTGGCGTCCTCCAGCAGTGGTGAGCTGGCGGATGGTCCCGAAATTGCCAGGCAGCTCAGAGGACCAGCGGGTGTGCTGGCGGAGTCGCTCCCGGACGGATCAAGAACGGTGGAGATGAACTGCGATCGGACCTAGAAGTGGCTGAGACGCTTGAGGACTTCGTCAGGATCGCCAACGGGTACGGGTTCGAGATCATCATCGAGGACGTTTCGGAAGTCGACGAAGGCCAGGACGTGTCGGATGCCGAACTCGCGGGTGTGTCCGGCGGCTACACCTTCCCGCCCACCGACTGGATCTACTGCGACAACCCGTGGACGAACGCCTGGTGCACATTGAAGTGCTGACGCCGCGGAGCCGAGTCCTGCGGATCAATTGAGCTTGATGGTTCCGTTGGACAGGTTGTAGGTGACGGTGAACTGTCGGTAGATCGCCATCCCGGTTGAGGCCAGGGTGCTGTTCGGCCCGGGGAACGGATTGACCTGAGCGAACACCTGGTTAACTCCCGGCTGGGTACCGGTGGTGAAGCTCCAGAAAGGCGAAGCGCCGCTGGAGGTAGACAACGTGACGGGCAGCCCGGCTGGAATCGGCGTTCCCGCAGGTGTGGCGGTGACGCCCACGGATTGCGCAAGGACTGGATCCCACCAATTCATGTCGACGGCGCCGGAGTCGAAAAGAGTGCTGTCGCACACCGGCGCAGCGGACTTGACCGACCAGCAGACGTTCAGTGTATGCCCGTCCCATGCCGGGACAGGCCCCACCGACCCCTGAGAAGTGAGGTTGAAGGACGCGGCCGAGTTTGCGGGATCGGCCGCCCCAAGATTCAGGCTGCCGGTCGCGGAAGACAAATGGACGCTCCAACTGCCGGCCAGCGAGCCGGCCAGGTACTCCAGCGGATTCGGGACGTCTTTCGGGTAGAGGCCTATGCCCATGATCCCGGCGGTGCCGTTGGCGAGTTCGGGCTTGGGACAGTTGGGGCGGAAGGACGCGCACGTCACGGAGTCCACCAGTTGAAATGGCACCTCTGTCGCGGTTGCCGCGTCCCCGATCTTCACTGTGGCGGTGGCGCAGTGGCCATTGAAGACACTGCCATCTTCGTAGGTTTCGACCACTGGGGTGCCGGTCACCGACACCCCGGCGGCGGACAGGTTCGGGAGTCGCTGGCTGAATACCCGCAGGCCGACCGAACCGGTGTCGAGCAGCACCGGGACCGGCGCGCTGTTGCCCACTGCGACCTTGACGGTTGGGACCTCGGGGATCGGTGTACCGAGCACGGTGATCGGCACGGATACTGGCGAACCCCCGGAACCCAGCGCTGGCGGCGGCTGGCCGCAGACCGGGTTGGACACAGAACCGCCACCGGACTGTCCCTGTCCCGTTTGGCTGCAGGAAGTCAGCACGAGCCCCATGACCATCAGTCCACCGATCGCGAGGACCGCCGATCGGGGGCGGATTCCTAGGTTCATTGCAAGCCTCATCTCTCGGGTCGAAGGGCCGGAAGATGCCGGACCGATTGGCGACGGCTCGGGTCAGGCATGTGCCGTCTCGAAGGCTAGCGGAGAACGCGCCCCTGTTGACCGCTGAACTCCCCGGACAAGAACCAACCAGCGGCGGGCGGTCTCGCGACGACGCCGCCAGCAGGATGAGACGCACTGGAATCCGGCGTCCGACTGTGTGAAGCTGGTGACATGTCGCGCGAACAACTGGATGCATTGAACACCGCCACGACCACCAACGACGAGCTTCGGTCGACGCTGGAAACAGCTGCGACCCTGGAGGACTTCGTCAGGATCGCCAACGAAAACGGGTTCGGGATTCTCATCGAAGACCTTCCGCCCGCGGATGAGGACGCCGATGTGTCGGATGCGGAACTCGCCGGTGTGTCCGGCGGCTACACCTTCCCGCCCACCGATTGGATCTACTGCGCGAACCCGTGGACCAACGTCTACTGCACCCTCAAGTGCTGACCGACCGGGATAGTCGTTCGTGAGAAAGGCACGTGAACGCCATGTTCAACGGACGAACCGCAACCGCAACCACATCACTCGCCCTGGCCGCAGCCCTGCTGGTCGGCCTGCCACCGACGGCACGCGCGAGCGGGCCTTTCACTACCGATCCGCCGGTGCAGGATCGCGCGACCGACTACTCGTCGGTGGTCCAGACCTTGCGCACAGAGATTCCCAAAATGCTTTCCGATGCGGGGATTGTGGGCGCCACGGTCGCGTTGACCGACGGCGACCGCACGGTCATGGCGGAAGGCTTCGGCTGGGCCGATCGGGCCAAGCGACGGTCGGTGACGAATCGGACCCTGTTTCATATCGGGTCCCTGTCCAAGACGTTTGCGGCGCTGTCGGTGATGCAGCTAGTGGAACGCGGCAAGGTCAAGCTGAACGCACCGATCACGCGGTACGTCCCACAGCTGCGGCTCCTCCCCCGCTTCCGGAACAACACGATCACCGTGCGATCTGTGCTGGACCACCACTCCGGAATCCCCGGAGACCTGTTCTACGGACTGATCACCATGAAGCATCCGGACCGGGGCTTCCGGAACTGGCTGTACCGTGCACTGAGCGCCATGCCGCCGGAGCGGCGAGTCAATACGGAGTGGGCCTACAACAACAGCGGCTTCGTCCTGCTTCAAGCTCTGGTTGAGAACGTGACCGGTCAGCCGTACGCATCCTGGACCGGTCGCAACCTGTTCTCGCGGATGAAGATGCGCTCGTCGTCATTCGACGACACCAAAGCCTCCAGTTCGGCGATGACCCGCAACTACTCCCCGGTCATCGGACCCGATGGCCGGCCGACTGGAAGCACCAAAGCGGACCCGCGCGAATACGTCAACGGTTGGACCGCCGGATCGATCCTGTCATCAGCCGCAGACATGACGAACTACCTGAAGATGCTCACTCACCGTGGCGCCGGTGTCGGCTCGCGAGTCGTGCAGGCCAAGACGCTCGCTCAGATGACCACCCCACAGACCGACCTGCCTATCGATGAGTTCGTTCGGATCGGGCTCTCGTTCTTCGTCTCCGACACCTGGATGGGCCGCACCTTCGGCCATGACGGAGCGACCACCCGGAACTTCTCGATGATGACGATCCACCCCGGCCAGCAGCTCGGCGTGTTCGTCTCGACGAACACCGTCGGAGGCAGCGCGGTGGCCGACGCTATCGCCACCCGGGCGATGGCGCTGTCCTACACCGCCAAGACCGGGATCGTCGAACCGGCTCCGACGCCGTTGCCCAACCCGGGTCCGGGAACACCATCAGACACCGAGCTGGCATCCGCCACCGGTCGCTACGCCGGCTACACGGACTACCGCGACGTCAGCGTCCAAGGCACGCAACTCCTCCTGACCAAGCACGCCTCCGGGCAGGCTGAGTCATCGGCGCTGAGTCGGCTCGCGGACGGCTGGTGGAAGATTGAGGGCAACGACTCGGCCCAAGTGGCGTTCCAGACAGTCGCCGGAAAGCGGATCATCGTGGCACGCTACGGCACGTCCGCTGGGATACAGCGCGGAACGATGGGGCAGAAGATGGCCCAAGCGACCCCGTCGGCG
>JBAXOQ010000119.1:0-11615 GCA_037133175.1 Actinomycetes bacterium
GGCGCCGGAGATGTGGTCGAGTTGTTTGTCGTCGGCCAGCATCCTTACTGACAGGGCGCCGAGCAGGGCGTCTTGGGCCGAACTGATCGACTCGTCGTCGACGTTGCTCCTCCCGCGCAAGAACGCCAGCCCGCGCAACAGACCCCCAACGCCAGCTATCCCCGGTCCGGTGGCCAACATCAAACGCGACAGGTCGGCGTTGTCGCTCGAGCGGAGCAGGCGCAGCAGTGGTGCCAGGGCAGCGTCCCTCGCCACCGCAGCCTGCCCTGCGTTCACGTGATCCGCGGCGGCCAAGGCCGACAGCGCGACCGCCAGACCCATGCGCCCGTCATACAGCCCCGACCCGATCGACGCGACGTTGGCGCGCATCCCATCGGGTAGCAGGCTCAGGCCCATCCAGGTGGTTTCGCCGTCAGCCGTCAGGGCGGCGTCGGTGACAGCGGACAGGCACGCGCGGCCGGTGGCGTAGGAGTCCGGCGGTGTTTCGCGCGGGGTGACCGCGGCCCCCGCCGGTTCTGGCGTCATCCGGAAAGTCGAGGCCGCCACGGAAGCCCGGATCAGCGAGGTTTGCCAATTCAGGTCGGCCTCTGAGAGCCGTGCCACCCTGGCCTCAAGATCGGCGAAGGCACCGTCGGCCGGCCACTCTTCCAGACCTCCGCCGAGCCACTCGGTGCGGCCACCTGCCAAGGGCACCTTGAAGTAGGGGATGTCAAGGCGGTCTAGGGCGTCCTGCTCGGCGGCCACCATGGGCCAGGTCGTCTCACCTTCGTCATTGAGGTAGGCGCGGGTCAGCCGTTCCAGAACCAGCCCACGAGCAGTCGCCGACTCCAGCGCTGCCGGCTCCACCGATGCCCCGAGCAGACTCGCGTATACATAGGTCGGTCGAGTCACTATCCGTCGTTCGAGCGCCACGGCGTGTTCTCGCCAGTTGGCCAGCAGCACCTCACGGTTGGCTATGAGCAGGCGGTATGCCTGGGTGAAGCCGTCGGCGAGGTCCTCGACATGTTCAGTGAGCAGGCAAGCGCTCCCGTTGACCGTCGGCAGGCTGGTCGGGTGCCCGATCCGCGCCGTCACGCTGCCTCGCGCCATCAGATCGGAGTTGATGGCCCGCCACCCACGACCTTCGACCGGTTCGGCAGAACCCGCACCGACGCCCAGCGCGCTGATGTCCAGCGCCGTCCGGCGTCCCTCCAGCCACAACCAGGTGGGCAGCATTCCGACTCGAAGCACCGACGCTGGATTGGCCGTCGAGGTGTCGCCATCGACCGAAGCCGACAGTTGGGCTGCGTTCGGAGCGCCCGTGTCGAGCAGCGTCTCAGCGTCCACTAGCACCAGCTGGTTCCCGACCGCGATTAGATTCTCGTGATGGCAGTCCGTGGCCGCGAGCGCGTGCAGCAGCGCCAGCGTGCGACCGGCGTTGCGGTAGAACTCCCGCAGTTCTGCATCGGTTGTGCACGGCTGGCCGGTGATGTATTCCATGTAGCCGTAGGTGCCACCGGCGTCGCAGCAGGCAAGAACGGCTGCCGCCCGAAGTGGGTCGTGTGGGGTCAGTCCAATGAGTGCCGCGACCTGACGGAAGTACAAATCCTCCAGAGCAACGCTGCGCGGTTTGTACGCCACCCGCAGGTCGCCGAAGCCCAGGATGCACACGGAGCGACCGTCGTTGTGAGTGTCGCCGGTGGCGCCGCTGACCTGGCTGAGCGGCCGGGCTGCCGGAATCCCGAGTCGGTCTTCCAGCGCGTCTCGGTCCTGCTCCAGTCGGGCCAGCAGTTCGGCGGTCGCTGCGCACCACTGCCCGACGACCTGGCCGAGCAGACTGCCCAGCACCGGGAACCGGGTGAGCACCGCGGTCAGACCGTCGTCTGCCTGCGCGCGGCAGAAGGCCGCGTACCGAGTCCGTGGGGGGTTATCCGGTACCGAGCCGCGGTGGGCGAGGAATCGTTGGCCGAAGGGCGCAGACTCCCACATCACCTGCGACAGAGTCGGCGCCGCCACCGTACTAAGACGGGCTAGCAGGCTGCGCCGCAGGTCATCTCGGGCAGACGGCGCGACGCCGTCGGCCAGAGATGCGTGCTCATCCTCGAAACGAACCCAAGCGCCGACCACCGCAGGCCACAGCAGATGGGCGAACGGGACGTAAGACTCGGCCTGGTCCGGCAGTTCCTGCGCCATCTGCTGCAGCCAGTCCTCGGCGGTGGCAGCCTGAACCCGGTGGTCGTCGAACGCCTTGATGAGGTCCCGATACTGCGGCCACCAGGTCGGCTGACGGCCCGAAGACTTGGCGAACGGACTGACGACGACCAGGGCCTGGTCGTCGCCCAACCCGTCCCGCGCTAGTCGTCGAGCAAACGAATCCCGCCCCACCGGGTCGACCGCGGCCTGCCAGCGTGAGAGCTCCTCGGTTGTCTCGGCAGGGGGGTTCCGCAGCGGCAGTGCGTGGACCGCCAAGCGCAGCCGCGCCGTCCAGTCGCCGCCGTGGCGGTGCACGAGCGAGTCCCGGCGTTCCCGTTCCGTTTGGGTGACGCCGGAATGGACCACCAGGTAGCACTTGAGCACAGTCTCGGTCCGTGGCCACGAGAGCGAGAAGTGGACGAACGTGATCGCGTCGTACCGGTCAGGAAGCGTCACCCCAGGCAGACCCGGAATGCGGCGGCGGCGCGCTCGGTTCCTCGGCAGGGCGTCCGCAAGTTCGCGCATTCGCGTGGCATCGGCGTCCGCTACCCCCAGGTCGGCAAGCACCCCGAAGACGTCGTGCACGCGCGGGTCGATGAACACCTCCAGCCCAACCCGGTCGCCAATGCGGTGTTCGTCCGGTAGGTACTCGATCGCCAACCGCAGCGACTCGGGCGTGGTAAGCAGGCCGGTGGCGCGCCCGAGTCGATCCAGCACGTGTGTCCTGGCTCCGCGTCGGCGAAGCTCCTCAAGCATGGACGTCAATTCCGCGGCGTCCGCGACAGGGAAGATCAGACGCAACTGTCCGGACCGACCGGACATCGCCGCCATCAGCGCAGGTGTCCCCCAGCCTGCCAGTTCAGCCGGAAGTTCGGCGTGCGTGACGTGGTGGAACACACCAGCCAGAGTCGGTCCACCAGGGTCAAGGTCGTACTCCGGAATGTCCCACTGGCCTACTCCGAACACCCCGGCCGCAGACTCGATGGTCCTGCCGGAGTCCGCCTTTGTGAAGACGGATAGGTCGACCCGATCGGAGCCGTCAAGATGCACTTCGTAGCCGAAATCGTGCCACGCATTGGACGTCGAGGGGCCGATCCTGGACAGCACGGCACTCGTCGCCTCCGCCGTCGCCCGACTGAGCTTGAGTCGATCCGCCGTCCAGCCGACGATCGAGCGGACCACATCGGGAGGGTCCGGATCCAGCACGCTCGTCAGCATGCCACGCAGCAGTCGTCGCCGCAGGCACACCATCCACCTAGGCAACCGGGTGACGTTTGCTGCAACTTGTTTTGACCGCCATTACGATCGGGGCAGAAGACGAATTGGAGTTGCCATGTCTGCTGACCAACTAACTGCCCTGATCGCCGCTGCTTCCGCCGACCCCGAGGTCGCTGCCCGATTCGCTGAGGTGACCTCGGTCGAAGATGTCGTCGCCGTTGCTGCCGAGCTCGGCTTCGAGCTGAGTGTCGATGAGGTCAATGCCGCGGGCGTCGAGGTGGCTGGTGACGAGGTCTCGGACGTCGAACTGGCTACCGCGGCAGGTGGTTACGAACCCCCCACCGCGCAAATGGACACCGGGACGATTGTCGTCTATCACCCCGGCTGCCACTGATCCGTTACACCATGGTCCGCGAATAACCGGCGAGCTCGACGTAGGCCACACCGTCGGCGTCCGCCCCGGCCACCGATCCGGTAACCGCGCACAGCCCCTCCCAGTACCCGCTCGTGCCGCTGACCAGTTCCTGGTCCACCAGTTCTGGCGTAACCACGAGCTGTGCGTCTAGCAGAGGTATCTGAACCCGCCACCCGGACGGGTAGGTGGTGCCGGTCGCGGGGCTTGTCCACGCTCCCGTCGACTCGTACGAGAATGTCGTGGTCGCGCTGGTCCCATCGGCACGGCAGACCGTCGCCCCGCTGGTACCGTCGGCGAATCGGTAGGCCATCACGTCGGTCCCGTCCGCCAGTCGCAGGCTGAACCAGTCCCAGCTCGGGACCGCGATCCGGTCCCAGCTACCCCACTGGTGATCCATCCAGCACTGCCCGGTGACTGCTCGTCGCTGGCCGTCGATGATCAGCACACCGGTCGTCTCCAGTCGGGTCACCGACCAATAGTGCGACCCCCCGGCACCGCCCATCTCGACCCAACCGCCGTCGCCGTGGGCCACCGGCTTGCGTGTTGCGCGCGCTTCCAGGTCGATGGCCTGGTCGTCCCAACGAGTCCTCAGCCGGTAGGCCAAGGGTTCAACCGCGGTGATTTGCGTCGCCCCGAGCCGCACATCCAGCAGCTGCTCGTCCATGCGGAACCACGGGCAGGGCAACAGTCGGCGGATGCTGGAATGGAACTGCCCGGTCGACAGGTCGCTGATGGCACTGTCCACCTCGTAAGCCTTCGTGAACTCATGCCCACGCACGGTGTACTCCACGTCTGTCAGCACGAAGGCCTGCAGGTCGAAACCGTAGCGGCCCTGCTGTTCGTCGGTTAGGTGACCGGTGAAGTACCACCACTCGGTCGTGGCCTCGGCGTGCCTGCCCTCGCGGCGGCACAGGGCACCGCCCAGGTCGGTGTCGTCAGCCATGGTCCCTGCCCTTCAGATCGGCGGTTGGATTTTGGCAGAGGGCAGCACAGTCAAGCCAGCCCTCGGACGGCGGCGCGCCGACCGACCGTTGTCACCGTCCGTAATCGCGGTCTGTGGACACCGCTCATCGTGCATCCGGGCCGTGCTACGTTGACTCGGAATCTTCGAACTAGTGCGCGCAGTACGCCGAGCGTCACCGCCGGCGCGCACCAGAAGGCCGACCTACCAAGGAAGGAATGACCGGCGGTGGCGGCGGAGGAACCAATATCTGCGCAGCCGGGGGAACAGGCTGCGCTTGGGGCGAAGCAACACATTGTGTGCACGGAACACCGCACCGGAGCCCGACAGCTTACTTCGCAGGCGGCCGCGGATACCACCACTTATGACGACGCCATACCGTCGTGCGCTCTCGCGCGCCCTGATAGCCCTTCCAGTACTAGCTGCCGTGTCGCTGACCGCGTTACCTGCCCAAGCGGCACCGGTTTCGCAGGTCGCGCCGACCACCTCTGCGGCGGCCCTCGCGCCGGTGAATCGCGCTACCGCGCGGCCGCTGGTGTCGGTCACAACGATCGGCGCCTACCGGTTGACCGCCCGAAACGTGCGGGACATCTCCGCCGCGCACAAGTGGGCCGCCGGTCGGATCCCGAGGGCGATTCGGACTCGGGAGTCCGCTGGGAACTATCGGATCAACACCGGCAACGGGTATTACGGGGCGTATCAATTCGACTATGGATCCTGGCTGGCCAACGGTGGCGGTAAGTTCGCCCGGACAGCGGACAAAGCCCCCGCCTGGGCGCAGGACTACGTTGCGTGGACGTATTGGCGCCAGGCTGGTTACGGTCCTTGGGGCGGCGGGGCCTGACCCGTCCGGCGACTGACCCGACCGTCTAGCTGTCGGTGCCGCCGTCGAGGAAGCTTGCCAGCGGCGGCACCGGGTACTCGGTCGTGCCGGGCCGCCAGCCGTGGTCGATCTTTTGTTCGGCGATACCGCCCCCGGCCCAGATGTGGCATGACCCGGTGAGCATCGGCAGCAGTGCCCGAGCCGAACTCGCGTCTGACGTGCTGACATAGCCGTTGCGCACCGCCGCTGAGAAGGCGGCTTGCAGCAGAACGGGGGCCATGCCGCGGGCCAGTTCGCGCAGATGCGTGCAGCCGGCCGGGCCGCCCACTCGTTCGCGCATCGCGTTGACCCAGCCGCGGCCGACCGGCAAGCCCACCAACTGCTGGAAGGCCTCGGCGATTTCGGGACATTCGGCGTGCGGGTAGGTGTGGAAGCGCACGTCTACGCCTTGAACCGTGAAGTCCGTCAGCGACACGGTCACGTCGAGTTCCAGGTCGTGGATGACCGGAAGCTCAAGGGGGTTACTAGCCCACGGGCGCTCATCACGCAAGCGTCCGACGATCTCGACGGCATTGTTGTCGGCGTCGTAGACGTCGAACACGATCGATCGGCGATGGTGCGGTATCCGGATGTCAGCAGCCTCGCCGGTCATGGTTTCTCCTTCTTGTGCCGCCGCCTAGGTGGCGCGGGGAGTCGCGCGTCGGGGCCGGCAGATGTTGAGTGCTCGCCTGCAACGTGTAGAGCAGGAGCATACGCAGGGCCCGTTCTTCTGGCGCCGAGTTGGCTGGCGCAGCTGAGCTGCCCGACCGGTTTCCCGACCGCGATCGTCGTTCGTCAGCGCGGTTCACCCTTGAGGGCGGTGGTCAGAATCTTGCCCTCGATGTTCGAGTACCACTGGTACTGCAGGCCTTCGAGGCGCAGTTGGTCGTTGACGCCGGTGGTGTAAGGGGCTTTCGCAGTGGTTTGCCCCCACGCGTTGTTCCACCGCAGGTACGACGTGTCAACTTCGCTGGCGGCCAGTTGGCGGGACATGGTTCCGTTCTCGTCGGTCGCGACCTGGACCTGGGTGTCGAAGGTCTGCTCGTTCAGGATGCGATCTCGAGACGCCGCGCCGAGACCTGAACCCGCGGCCGCGGTGGATCCGTTCAGGGCGATCAATGAGTTCCCCGAAACGAAGTATGACAACGCGGTGGACAGTCGGCTCAGCACCGCAGGCTGGTCCCATGCTGGTCGGATCGGGGCGCTGTTGCCACCGCGCAGCTAGGACGTTGGCGAGCGAGGTCTCGATGCGCTCATCCGGGTGCGCCTGATCAGAATCGACAGTGGCGTGGTACTTCAGATTCGCGTCACCGGCCTGCGCGAGCAGTTGGGCGTAGGAGTCCAATTGGCTCAGGGTGGTCGGAGTGTTGGTGATCGGTGTTCGCCTGATCATGCCGACCGCCTGGACCGTTGTTGTCAGGTACTCGTAGAGGTTGTAGTGCGCCTCCATCAGGTTCGCGGCGCTCTGGCCGATCACGTCGGCATTGGGTTTGCTGGCCGCATCGGTCAAGGCGTTTCGCGTTGTCACCGCCAGCGCGTAGGCATCGGTGCCCCAACTGAGCGCATCGGGCAAAGCGGTGATCTGCTCCAGGAACTGCACCTTCGTGGTGGCGTCCTTAGCGATGGCAGCGTCAGCAGAGGTCACGATCGCGTCGGCCCGCGCGGCCAGAGTGGCGGTGGTTTCGGCCGGCCGAGTCGTGGCCTCGCGCATCGCCGCGGACCGGGCGTTCCACGCCAGGATCGATCGCTCCGCGAGCGTTGCCCGGGCGAACGCGGTAGCAGGGTCGCCCTCTGCGAGCAGCTGCGTTGCCCGGGTCATCGCGCTTTTGCGGTCCGCGCTCAACCCTTGCCCGACCGGTGTCAGTTCGGGTGTTGCTGCCGGTTCGACGGTCAGTTTGGCCAATGCCGCGACCGCCCTTCTGGTTTCGGCTGTCAGCAGGTGAATCAGCGCCGGATCCATCGGGGGCACCTCGGCGGTTGGCAGGATGGTGTGGGCTCCGACGATGGCCTCATACGCTTGTCGAACCGAGGCGACCGGCACCACCTCAAGCCCGAGTTGCTTGCCCTCATCCACCACATCGACCTGCGTGTTCGTGCGCGGATCCCAGCAATTCGTCTGGCCCACGGGTATCAGGACTTTCTTGAGCCCAGCCGCCTGCGCAGCACGCAGCTTCTCGGGGATTCCACCGACGGGGCCGATCCCGCCCGTTGGCAGGATCGTGCCGGTCATCGTCACACTCGGGTCCACCGCGCCAGAGTTCAGGTCGGCGAGCACTCCGACGGTCATGACACCGCCGCCCGACGGGCCATCGATCGACTCCTTGATGCTGTACGAGATCGTCATGCCCTGCGGATTGACGGCGGCGCCCAGTGCCCCCACCGTCGCGGCCGACCAGGCCGCGGAGACCCAGGCGGCGCCCGCTCCAGCATTGTCCAGCCCAGCCAAGTCGACCGCCAGTGGGTTCGTGTTCTGCGCCTGGCGGGTGACCACCTTGACCGGGGTGACGCCGCTGGTCAGAGTCCCGTCGCTTTGGTTGCCGACCCACAACGCCTTGACTGTCACCTGCCGGCCTGCCGCGTCGCCCCCGCAGCCCACCAGCAGCAGGGCTGTCAGCGCCGCGACGAGGCCGACGGCCGATCTGCCGGCCAGTGTGGGTGCCACCAAGTCAGGCTAGCAAAAGCTGCGGTTGCAAGGAGCTTCGTGATCTTCCCGGTTCGGTTGCATGCGGCCGAGCTGCTGGGCGATCGTCGGTGCTCTACTTGGCGGCGTTGTTGATCCGTCCGTATCTCGTTGGGAGTGTTCGTGGGCAGCAAACTGAAGCCGAAGTTCGTCGGGTCGGTCGCGGTTGTGGCGGTCGCATCGCTAGGTGGTTGGTGTGTGGTGGTCAGTCGGCGACAGTTCGGGAAGGGGAGTCCGCATCGCCCGGTACCTCGGGGAACGCCGCCTACTGCGACTGGTTCACCCAGAGCGACCTGCCGACGCCACCGAATCCGGCGCCTACCCCCTACGGGAACCCCATCGACCCGGCATCCCTGACCGCGACCCAAAACGCCGTCATTCAAGCCGCCCGGGCGCTCCCACAGATTGGGCAGTACTGCGCCACCGGTCAGACCGGTCAGGGCGTCGGAACCAGCCTCGGAGTGATCCCGGACGGCCAGGATCCGGCTAACCTGCAGACCGGCCCGCACGTCACCTTGACCTCCGTCGACGGAACGCCGGTGGGCTGGGGTTCAGTCAAGGCCGGGTCAACCGCTTTCACGGCCTACACGACGTTGCCCAGTGCCAACGGTCTGCTGGATCCGGTGGCCACTAGCGTGCTGGTCAACAAGTTGGCCACAGCGACGGACGCCACCGTCAATGGTTCGGCGATGCCGCAACCGGTCCTGGGTGGATCCACCATGAAGGCGGACTGCGCGAAGGTTTGGACTGTTAGCGCGACCGCAGCAGTTCCGCTGTCTTCAGTAACGCCGACCACCGGTCAGAGCATTTGGTGTGAGTTGGTGGGCGATCAGGGCATTGGCACGGCCTACGCCCAGCTGCAGTTCGGAACACCGACCGCCGGAGGAGTTCCGGTGGCTGCAGTGATCAACGAACCCGGACCGATGTCGGCGATTCCCCGCAAAGTGCCCGGGTCCAACAAGGCAGCCGACCTGGTGATGCCAATCAATACCGACGAGGTCAAATCGCTCAAAACAACCCCGGTGACGATTCCGACCTCTTGCAACAATGAGCCCTCGGGATCAAGTAATCAGGCGCAGTGCCTGTCGTTGTGGGTCAACAACAACGGGTCCAAAACCGGCGGGTGTTCGCTGTGGTTCGTGCTGCAGGTCGACAAGACCGAGATGGCCGCGACGCTGGAACGGTACGGGATCTCAGCCGCCAACTTTACCGCTCACGTGTCGATCGCCAAGAACAAGAACGCTACCGCAGCGCAGTGCACGGCAGCGAGAGCGCTGAACTCCGGAGTCGGCCGCGCGAGTGATGGTGCTCCCGCCAAAGGCGTTTTCGCGACCCGCTAGCCACACCCCAATCTCCCCCGTCTAATTCCATCTTTGCACCGAAAAGCCGCCTTCCCGAGCCGAAACCGACCGGGAAAGCGGTTCTTCGGGTGCATAGACGGAGACGGGACCCTGACCTAGCGGGAGCGGCTTCGTTCCGCGCACCGACTGCTGCACGAGTCGGAGCAGGGCGTCAGGCGAGTGCTTGTTCCAAGGTGCATCAGGGCTTCGGCCACCTGGTCGGCAGCTTGGCAGGGGTCGTCGTAGACGTCATTCCATCCGAATCGCAACGTCGGTCGTCCCGTCAAGACCGCTGCGTTGTCGCGATCTTGATCCCGGAACCGTCCCCCCGGGTCAGCGTGTCCAAGGCGGCCGTCGAACTCGATGATCAGTCTACTGATAACCCGGTCCCGTAGGACCACGCGACCGCCGACACGATCTCGCATCTGACCGGAGCCTTCGGGTAACCCGTGTGCCCGGAGGATATTCCTTGTGCCGGCGATCTCCAACGGAGTCGTTGCACCCCCTCGGATCCCATCAAGCAATGCCAGGATCAGCTTCCTGTGCTTGACCTGCACTCGGCTCATGGCCTGCTCTATCTGATCGGCCGAAACCCTGCCCTTTTGGCAGGCTGAGCTGATCAGGCCCATTACTCCGGCGGGATCAAGGCGATTCGAGACCGTCAGGACGGCCACCCGTGGTGGAGCCTTTGCTCGGCCCCGTGAGCTCCCAGTGTGGATATATTGCGCCAGGCGCTCACGCTGTTGAAAAGTGCGGTCCTACGACACCGCGATAGGGCCGCACGTCTGGTTGGCGGTGCCCTTGGGAGGTGCGCCGACGTTGGTCAGGATGTGCTGCTGGGCGCTGCTGAGTGACGTAGCCGAGGGCGGTGCAGGGGAGGCGCTGGGCAGCACTGTCACGTTGGCGGTCGCGGCCCAGTCGGTATCGAACGTCCCGGTGAGTACCGCGATTGCGCTCTGATCCTCGTTTCCGAGCCGCACACCCAACTCGCGGTTGAACTCAAGCGAGGTCTGCGAGAAGTTCTGGGATCCCACGACGGCGTCTGAGCCGTTGACTGAGGCGAACTTGGAGTGGATGTAGAGCACCGAGTCGGACTTGGCGAATAGGTGCACGGAGGCTTTGGGTCCGGCGGCCCCGATCACCGCCAGCCACTCTGACTGGGCGTTCCCCTGATCTTGCGCGGAACCTGCCAGAGAGCTTGGCGGTGGGTAATCGGCGCCGGGAGGATAGGAGCCGGTCTGACCCACATTGGCCCCAGTGGTGCCGTTGCTCCAGACCAGACGATCCGCGACTGTCAGGTTTGCCGGGTTGATCACTGTTGAGCCGGCGCAGCCGAAGTCCGAGGAGAATGCCGATTCCACGGTCGCAATCAGCTTCGGGTCCTTGGTGACCATCGCGTAGTCGCGTGCGGCGTAGAAGTGCGCCCCCTGGTAGCCGTTGAAATTGCCGGTCGATATCACCAGTTGAGCCGTCGCAGTTGGCAGCGCATTCGCGGCCAGGGGTGCGCCCGAGGCGTCGGCGGCGTCGATAATGACCGATTTCTGGTGGGTGATGCTGAAGTTGTTGCTAGACCAATTGACCTTTGCCGACCCTGTCCCCGGGGCTGCCTGCAACGCTTTGGTGAACGACTGAGCTCCGGGCACGTAGGCGCCGTATCCACCATTCATCATCACCCAACGTTCACCCCACGCTGTTTCGCAGCCGCAAGCGCGCCATCGAAGTTCGGGTCCCCGCCGATGTCGTAGATGGGGATGTCGATCGACACCTTCGCCGAGTTGATGGCGTTCAGGACAGCTGCGCCCTTGTCGTCCGGTTCGGCGAAGATCTGGAACGTTCCCGCGGAGGTGGCCTCCTTACTCACGGTCGAGGTGGTCGTTCCTGAGCAGGCCGACATAGTCGCTGCCAAAAGCAGCACCGTAGTGCCCGTTGCGATGGGAACTGCGATCGATCCGCGCCCAGTCATAGCC
>JBAXOQ010000120.1:0-11566 GCA_037133175.1 Actinomycetes bacterium
GCAGGGGGCAGTGGGGGTCAGCTGGAAGTGGACTGCTGGGGAACGGTGCCGATCTCGGCGGCTTCGACGTGGTCGAAGTACTCGTGGAACCTGCGGTCGGCGTCGTCGCCGAACAGCAGGCGGCACGCCTCGTGGATCCCGTTGGCGTTCTTGATGACGTCTTTGCGCAGCACCAGTGCGATCTTGGAGCGTCGACGCAGGAAGTCCTCCAACTTGGTGATCATCTCGGTCTGGGCCGACAGGAACAATTCGACCCGGACGTAGTCAGCACCTTCGATGATGTCGTCGGCCATGCTCGGGTCGTCGCGGATCGCTTCCAGCATCGCGAAGGCACGCAGTCCGTAGCGGCGCCACAGCCGATTGGACAGCGTCTCGAAGATCGCTCGTTTGCGCAGCTTGTCCAAGCCCATCAGCCGGGCCTGCCGGTAGAACTCGTCGCGGGTGGCCTTGGGCGGTTCGCCGTACCAGTTCCGGCGGTCCGGTTCGAGCTTGACGCCGAGGCGCTCGATGTTGCTGCAGATCTCCTCGCCGATGTTCAGGCAGTCCGTCAGCTTCCCGCCAAAGATTGAGATGTAACTCTCGGCCAGGTCCGTCTCCATCGCGTGCTTGCGCGACATCGAGGTCCAGTCGTCGTCATCAGTCTGACCCGCACTGCGCTCTACGACCAGCGGCCGGACACCACAACGTGTCGAGATGACATCCTCCGGCGTCAGCGGTTTGTCCAGATTCAACCGCTCGTTGATCTGCAGCAGCAGGAAGTCCCGGTCCTCGTCAGTGACTTCGGTGTACGCATCGTCCACCCTGGTGTCGGTCGTCCCGATGACAGAGCGCGGACCCATCGGGATGACGTAGAACAGTCGGGAAGTGTCGTCGAAGAAGGCCAGCACCCGTTCCTTGCTTCCGATCCGCGGAACCAACAGGTGAATGCCCTTGGAAAGCACGATCTTGTGCTTGGTCTTGATTCCGTAGGTCTCATTGACCTGGTCCACGAAGGGGCCGGTCGCATTGATGATTACCTTCGCAGTGACCGAGTACTCATCCCCGCTGTCGGTGTCGCGCAACTGCGCGTGCCATCCGTCTGACTGCTTTTGGGCACTGACTACCTCTACGTAGTTCGCGCACACCGCGCCGACGTTGATGGCGGCGCGGACGAAGCCGAACACGAACCTCGAGTCGTTGTCCACCACGTAGGCGTCGGAGTATTCGATGCCACCCTGGACGTTGGTCATGTTGATCGCGGGCTCCCGCTTGGCGATTGCCTTGCGACTGAACACCTTGGGTGGCTTGGTGAAGCCGTTGCCGATCATCCAGTAGCCGAGGGCCCCCATCCCGGCGAACCAGGCAGGGTAGGGGGAGTGTTCATCCAGGGCGGCCAGGAAACGGATTTCCTTGAGGTTGGCAGGGTAGGCCTTGATCAACCGGTTGCGGGACATGCAAAGGTGTCGAACCAGCAACATCTCGTAGTTCTCTAGGTACTTGAAACCGCCCCAGACCAGGTTGGATGATTCCATCGAGGTGAAGCCGGCGAAGTCGCCCCGGTCCACCAGTGCGACTTTCCCGCCGCGGGAGGCAATTGCCGCGGCGCTGACGGCGCCATTGACGCCACCACCGATGATCAGCACGTCGAATGTTCCGCCGTTGATCTTTGCGATGCTGGTTTGTCGAAGACTCATCACAATCCTCCTGAAATCGCCGATTCACTACTCGCGTCCAGACTCTCAGAGTCCGGGCCACGATGTGCCGGTTAGTAGTGCGGACGGATGCATCAGCCAGACTCCACCCAGGATGCATTGGGGCGATCGGAGTGTCGCGGAATCCTCGAAGCTGCCCACATCTAGTGTTGTGGCTTCGAGCTGGGCACCTCATGTGGTGCGCCGACGAACGGGAGTGAATCATGACTGCAACGCCGGGGCAACTGCCGCCCGAGAGCGGCTTGGTGGCGGGTGCTGCCGAGCGAAGCGGGACCCAAGCGAAGTTTCGCAGCGACGTCACCGTCGAACTGGTCCGAGCGGCTGCCCACGATGGCGATGTGGTGTGGGCGGCGCGAGTGTCCACGGTTGGGGACCAGTCCCTTGAGGAGTTGGACGCTGATCCCGGAAAGTCCCGCGGCTTGATCACCTATCTGATGAAGAATCGCCACGGCACCCCGTTCGAGCACAACAGCATGACATTTCTGGTATCCGCGCCGATCTTCGTGTTCCGGGAGTTCCATCGCCACCGCGTTGGCTGGAGCTACAACGAGGAGAGCGCCCGCTACCGCGAACTGCGGCCCGTGTTCTACGTACCGGGTCCTGAGCGGAGGCTCATCCAGACCGGCAAGCCCGGTTCCTACGACTTCATTGAGGGAACGCCGGAGCAGACAGCCATCGTCCACGAAGCGACCGTCCGATCGTGTCAGACGGCCTACGCCGCCTACCAGGAGATGCTCAACGCCGGAATCGCCCGCGAAGTGGCTCGGGGCGTCCTGCCGGTGGCCACGTTCTCGACGATGTACGCCACGTGTAATGCGCGTTCGCTGATGTCCTTTCTGAGTTTGCGCACCAAGAGAGAAGGTTCGGTGTTCCCGTCCTATCCACAGCGCGAGATCGAGATGGTCGCCGAGAAGATGGAGCAGCATTTCGCTGAGTTGATGCCTATTACCTACGAGGCTTTCCTCGCCGCTGGACGGGTTTCGCCGTAGGAAGGCGGCCCGCTTCACTTCATCGGGTGAGCTAGGTCATGCCGCCGTGTGAATTGCGGCGAAACTGAAGATATTCGGATTGTCAGGTCGCGTTGAGTTCCGGCGCCGACGAACCTGCGAGCGCCGCCGCCCCGACCGGCGTGGACAGGTAGAGCAGCACAAAAGCAGTGAGCAACCAGGGGCCAACCAGGCACAGGATGAACCAGCCGATCGCATATGCCGGGACGCCGGTGACCAGCCAGTTGAACAGGGCGACGATTACTTGCAGCGCCAGGAAGAATGCCAGGGTGATGATCAGCGTCACCACGAATCGGCCCTTGCGCGCCCAGATCGCCTGGAAGTTGGCCTTGAACGGGTTCTTGTGGCCGGCCGCGGCTGCGATCGGAACGAACGGCGTCAGAATCAGGATCACCAGGCCGGGGTACACCCACAGCGACAGGCCGAGAGTGACGACCACGGTCCACGCCACCGTCCAGACAACGAAGCCGCCGAGGTTCGCCTTCAGTCGCGCCCAAGTGGCGCCGATGCCAGCCTTGCCGTTCGGCACCAGCAGAGCAGCGCAGATCAGGAATCCGAAGCTGAACAGCAGTACCGCGTAGGACACCAGCGCGGTGACCATGAAGCGCGCACTGGTCAGGCTTGGAACGCCAGGCAAGGTGGTGAGCAGCGGCTGGATCACCACGTTCACCACCAGCACCAGCAGGAACACCTGCCAGGCGCGCCAGTATCGCGCGCAGGCCGTCGCCAGGACGGATCGACCGTACTGCTTGGGTGCCGCCTCGTGACGCTTCTCGTCGGTGACCTGGCTGACCGCGCTCATCACTTCACCACCATTGCGTTGTTGAGGGCGGTCTCTATCTCACCCGTGTAGACGGTCCTGCTGCCGACCGTGATGGTCATGTGCGGTGACGTGTTCGACGACGAGGCATCGGTGACGGTCGTGGTGATCGTTTCGTTCTTGACGGTCTTGCCCGTGCAGGTGTAGTTCGGACTCTGGTCGCTGGCTTCGGTGCAGACCGGCATCACCAAGATCCCGATGCCTTGGGCAGCCAGCGCGTCTACTGTGGCGCTGGCGATGATGGCGTCCTCCAGCGAGCCGCTGGCGGCCAGCCCCAAAAGGCCGGATACGGCGTTGGCGCAGCCGCCCATGGTCAAGGTGCTCAGCGCCAACGCGCCCGCCACGACTACCCGTCGTGCCAGTACCCGTCGTGCCAGTACCCGTCGTGCCAGCGGAATCCGTGTGGTGCTCACTTCGTCACCACCCTTTGTTCGTAGGCCACTAATCGGGCTTGCGCTTCCAGCTTGGCCTTCTCGACGGCGGCATCCGAGATCGCCGTCATATCGAACGGTGCCGGCATCAGCAACTCACAGTTGCGATCCAGTACCGACCCCATCAGGTTCTGCGGCTCGAACATCCATGAGTTGGAGGCGAGTTGGCGGCTGAGCGAAGCGAAACCCTTCTGGGTGAAGTCCCCCTCGGTCCAGGCGGCGGGGGAGTCGTGGTCCAGCACGGTGGTGAACAGTGACAAGGTGCCGTCGCGGTTGTCGATGATCTCGATCGTCTGCTGCTGCTGCGGGAAGTCCACGCAGGACGCGGTGGTGATCTCCCAGAAACCGCCGCCGCCGGGTTTGGCGTGCGCGGTGATCGTGTTGGAGTGGGTGTGACCGTTGATCCAGGCGATCATGTTCGGATACTGCTGCATCGTCGCTACGAATTCCTCGGCATGAATCAACGGCTGCGTCGGCCCGACCGCCGGCTGGGCGACGTTCTCCAGCGTGTAGCTGTTGTGGTGGCTCATGATGATGGCCAGCTTGTTGTCCTTCTGCGCCTGCGCGAGCTGCGCGGTCAGCCAGTCGAGTTGGTCCTTGGGCATCGCGCCGTCGGCGCCGTCCACCTGGTTGCAGGTGTCCAGGCCGAACATCCGCAAGTACGGCGAGACATCGGCGGCCCAGTAGGTCTGCATCGCGTCGACGTTTGCCTGGGTGAAGCCGTGGCCGACCGGACCGGGAGTGGCCGGGCTGGCCAAGTTGGCCTCCATGAACTCCTTCTGGTCGAACAGCTTGCGTCCCGAATCCGGGGTGACGTCGTGGATTCCGGTGGAGAATCCCAGGCCTTGACGGATCTGGTTCACGAGTTGCTGGAACACGCTTCCCTCGGTCGCCCACCAGTTGACCAGGTCCGTGGTCGCGGACGGCCACAACGCCGCCTTGCGACTGCCCACCGCCCAAGCCTGCAAGGCCGGTTGAACCTGGATGTTGCCCATGAACAGCACGTCGTGGTTGCCGTAGGTGGTGTACCAGGGCACCGGGCTGCCGACCGAGTTGACAGTCTGGCTGACGCCGGCATCGAGCATCCCGGGGATCTTCGGGAATCCGTAGGGGCCGTAGTCGGAGTTATCCGGGTTTCCCGGTTGGTAGACGTACGTCGCCTCGTCCCAGATCTGCACGCCCTGGTAGACCCCGGGCTTGCCCGAGTTCGGGGTCAGCGAAACGCCGTCCAGGATCTTGATCGCCCACTCGAGCTCCAAGGCGTTGCGGGAGTCCGCCGTGTCACCGGTGGTGAGCATGGCGGCCATCGGAGCTCCGGTCAGCGGACTGCGCCGAGACACTGCCAACGAGGACACCATCTGGGCCAAGACTTGGGTGGTCAGCACGTCCTGCGGTCGGGAGGCGTCGATGAACTGCGGAGTCAGGGCGATGAGCGGCTCGAGGCGACCGGGGGATTGGGCATCGATGATGTGGATGTCGCTGAAATGTCCGAGGTAGGCCAGTGATCGGCGCTTGGCGGTCCGCGCCGGGTTCGGTGCTTTGCCCAGCAAGTCAGCTCGGGGCAGGTACGGCTCGCCGGGAGCGTTGACCAGCACCCGGTACTTCTTGTAGGCGGTCTGGCTCTGCCGGATGGTCTGCAGCAGCGTCGACGGAGCTGTGGACGGAATAGCTGGGGCAGCTAGCGCGCGGCCCAGCAGTTCGGTCGGCAGCATGACGGTGCCTGCCAGGGCTGCGGTCGTTGCCATGAACGCGCGCCGCGAGAGTCCGGCCACCGGTGACCTCCTGGTGTGCAGGCGAAGGGCGAGGCCGTCGCAAGCGAGTGTCAGTGACTGACTGACTGACTGACTGGCAGGAAATCTAGCCATTCCGCGGGCCCGTTTGCGCTTTGTGCGGACTCGATCGGACGCTGGTGGATCTTTGATTACCATGAGTCACTGACTGCGCTAGATGGCCTACGCGACCGGCGACACGACGGAACCGAGCAATTGCTGTTCGAGCCCCGGAGGGTGTGCAGGTAGCCTGATTCCATGACCTTGCGAACAGGCCCATCACCCTTCGGGACGGTGCTCACTGCCATGGTGACGCCGATGCTTGCCGATGGTGAGGTGGACTATCCGGGAGCGCAGCAACTGGCGGAGTACCTGGTGGACAGCGGGAACGATGGATTGATCGTCAGTGGCACCACAGGCGAGGCGCCGACAACCTCCGATGACGAGAAGGACCGACTGCTTCGAGTGGTGATCGAGGCGGTCGGTGACCGGGCCGCGATTGTTGCCGGGGTCGGCACCAACAACACGGCGCATTCGGTCAAGCTCGCTGACGAGGCTCAGCGTGCGGGCGCCGACGGGCTGCTGGCCGTCACGCCGTACTACAACAAGCCGCCGCAGTCCGGAGTCGAACGGCACTTCCGCGCCATCGCCGACACCACGGACTTGCCGCTGGTGCTCTACGACATCCCGGGCCGCACCGGTACGCCCATCGAGTGGCAGACGCTGGTCTCGTTGGGCGATCACCGGAACATCATCGGGGTCAAGGACGCCAAGGGTGATCTGGAATCCGTGGTCGAAGTGATGAGCCGGACCGACCTGCTGTGGTACTCCGGCGACGATGGGCTCAACCTGCCGTTCCTGTCGATCGGCGCGGTCGGGTTCATCAGCGTCATCGGCCATGTGGTGGCGGCCCGGCTGGCGCAACTTGCGGCCGCCTACACCGCCGGAGAAGTGGTGACGGCACGGTTGATCAACGAGGGTCTGCAGCCTGTGGCCACCGGTATGTTTCGGGCTCCGGGCGCCACGATGGCCAAGGCCGCGCTGAACGTGCTCGGGTTGCCGGCCGGGCCGATGCGGTTACCGATGGTCGATGCCACGCCGGAGCAGATCGACCGGCTCCGCATCGACCTGGCCGCCGGCGGTGTCGAAGGGTTCTGATCCGGCGACTCGATTTTGACTCTGGCCCACGGTCTGACAAGGTTGGGTCGTGACCATCCATCTGCCTAACCATTCTGGACTCGGCCCGCCCCCCGCGCTGCCGGCCAACGGGTTGCGAATCGTCGCCCTCGGCGGACTTGGCGAGATCGGTCGCAACATGACCGTCTTCGAGTACGCCGGTCGGTTGCTGATCGTCGACTGCGGAGTGCTCTTCCCAGAGGAACATCAGCCAGGGATTGATCTGATCCTGCCGGACTTCGACTACATTCGTGGTCGGCTGGCGGATATCGACGGACTGCTGCTGACTCACGCGCACGAGGACCACATCGGCGCTGTCCCGTATCTGCTGCGCGAGCGGGCGGACATCCCGGTGTTCGGTTCGACGCTGACCTTGGGCCTGCTCGCGGCGAAACTGCGGGAGCACCGAATCAAGTCTGTCGTGCATGAGGTCGAAGAGGGCCAGAGCTGGGATATCGGGCCGTTCGCGGTTGAGTTCATCGCGGTCAACCACTCGATTCCGGATGCCTTGGCCATCGGCATCGAGACTCCGGCCGGGGTGGTCCTGCACACCGGTGACTTCAAGCTCGACCAACTCCCGTTGGACGGCCGGATCACTGACCTGAACGCCTTCGCCCGGTATGGCGACGACGGTGTGGATTTGCTGATGGTTGACTCGACGAACGCAGAGGTCAAGGGCTTCGTCACCTCCGAGCGTGAGATCGGTCCGGCCATCGACTCGGTATTCCTGCAGGCTGAGGGCCGCATCATCGTGGCCTGCTTCGCTTCGCATATCCACCGGGTGCAGCAGGTCATCGACGCCGCGCACGCCAACGGCCGTCGGGTCGCCTTCGTGGGCCGGTCGATGGTGCGGGTGATGGGGGTTGCCAGGGACCTGGGCTACCTGAAGGTTCCCGGCGGCATCCTGGTCAATGTTGACAACATTGACGATCTGCCCGCAGACGAGGTCGTACTGGTGTGTACCGGCTCGCAGGGTGAACCGATGGCGGTGTTGTCCCGAATCGCCAACCGCGACCACCGGATCAGGGTCGGCACCTCGGACACCATCCTGCTGGCTTCGTCGATGATCCCGGGCAACGAGAACGCCATCAACCGCGTCATCAACGGGTTGAGCCGTTGGGGTGCCAAGGTGATCCACACCGGCAACGCCCTGGTGCACGTGTCGGGGCACGCGGCCTCCGGAGAGCTGATGTTCTGCTACAACATCGTCAAGCCGCGCTACGTCATGCCTGTGCACGGTGAGGTCAGGCACCAGTTGGCAAACGCGGCGCTGGCGGTGCAGTCGGGAGTCAAGCCCTCGCACGTGGTGCTGGCCGAGGATGGCTCCGTCGTCGACTTGGTCGATGGGGTCGCCAAAGTGACGGGCCGGGTCCACTGCGGGTTCGTCTTCGTCGATGGCTCCTCGGTCGGCGACCTCACGGAGACTTCGCTGAAGGACCGTCGGGTGCTGGGAGAGGAGGGCTTCGTGTCCGTCATTGTCGCGATCGACGTGGATGAAGGGAAGATCGTGGCCGGTCCGGAGATCCATGCGCGCGGCTTCGCCGAGGACGACACCGTCTTCGACGCGGTGCGTCCGAAGATCACCGAACGGATCGAGGCAGCGCTTGCCGACGACGTGACAGACTCGCGCGAGCTGCAGCAGATCATTCGCCGTGTGGTCGGCCGGTGGGTCAGTGACCAGCACCGGCGACGCCCGATGATCGTCCCGATCGTCATTGAGGCATAGCGCTGTCCGACACACGCGGCAAAGCGGCCGCGATGTCGCACCCGCGGGTTAGGCTCGGCGCCATGGCGACAAAAACGCCCACCTCATCGCGTTCCCGCGCGGCTTCGGGCTCATCAGGTGGCGCCCGTAAACCTGCGCGATCCTCGGGTACACGCGGTGGTTCAGCTAGCCGCGGGACGACTTCCAAGTCCGGATCGTCGCGCTCCGCATCATCAGGGTCCAGGTCTGCCCGCGCGACCGGCAAATCGGCCGGCTCGGGGTCGGCCGGGTCAGGTTCGGCCGCGAAGCGGCCAGCACCGAAGCGACCTGCCGGCAGTCGGTCCGCACCCAGCCGCCCAGGTGTCATCACACGACTCTGGTTGTTTACCATGCGGGCTTTGCGGGCCATGTGGATGGCCCTGGGCCACGGACTGGGTGCTGCGGTCAGGGCTTTCGGCCGCCCCGACGAGGAGTTGTTGGCGGCTCAGCGCAGGGACGGCACCGGTCTGTTCCTGGTTGTCGCCACCGAGGCTGTGGCCGCGGTGGCCTGGTTCGGCTTGGCCGGACCGCTCGGCCTGTTCGTCGACAGTCTGCTCTTCGGTCTGTTCGGTGCGATGGTGGTGCTGCTGCCGTTTGTGCTGATCTGGAGCGCCTGGCGGGTCCTGCGCAAACCCACCGAGCATCTGCCCCGGTCGGTGTTCATCGGATGGGTTGTCGCAGGTGTGGCTTTCTGCGCGCTGTGGCAGTGCTTGTCCGGTGCCCCCAGCCCGAGTGCGGGGGCGGACGTCATTCGCGGCGCCGGTGGTTGGCTCGGGTGGGCCGTGACCGCACCGATCGTGGCCTTGGTTGGTCCGCTGCTGACTGCCCTGGTGGCGCTTTTGGTACTTGCCTATGCCGTTTTGTTGATCATCCAGATGCCGGTGCGGGACGCTTTCAACTGGGCAAAGGCGGCGGTCGGGCTGAATCGGCGAAGTGAGGATGGTGCTGAGCAGACGGCCGACGCTGACCAGGACGGCGACAAGGCACGGATCAACGGCGATGCCGCCGCGACGACCACGCAGACAGAGGTGGTCGCCGAACCGGCCAAGGCCCATGGGCGGTTCTCGCCAGCGGGGCTGGCAGCCAAGTTGGGTATCACCAAACCAGCTGCGAGTCCGCCGATCGATCTGGTCGGCAACGAACCCTTTGTGGCTGTGCTGACCCCTGCCCCAGATGTTGCGACCGATTCGGCGGACAACGGCGTGCCAGGCTTCGCCGCGGCAGATTCGGCTTCCGACAGCCCCTCGGCGACAGGAAGTGGTGCAGCGGGCTCGTCCGGTGCCGGGTCCCCAGAACTTCCCTCTGCCCGCCCCGAGCAGCTCTCGCTGGCCGATGGCATGGTCTACGAACTGCCGAGCCAGCGCCTGCTCAAGCCGGGGGCATTGCCCAAGGCCGCGACGAAGGCAAACGATCGGGTCGTCGAGTCGCTGACCGGGGTGTTCGAGCAATTCGAGATCGACGCGCGCGTCACCGGCTTTACCCGAGGCCCGACAGTGACTCGGTACGAGGTTGAACTTGGCCAGAGCGTGAAGGTCGAGCGGGTCACGTCGCTGAGCAAGAACATCTCCTACGCGGTCGCTAGCGCGGATGTTCGAATCCTGTCGCCGATCCCGGGCAAGTCCGCGATCGGCATCGAGATTCCCAATTCGGATCGGGAACTCGTCAGCTTGGGTGATGTGCTGACAAGCGGGGCAGCGGCCTCGAACCACCATCCGATGGTGGTCGGTCTGGGCAAGGATGTCGAGGGCGGACTGGTGTGCGCCAACCTGGCCAAGATGCCGCACATCCTGGTTGCCGGGGCCACCGGAGCCGGAAAGTCGAGCTGCATCAATTCGATCATCACCTCGGTGCTGGTTCGAGCCACACCGGATCAGGTACGAATGATCCTGATTGATCCCAAGCGCGTCGAGTTGACGATTTACGACGGCGTTCCACATCTGATCACTCCGATCATCACCAACCCCAAGAAGGCCGCCGACGCTTTGGCCTGGGTTGTGAAGGAGATGGAGGTCCGGTACAACGACCTGTCCGACTTCGGCTTCCGTCACATTGACGACTTCAACAAAGCTGTCCGCGCCAAGAAGGTGGTTGCTCCGCCCGGTTCCGACCGGCAGCTGCGCACCTACCCGTACTTGCTGATCGTGGTCGATGAGCTGGCGGACCTGATGATGGTTGCACCGCGTGACGTTGAGGACGCGATCGTGCGGATCACCCAGCTGGCCCGCGCGGCTGGCATCCATCTGGTGTTGGCCACCCAACGCCCAAGCGTGGATGTGGTCACCGGGTTGATCAAGGCAAATGTGCCCAGTCGGCTGGCGTTCGCTACCAGCAGCGCGGTGGACAGTCGGGTCATTCTTGATACGACTGGCGCCGAGAAGCTGGTCGGGCAGGGCGATGGACTGTTCCTGCCGATGGGGATCAGCAAGCCCATCCGGGTGCAGGGCGCGTTCGTCTCGGAGGCTGAGACCCGCGCGATCGTCGCGCATTGCAAGAAGCAGTTGCAGCCGGATTACCGGGACGAGGTGCTGGCAACTGCGGCCCCAATGCACGCGACCGCTGAGGATATCGGCGACGACCTCGACGTTCTGCTGCAAGCGGCCGAACTCGTGATCAGCACCCAGTTCGGGTCAACCTCGATGCTGCAGCGCAAGCTGAAGGTCGGATTCGCCAAAGCCGGACGGCTGATGGACCTGATGGAGTCACGCGGGATCGTTGGGCCCTCAGAGGGATCGAAGGCACGCGACGTGCTCGTCAGCTCCGACGAACTGACGCAGGTCCTCACCGACCTGCGCAGCGGACTGTAGCTAGTCTTGGCAGGTGCCGGAAGAATCCACCGCAGACAGCGCGGATAGCCCGAGGGCTCAGTTGCGCGTTGCGATCGTGACCCTCGGGTGTGCGCGCAACGACGTGGATTCGGAGGAGCTCGCG
>JBAXOQ010000121.1:0-11530 GCA_037133175.1 Actinomycetes bacterium
GTCAGCAAGTTCCTCATCGCTTGGTCTTGTGGTCACGGCCGGGCGCGGTGCGGCTGCTGCTGTGCCGGGTGCCGGAAAGTACACCGATCCGATTTCGAAGATCCCGACCGCGTCGGCGCCGCGCGACAGGTTCCGCGCAGCGATCGCGAACAACCCTGGCAGCAGGGTCGTTCGCATTCCGGGCTGCTCTTCAGAGATCGGGTTCGCCAAGGTGACCAATCGCGCGCGAGGATCACCGTCTCCGATTCCAGTCTTGGTCAGGTCGGCCGCACCGATGAACGGGTAGGCCAGCGTCTCCACCAGGCCGACTGCCGCGGCCGCGCGTCCGGCGCGGCGGCGCAGCAACTGGTCGACGGTCAGTCCCCGGCCGGCTGGCGCCTGTGGCAACCGGGACGGGATCTTGTCGTAGCCGATCAGCCGCACGACCTCTTCGACGAGGTCCGCCGGATCGGTCAAATCCGGCCGCCATGACGGTGCCACAACGGTGAACGCGTTGCCGTCGGCGGATACCGACACCTCGCAGCCCACCGCCTCGAGCAGATTTCGACCCTCATCCGCGGGAATCGCCATACCGGCGACCTCGGCAGGTCGGCTGGCAGCAAGCTCAATCGTGACCGGCGTGTGCGGCGCCTCGCCTCCGACCATGCCGACGTTGTGCCCGCCGGCCAACTCAAGCAGCAGCGCTGCCGCTCGGTCCGAGGCATACGGAGCAAGCGCCGGGTCGACTCCTCGCTCGAAGCGTCGGGATGCCTCGCTGGACAACTTGTGACGTCGAGACATCCGGGCCACTGCAACCTCATTGAAGTGGGCGGCCTCCAGGACCAACGCCGTTGTGGTGTCGTCGATCTCGCTCGATAGCCCGCCCATCGTGCCAGCCAGCGCCAGCGGTCCGGATTCGTCCGCGATCACCAGGTCTTCGGAGTTCAGCACCCGGTCGATGTGGTCCAGCGTCGTCAACTTCTCACCCTGAATCGCCCGGCGCGCGGTCAATGACCCAGCCAACTTGTCCAGATCGAAAGCGTGCAGGGGTTGTCCGAGTTCGAGCATCACGTAGTTGGTGACGTCAACGATGATGTTGATCGGGCGCATCCCGGCGGCGATGAGGCGCGAAGACATCCAGGTCGGCGTCGGAGCCTTCACGTCGACTCCGAGCAGGGTACGGACGGTGAACACGTCACAGGCCGACAAGTCGCCTGAGGCGCAGATGAAGGGCTCGCGGTCGGCGTGGGCGTCCGGTTGGGGCAGCGGTGCAAGCGCCGTGCCCGGGTCGTTGAAGGGAATCCGGTATGCGAAGGCCACTTCCCGGGCCACGCCGCGTATCGATAGTGCATAGCCGCGGTCCGGGGTGACGGCGATATCCAGCACCCGTTCTCCGAGGCCGAGCACCTCGGTTGCCGAAGTCCCGGGCTCGGCGCAGTCGGCCGGCAGCACCATGATTCCGTCGTGTTCCTCGCCGAGTCCGAGCTCGCGGGCCGAGCAGATCATGCCGTCAGACACGTGCCCGTAGGTTTTGCGCGCGGATATCTCGAAGCCGCCGGGGAGCACCGAACCCGGTAACGCCACTGCCACCAGGTCGCCGACCAGGAAGTTGTTTGCGCCGCACACGATGCCGCGCACTCCCCCGAATTCGGTTCCAACGCAGACTTGGCACAGCCGGATCGGCTTCTTGAACTCGGTGAGTTCGGTGATCTGCTCGACCCGGCCGACGACTAATGGACCGCTGACCTCACCGATCGTGTCGACGCCTTCGACCTCTAGCCCGAGAGAGACGATCGCGTCAGCAACATCGCGGGCGCTGGCCTCGGCTGGAACAGCAACGAACTCGCGCAGCCAGGACATGGGGACTCGCATCGGTCTAGCCCTCCGATCTGAACGCTGCAGTGAACCGGATATCGCCCTCGACCATGTCGCGCATGTCCGTGATGCCGTGACGGAACATCAGGGTGCGCTCCAGTCCCATGCCGAATGCGAAGCCGCGGTAGCGATCGGTGTCGATGCCGCAAGCCTGCAGGACCCGGGGGTTCACCATCCCGCAGCCGCCCCACTCGATCCAGCCTTCACTGCCGCACGTGCGACACGGCTGCGATGGGTCGCCCACGCTGGCGCCGCGGCAGGCAAAGCATTGCAGGTCCAGTTCAGCGCTGGGCTCGGTGAACGGGAAGTATGACGGTCGCAGGCGGGTCGTCAGCCCCTCGCCGAACATGGCGGCGGCCAGGTGGTCCAGGGTTCCCTTGAGATCCGCCATGGTGATGCTCTCGTCAATGGCCAGACCCTCGATCTGATGGAAGACCGGGGTATGGGTGGCATCGAGTTCGTCGGTGCGGAACACCCGGCCCGGGCAGACGATGTAGACCGGCAGTTCGCGAGAAAGCAGCGTCCGGATCTGAACCGGTGACGTATGGGTGCGCAGCAGCAGTCCACCGTTCGGTGGATCGACGAAGAAGGTGTCCTGCATCGTGCGAGCCGGGTGATCGGGCGCCAGGTTGAGGGCGTCGAAGTTGAACCACTCGGCCTCGATCTCCGGGCCCTCCGCAACCTCGTAACCCATAGCAACGAAGACGTCGCACAGGTGCTCGGCGACGGTTGTCAGTGGGTGTCGAGCACCGATCGGGTAGCGGTCAGTCGGCAAGGTCACGTCGACGGACTCCTCAACCAGCACCCGGGCATCGCGCTCGGCCTCAAGTTCGGCCTCCCGGGCCTCAAAAGCCGCCCTAACCTGCCCGCGGGCCCGGCCGATCAATTGCCCGGCTCTTGCCTTGTCCGGGCCTGGTAGCTTGCCGATCTCGCGATTTGCCAGCGCCAAAGGTGAGCGGTCCCCCATGTGCGCAAGTCGCGCTTCTTTCAACGCCGCTAGGTCAGCAGCGGTGGCAAAGGCCGCGGTGGCAGTATCGGCGGCGTGCTCGATCGCGACGGCGTCCAGAGCGCTGATCTGCGGTGGGCGGGGTTCGGTATCCGGCTGTTGTGGCGCTGGCATGTATGTCCTCTCGATGCGACCCGAATTGTAGTCGCACCCGATCTAGGCTTCGGACAACACTTCGGCGCCGCTAGGGCCGTGGCGGCGGGCCGCTTCTACCAGCTCGGCGGCGGGTACCTCCGGCGAGCTTGCCTGGGTGACCGGATTTCGTGCGGCGATCCATGTCTCCAAACCAGGTCCGGATTCGTACGAGGTGATCAGGCAGTAGCGCGGCTCGTCGCCGGGGTGCCACACCGCGTGGTACAGACGCTGGGTGTCGATGATGGCTTGCGTGCCCGCCGGCAATGGAATCCGCGTCTCTGTGGCTGGATCGTCTTTGTCCTCGCGCAGCACCATCACCGAATCCGGGTTGTCGGTCAGGTTGAAGAAGGCCCGCACGATCCACCCGGTACCTTCGGGGTTGAGCCTGTTGTTGTCGTCCCGGTGCAAGTGATGGATCGCGTCGGCGTAGCTGTTGGGCTGCAGTTCGATCACTCGGCAACGGCCGATGTTGACCCCCGGCTCCTGCGCCCGGGCGGTCAAGCGCGGCGCCAAAGCCACATTCTTGGCGACCCATACTCCGTCTTTGTCAGTCTTGGGCGGGGTGTGGTTCCAGAAACCGTCGCACTCCATGTCGCCGTAGGCTGACGCCAGCGGCGCGAACCGGGTGTCGCCTGAGGACTTCCAATCCACGTACTCGACGTCCAGCCACTCGGCCGGGTCTGCAGCTTGAGGGTATTGGTCGATCAGCACGAAGCCAGTCTCGTCCAAGATGGGCAAGCGGTAGTAAGACATCGAGGTCTCCGTTCATGGGTCGGCGTGACATGGCCAAGCTGCAGCATCGCCGGTCTAGGGTGCGTGAGTCAAGATCAAATCTATCGCTTCTACCGCTGCGTCCAGCATTGCCAAGTGGCCCTTGCCTGCCACCACTGACAGCTGGCTGTTGGGAATGAGCTCGGCCATGCGCTGTCCGTGGATCAGCGGGATCACCAGGTCGTCGTCGCCGTGCCACAGGTACACAGGCGTCTGGATGTCGGCAATGTCGAACCCCCACCAACGGCTGAACAGCACCGCGTCGTAGGCGATGCCGCGAAACGACACCCGGCCCGAGCTGATGAGATCCTCCAGGAACATCTGCCGCATCTCGGGTCGGGCGAGCAACTCGCGATCCGATTTGGGGCCGATCGCCAGGTAGATGTCAAACGCCCGATCCGCGACCGGTGCCGCCACTCTCATCCCAACGTTGAAGACCCCTCCGAGCGGATTGCCGACCCGCGACAGCACTGGACTAAGTAGGCGCAGAACCGGGATAACGCCGCCCGGACCGACCCGCTCGGGCCCGGCACTCGGTCCAACGCCGCCTAGCACGGCCGCCGCGACGACTCGCCCCGGCAGCGCCGAGCACACGGCCAGTACGTAGGGTCCACCGCCGGACAGGCCGATCAGACCGACCTTGTCCAGTCCGAGCTGGTCGATGATCTGCTCGACGTCCGCGGCGAAGTCGATGACCCGGCCGTAGCGGTGTGGAGTCGACCGCCCGGTGCCCGGACGCTCGATCCCGACGATCCGGACTCCGACCTCATGCGCGTAGGCAACCGCCGCTGGCGGGACCTGCTCGCGAGCTCCCGGAGTGCCGTGGAACCATAGGATCGGGAACCCCGCCGTCGGGCCGAACTCGGCGAGCCCGAACAGCCGGCCGTCCGCTATCCGAAGCTCCGACTCCCGCCACGGACCCTCCGACTGGCCGTGTTTGCTCTCCGCGCAGCACATCCCCCCATTGTGTCCAACCCCTCCTCACACCCGTGAGTCGCCCACGCTCTTCGTTGACTGCGAAGTTGTCGCGGGGTCTCCTTGATCAAAAACCGCGACAACTTCGCAGTCAACGAAAAGGGGAGCGTTGGGCGGTGGCGGATGCGTAGATGCACACGGCCGCCGCAGCGGCGAGGTTGAGGCTCTCGGCACCGCCGTAGATCGGGACCCGCAGGGTGATCGAACACAGATCGAGCGCAGGTTGGGACAGACCGTGAGCCTCGTTGCCGAACAACCACGCCATGGGGTTCGCCAGCAGTGCGGTCACGCTCGGATCGAACACGCTGCGATCTGCCTCACCTGCCGCAGCAACGGTGGCGAGTCCGACTTCGCGCAGTTGGCCACTCAGGTCAGCCAGCGAGATCCCGCAGGCCACTGGAAGGTGGAAGATCGAACCGGCGCTGGCTCGCACGCTCTTGGCGTTGAAGGGGTCCACACTGTCGGCCGTCAGCACCACCGCATCAGCCCCGGCAGCATCAGCGATCCTGATGATCGTGCCAACGTTGCCGGGATCGCGTGCCTCGACGAGCACAACGACCAACCGAGCGTGTTCGCCGATCGCGTCGGCCAGCGTGACCTGCGGGATCCGGGCGACCGCGGCCAGGCCTTGGGGATTGACGGTGTCGCAGAGACTGCTGAAGGTCTTCTCGTCCACATCGAGCAGCTGCTGCCCCCGTTCCAGTGCCAGCTGAACCAGGTCCGGGTGGCGATGCTCCCCCTCAGGCGTCACAAACACCTCAAGGACGAGCCCCGAAGCCAGCGCCTCCCGGACGGCCTGTGGACCCTCGGCCAGGAACCGACCGGACTCGATGCGGGCAGCACGACGGCCCAACTTGCGGGCACGAACCACGGATCCCGATGTTGCTGAAACCGTGCGACGTGGTGCCACTAGTTGGGCCGTTGGGGAGTGCTGACTCAGGCCGCTGAGGTTTGGACCTCGACCGCGTCGCGGGCGATCTCGACCAGGGCCGCGAAGGCGGTCGGATCGTTCACCGCCAACTCGGCGAGCATCCGTCGGTCCACCTGAATGTCTGCGGCCTTCAGCCCTTGAATGAAACGGTTGTAGGTCATCCCGTTCTGCCGGGCCGCGGCGTTGATCCGCTGGATCCACAGTCGGCGGAAGTCGCCTTTGCGCGCCCGACGATCACGATACGAGTAGACGAGCGAATGGGTGACTTGCTCCTTGGCCTTGCGGTACAGCCTTGACCGCTGGCCGCGATACCCGCTCGCCCGCTCCAGTGTTGCCCGACGTTTCTTGTGCGCATTAACCGCGCGCTTCACGCGTGCCACAGGTTCCTCCTTGCGTAGTACAGCCGACGTTAATCGGCCTCATGATGTCTGGTGGTCAGTTGTTGCGACCGGGACCGGTCGCGATGGACTAGCGAAGTCCGAGAAGGCGCTTGACCGCCTTAGCGTCACCCGGTGCCAAGGTCGCATCGGGCTCAAGGCGACGCTTGCGCCGTGAGCTCTTGACCTCCAACAGGTGGCGGCGGTTGACTCGCTCGTGGGTGATCTTGCCTGACCCGGTCACCTTGAAGCGTTTCTTGGAACCGCTGTGGGTTTTCATCTTCGGCATTGCTACTCCTTGACTTCTGTGACGATTTGTTCGACCACGGTGCCATCGACGACGATGTCCTGCACTACTTCCGTGTCCGTCTGAACTTCGACGACCGTTCCGACTTGCGCTGCCGCTCGTGCCTTGATCGCGTCGGACTTCTTGCGTACCGGCGCCAGCACCATGATCATGTTCCGACCATCCTGTTTGGGAGCGGACTCCACAATTCCGAGCTCGGCGACATCTTCCGCGAGCCGGGACAGCAACCGGAACCCAAGCTCGGGCCGCGACTGCTCACGACCGCGGAACATGATGGTCACCTTGACCTTGTCCCCCGCGCGAAGGAATCGCTCGATGTGACCCTTCTTGGTGCCGTAGTCGTGCGGATCGATCTTCGGACGAAGCTTCATCTCTTTGATGATCACGTTCGTCTGGTTGCGACGGGCCTCGCGAGCCTTCATCGCAGCTTCGTACTTGAATTTTCCGAAATCCATGAGCTTGCAGACCGGCGGTTTGGACCCTGGTGCTACCTCGACCAGGTCAAGATCCGCTTCGGCTGCCAGCCGCAGTGCATCCTCGATTCGGACGATGCCGACCTGTTCACCGGCTGGTCCGACGAGCCTCACTTCAGGGACTCGGATCCGCTCATTGATGCGGGGTTCGACGCTGATGGTGCCTCCTTCTTCACGTCATGACTGGGAGATGTTCACATGAACAGACTCACCAGTGCCGACCAGGCACTGCCCACCACACCAGCTGATGTGGTTCGGGACCCAGACGACAAGGATCAAACAAGAAATCCGAGATTGTCGCTAGGTGGGAGACATCCTCCACTTGACGACCTCAAGCGTAGCAGGAACGTCCGTCGCACGCTGCGATGCGGGCGCTCACATCGCAGCCGGCCCGCCGTAACGCACTCGTCGGTCCCGCAAACGATCCTTGGAAGTGCGACACCGGAGTTCGCCCAACTCCTGTGCAATCGCCGTCGAGACTCGTTCGATGAACGCCCCCGACTCCTGCGCGGCGTCCGGGTATTCCGGGACGATGACGTCGACGATTCCCCTCGCCGCCAAAACGGTGGCCACAACTTGTTGATCACGGGCCATCTGCGGCGCTCGTTCCGGCGTGCGGTGCCGGATGACCGAAGCTCCCTCCAACGGCAGCGGAGACAACCACGCCCGCTGGGCTGCCAACACTCGGTCCGCCGGCAGCAGAGCAAGTGCTCCGCCGCCGCAGCCCATTCCCAGCAGAACGGACAGGGTCGGCACCGTTGTCGTGGTCAATGTGGCGAGGCTCCGGGCAATCTCACCTGCTAGTGCCGATTCCTCTGCCTGCGCCGACAGTTCTGCTCCCGCGGTGTCGATCACTGTCACGATCGGTAATCCCAACTCCGCAGCGATTGCGATGCCTCGCCGTGCTGTTCGCAGCGCTGCCGGATTGATCAGCGCCCCGGCGGCCTGCGCGGCGCGGTCTTGGCCGATCAGCACACATGGCCTGCTGCCGAACCTCGCCAGCGCCAGCACGACGGCCTCGCTTCGCTCACCTTCTCCGGTGCCATGCAACTCGGTGACGTCGCAGGCGGTTGCCAGCAGCTCACGCACCCCAGGCCGATTGGGGTCGCGGGTGCTCAGGATGGCATCCCACGGATCGACCGCCGACTCATCGATCCCCGCAAACCCCCTCGGCGCGCCGGTTTCAGGGCTCGAGGACCGACGTAGCGACGGGGTTTGCCCTGGGTGGTGGCCTGCACAGACTGCAAGTGCCCGAGCGAGATAGTCAGGCAGGTCGTCACGGGCAACGACCTGGTCGATGACGCCATGGGCGGCCAGGTTCTCGGTTCGCTGCACCCCTGCCGGAAACGGCTTGCCGTTGAGCATCTCGAACACCCGCGGGCCGAGGAACCCTGCCAGCGCGCCAGGCTCGCCGATCGTAATGGTTCCCAGCGATCCCCAGGTCGCCATCACCCCGCCAGTGGTGGGGTTGCGCAGCCAGACGACCACCGGACTCCCCTCGTCTCGAAGGCGCTGCACGGCCGCGGCGACGTCGACCATCAGCACGAACGCAGGCGTGCCCTCCTGCATTCGGGTGCCGCCAGAGGACGGTGAGGCGAACACCGGTAGCCGCAGCTCGCGAGCGCGCTCAAGAGCTCCGACCACGAGTCGGCAGGCTCGGGTCCCCACGGAGCCGGCCAGGAAATCGAAGTCGGACAGAATCAACGCGACGCGGTGACCACCGATCGTGCCCTCTCCGACCAGAACCGACTCGTCGTTGCCCGTTCGCTCGCGCGCGGCCGCGAGTTCGCCAACATAGGACTGACCCGCCCCGGGATCCTCAATGCCCTCGAAAACCCACGGGACAAACGTGCCGCCGTCACAGACGGTCCGGATGAGTTCGGCCACCCCTTGTGCGCTCACATGGGCACGCTAGCGTGCCCTATGTTGGCGGTGTGCGCGACGGTACGCAAGGGCACCGCCCCAGCCAGCGATACACCACAACGATGGTGGTGTTGCTGCTGTGTGCGGCGCTCTGGAACTGCTCCTACCTGCTGGCCCCAGTGATCGGCCCCCGCCTGCCTGCTGACGTCTCATTCGTCAGCGAACTGTCAGCGGACGATCAGGACGGATCGTGGTTCTTCCAGATCAGCGATCTGTTCACTGGAGTGCTCTACATCGTGGTGGCACTGGGCACCCGCCGATACTTTCCGTCGGCGGTCCTGACCCGCCTTGCACAAGGAGCATTGGTCCTGCTGGGCCTGTGCACGCTGATCGATTCGCGGATGCCGTTGGACTGCGTGTCCACCATCGACGCTGGCTGCCGGTACCTGGAAGCAACCGAACAGGTCAGCTTCGAGCACGTCGCTCATACCGCCAACGGGACCATCGAGACCCTATGCGCGACCGTGGTGCTGCTGGGATTCGGATGGTCGTTGCGGCACCGGGGCCGGTGGGCGCGATTCGGACGGCTGTCGCTCGTGTGCGGAGTTCCCTACGCAGTCCTGTCGCTGATCCTGGCGCTGCAATACGTACTCGCAATCCCCGGAGTCGGAGTCAGTCAACGTGTGTCGATCGTGGTGTTCTCAGCCTTCCTGGTGATCTTCGCTGCGAGTCTGCCAGGATTTGGCTCTGTGGAGCAGGTATCCCCCGCCACAGATGTGGCCGGACCCCGATGAAGGCGATCATCGACTCAGAGCGCCTTCGCGTCGTCGTCGATCACCCCGGGCAAGACGGACCGCTGGTGGTGTTCAGCAACGGCATGGGCGCGATCCTGGACTACTGGGACACCGTTGTGGATGCTCTGCCCGACCTGACCTGCGTCCGCTTCGACCGGCCGGGCCTGGGCGGTTCAGCTGTTTCCGACAGGTCGTCGCGGGACATTCGCACCGAGGTGGCCCGAATCATTGCCGTTGCCGACTGGGTCGACCCGGCCCGCAGCGTGGTGCTGGTCGGGCACTCCTACGGCGGTGTGCTGGTCGAGGCCACCGCCCGCCTGCACCCGGATCGGGTGCAGGCACTGGTGACAGTCGACGGCACCGACCCGAACGAGTATGCGGATCCGACCCGCCGAACCCGCCCGGCCTACGCCCGCCTTATCACGTTGGTCAATTCCAGCGGCCCGATTGCGGCGGTCACGGGCACCGTGCTGGAGCGAGTGATCACCTACCTGTCCACGGTGCGAGCCAACGGACCCAGACTGACCCCGGCACAGATCGCCCTGGTAGCGACCCCGATGCACGTCGCGACGATCTTCCACGAGGATGCCCGACTACCGGGCCACTGCGCCGAAGCGATCGAACTCGAAACCGATCGGCCCATGCCGAACATCCCGGTACACGTGCTGATCGGCGGTCAAACCGGGGGCCTGATAGTCCGCCGCCAGCAGGCATGGATCGAGCGCGCCGAGCGCCACGGACGGATGCTGGGCAGGCGCACGCACATCGAGGTGTTCCGCTCCGCCCACCTGATGATGCTGGACGTCCCCTCAGAGGTCGCAGCCGCTATCGGTTCAGCCGTGAACGGATGGCCCCCTGCCAGCACCGCAACGATCGATGCGACTGCTGCTACAGGCGGCACGCCAGAATGTCGGTGACGAGGATTCCTCGCCCGCCGATCTCGTAGAGCTCGTCCATCACCCGGTGCACCTCATGACGAGAAACCATGGCGCTGACCGCCACCCAGTCTTTCTCGCGTAGCGGCGAGATGGTCGGTGACTCCAGGCCGGGGGTGATCGCACTGGACTGGTCGAGCAGTTCAATGCGAATGTCGTAACTGACCATCACATATCCGCGGGCCACCATCACGCTGCTGAGCCGCCGGACGAAGGTATCCACTGCCTGGTCTGGCCCGGCGGCGTTCGGACGTACCAGCAAAGCTTCGCTGTCCAGCAGGGTCGGGCCGACGACGACGAGTCCGGCTTTGCGCAGCGTCGTGCCAGTGTCGACGACGTCAGCCACCGCGTCGGCCACACCGAGGGCCACTGCGTTCTCGACCGCTCCGTCCAGGCTCACGATGCTCGCCTGCACCCCAGCGGCAGCCAGTTCGGCGGCCAGCACTCCCGGATAGGCGGTCGCGATTCGCTTTCCTTGTAGATCCGCCAAACCGGTGGCCGTGCCGGGCGGGGCCGCAAGGCGGAACTGAGATCCGCCGAAGCCCAACGCCAGCACCTCGGTAGCCGAAGCGCGAGAGTCCAGCAGCATGTCCCGGCCGGTAATCCCGAGATCGAGTTGGCCGGCGCCGACGTAGATGGCAATGTCCCGTGGACGCAGAAAGAAGAACTCGGCGTCGTTGATCGGGTCCTGAACGAACAACTCGTTGGCACCCGCCGAGCGCAGGTAGCCCGCCTCGCGCAACATGGTGCGGGCAGGCTCGCTCAGTGCGCCCTTATTCGGTACCGCGATTCGCAACACGATCGTGCCCTTCTGCTGATTGAGGTGTGAGTTCGCCGGTGCTCACCCACCGGGCCGGCCACTGGCCGCATCGGTTAACGAATCGGCTTACAGATGTCGGTAGATGTCCTCGAGGCTGATCTCACGCGCGATCATCATGACCTGAACATGGTAGAGCAGTTGCGAGATCTCCTCCGCAGTCCGCTCGCGGCCTTCGTGCTCGGCTGCCATCCACACCTCGGCCGCCTCTTCGACAACCTTCTTGCCGACGGCGTGGACGCCTCCGGTGAGCAGCGCGACGGTACCGGAGTGGGGATCGTTGGCGGCGGCC
>JBAXOQ010000122.1:0-11234 GCA_037133175.1 Actinomycetes bacterium
GGGTTGTCGTGGGGCGGGGTTTGGTGAACTGCTGGGGGTTGGGCCTTAGGATCGCGGATGTGACTGAGCAGGCGAAGAAGGCGCGACTGTTGCTAGTTGATGGGCACTCGCTGGCCTACCGGGCATTCTTCGCGCTGCCGGTTGAGAACTTCTCGACTAGTGACGGGCAACCGACCAACGCCGTCTACGGGTTCACTTCGATGCTGATCAACACGTTGCGCGATGAGCAGCCGACTCACATCGCGGTGGCGTTCGACGTTTCCCGACAGACCTTCCGGACGCAGGTGTTCGGCGACTACAAAGCGAACCGTGCCACGTCGCCGAGTGAGTTCAAGGGCCAGGTGGACCTTATCTGTGAGGTGCTGGCAGCGCTGGACATCTGCTCCGTGCGGGTGGACGGTTTCGAGGCCGATGACATCATCGCAACCTTGGCGACGCAGGCCACCGAGGGCGGGTTCGAGGTGTTGATCCTGTCCGGTGACCGTGATTCATTCCAGCTGATCAACGACACCACCACGGTGCTCTACCCGAAGCGCGGGGTGTCCGACCTCACAAGGTTCACGCCAGCCGAAGTAGTTGAGAAGTACGGGCTGACGCCAGGGCAATATGCGGACTTCGCGGCGCTGCGCGGCGACCCTTCGGACAACCTGCCGAGCATCCCGAGTGTCGGAGACAAGACGGCGGCCAAATGGATCAGGGAATACGGATCGCTCGATGCGTTGCTGGCGCAAGCCGATCAGGTTCACGGCAGAGTCGGAGAGGCGCTTCGCTCACACGTAGACCAGGTACGTATCAATCGGGAGCTGACCGAGTTGGTCCGGACCATGGACCTCGAGGTCACGCTGGCAGACCTGGAGCTGACGCCGTTCGATCCGGACAAGGTGCACGAGGTATTCGATGCGTTGCAGTTCAGGGTGCTGCGCGAGCGGCTGTTCGACCTGGTCGCACACCAGGGACTCGCCCCCCAATCTGCCGAACCTGACTTCGCCGGCGACCTTGCCGTGCCTGACCGCGATGGCGCAGTTCAGCTGTGGCTGGACGATTACGCGCCAGTCGGTGCGCGCGTCGCTCTGGTGTTGGACGGTAGATGGGGAGCCGGCACCGGGGACTGCTGGGGGATCGCTTTGGCGGCGCCCGATGGGAACGCTTTGTGGTTCGACCCGGCCGACCTCGGCGAAGCCGACGACCGGGTATTCGCGCAGTGGCTGGCCGACCCTCTTCGGCCAAAGGTGATGCACGCCGCCAAGGGGCAGATGCTTGCGTTGTGGGCCCGCGGTTGGAGTCTGGAGGGACTGGCCGCTGATATCGAGCTCTCGGCCTACCTGGTCGCTGCCGGGTCGAGGTCGTTGGCGGTCGGCGACTTGGTCGAGCGCTTCTTGGGCAAGAAGCTTCTAGCCGACTCCGGTACGGCTGGCCAACTGTCGCTGACCACAGACAACGATGAAGCTCGTGAAGCCCTGGCTAGGACGGCGAGGGCGGTGCTGGAACTCGCTGGCCTGCTCGATGGTCTGGTCGCCGATCGTGGTGGGCAGCAACTGTTGGAGCAGGTGGAGCTCCCACTGGTGACCTTGCTCGCTCGCATGGAGCGAGACGGAATCGGGGTCGATGTCGCGTATCTGCGCACTGTCGAGCAGGAGTACGGCGTCGAGCTCGCCAAGAACGAGGAACTCGCGCACGAACTGGCCGGCCATCCGTTCAACCTCGGGTCTCCCAAGCAGTTGCAGGAGATCCTGTTCGGAGAGCGCGGACTCCCGAAGACGAAGCGGACCAAGACCGGCTACACCACCGATGCTGACGCCCTGGCGACCCTGGCGGCGACCACCGATGACCCGCTGCCGGTCGTGCTGCTGCGCTGGCGTGAGATCAGCAAGCTGCGCCAGACCGTCGCCGGGCTGTTACCGCTAGCTGATGCGCACAGCCGAATCCACACGACGTTCCAGCAAACCGTGGCGGCAACCGGCCGGCTGTCAAGCACGGACCCGAACCTGCAGAACATTCCGATCCGAACCGAGGAAGGCAGGCGGATTCGATCAGGGTTCGTGGTCGGTGCCGGTTTCCAGACGCTGCTCACCGCGGACTACAGCCAGATCGAAATGCGGATCATGGCGCACCTGTCCGGAGATGAGCAGCTGATCGAGGCGTTCCGCGGGGGAGAGGATCTGCACTCGACGATGGCTTCGGCCGTGTTCTCGGTACCGGTGGACAGTGTCGACGCCGAGCAGCGGCGCCGGATCAAGGCGATGTCGTACGGGCTGGCCTACGGGCTGTCGGCGTTTGGCCTGTCCGCTCAGCTCGGCATCGGTGCCAACGAGGCCCGCGCCCTGATGGATGGCTATTTCGCGCGGTTCGGGGGAGTGCGGGACTTCCTGCATCGGGCTGTTGAAACGGCGCGTGAAACCGGCTACACCGAAACCATCCTCGGGCGCCGACGTTACCTGCCGGATCTCAATAGCGACAACCGGCAACGGCGAGAAATGGCCGAGCGGATGGCGCTCAATGCACCGATCCAGGGTTCGGCGGCCGACCTGGTCAAGGTCGCGATGCTGCGCGTCGACGCGCAGTTGCGATCGGCGCAGCTGCAGACACGACTGCTGCTGCAGGTGCATGATGAGTTGGTGTTGGAGGTCGGACCCGGCGAGGTAGAGGCGGCCACCGACATTGTCCGGCGTCAAATGGAGCAAGCGGCACAGCTGGATGTTCCGCTCGCGGTGTCGATTGGATTGGGACGCACATGGCACGACGCAGCGCACTAGCATCGACTGCGGCAACCCGGCGCGGGGCACCGACCCGGGCGCTGATCGCCGCGCTGGCAGTGCTCGGCTTGCTGTTGGCGGGGTGCTCGTCTTCGGTTGCAGCGAAGCCCGAACCGAGCGGGACCGCCGGGGTACCGTTTGTCGGCTGTGACGCGGCGGCCTGCAGCGGGACCATCGATGGGGCGCCCTACCGGATTGCTATGCCGACGCATTGGAACGGAACGCTGCTGCTGTACTCACACGGCTACGAGCAGCCGAAAGGGTCCGACCCAGGGACTGTCCCGAGTTGGGACGGTGCCTACCGACAGGTTGCCCAACCGCTGCTGGACCAGGGGTACGCCATCGCGGGTTCCGGCTACAAGAGCACCGGATGGGCGGTTTCTGACGGGGTGCAGGCTGCTGAGCAGGTCTACGACTTCTTCTCCAGCAATGTGGCCAAACCGCAGCGTGTTTACGCATGGGGTGACTCACTCGGCGGATTGATCACCGAGGTACTGAGCGAGAAGCACCCGCAGTGGCTGTCTGGGTCGGCGCCGCTGTGTGGTGTGCTCGCAGGCGTCGTGCCCAATATGGACCTGGCTCTGGACGTGTCCTTCGCGGTGAAGACGCTGATCTATCCGGCGCTGAAGCTGACCGGCTTCCGGTCGGCCGACGAAGCGGCCGCGCAACTCAAGGCGGCCACCGACGCGATCGTGTCCACTGGCCTGTCTGGTGACACCAGCAAGATTGCCTACATCGCAGCGATTGTGGACGGCCCGCCCAAGACGGCGAATCAGTCCGGCGACAGCGTGCTGTCCAAGACGATGGCCTACGGCGAGGGCATCGTCACGGCGCTGAACTTCTCGACGATCGGGCGCTTTGATGTGGAGCGCCGTTTCGGCGGGAACATCTCGGGCAACCTACGCACCAACTACGCCAGCCGCGTCAGCCCCGCAGCAGCCGCGGAAGTCACCAGCCAGGGCGGATCTGTAGCTCAGTACAACGCCAAGATGGCGGCGGGCAGCAGAGTCGCGGCCGATCCGGCAGCGGTCGCCAAAGCCGTGGCCACAGGTGGGGATCCGACCGGGGACGTTATCGTCCCGACGATCACGCTGCACACGCAGTACGACTCCGTGGTCATTGCGCAGAATGAGAGCTACTTCCGCGACCGCTACCAGCGCAAGCCGCGAACCGGCGGGCTCGTCCAGTTCTACACATCGCCGCCTACCACCTACCCGGCGACTGGCGCGCCGTACGGTGCCGGGCACTGCAATTTCACCGTCGGATCCCGCGTCGGCATGATCAAGCTGCTGGACCAGTGGGTGAGAACAGGACAGCGGCCGACCGCTGCCCAAGCTCGGGCCGCCTTTGGTGTTGACAGCGGCCTGAACCCCGGCTTCACGCCGACCGACTGGCCCGCCCAACGCTGACCAGCCGAGTGTCCGCCCCTTCGTGTCGTGAAGAGCCCCAACACCTGTTGCCTTTGCATCTGAAAAGCCGCCTTCAGCGACGATTCCTGGTCGGGCAGGCGGTTTTTGGGGTGCAAAGGCGATGGAGTTTCGCCAGTCCTAGCGGGGGCGGAAGCGGCGGGAGAGGCGGCGGGGGAACAGCCGCATGCCTGAGGCAACGGCTCGCAGCGTCGCGGGAACGTAGATGATGTCGTTGCGCCGGGAACGGATAGCGGAGGCAACCGCGGCACCGACAGCCGACGGTGCCGCCACACCGGGGTAGCCGGGCAACGCGGTGCGGCAGACGATCACCCGCGTGCCGCCTTCGGAAGCGGATTCGGCAAGGCCCACCGCGAAAGCATCCAGACCGGCCATCGCTGAAGTGACGACGAAGTCGTTGCTGCCGTGGCGTGCTCCGACCGTCTGAACGACTGTGACCAGTGTGCCGTGGCCCTGTCTCTTCATACGTCGAACGACTTGCAGGGCGATCGAAGCGGAACCCACGAAACTGGCTGACAACACGTCGACGGCGAGCGCCTGGTCGAGCGATTCGTCCTCGGCGGACTCGAGACTCCAGATGCCGGGACACAGCACGACGACGTCGATGTCGCCGGAATCGAAAACGGTGTCCACTAGGCGTGCGTGAGACCAGGTCTCGACGGGGTCGAAGGCGACCGTCTGCACGTCGCTGACACCGAAGCCTCGCACCGTGGCGACAGCGCGCTCGAGTGCAGGCGAGTCCAATGAGCCGAGCACCACGCGGGTCAGCCGAGGGCCGACAAGCCGGTCGACGATGGCGATGCCGACATCACCGATCCCGCTGATCCCGCCGAGGACCAGCACGCTGTGAACGTTGCCGACGCCGTCGATCACAGTCCTAGCCGCCGGGACATGTCCGAGGCGAACCGCCCTTCGCAGTCGTACGCACGGCGGGTTGCCTGCCAGGTGCCCAGTTCGGGGTACATGGCAGGCAGGAGTTTGGCTTGCAGCCGGGTGTCGCTTGCCAGGTAGACCCGTCCGCCAACGCCGGCGAGCCGTTCGTCGAACTCGTCCAACACCGCGCCGAGCCCGGCCGCAGTTGCCGGAAGGTCCAGGGCCAGTGACCAACCCGGCATCGGGAAGGACAGCCCCCCGCCGACCAGTTGGCCGAACCGCACCATCGTGGCGTTTGAAGCGACGATCCCCGCCTCCAGCAGCGCTCCCAGGAACTCGTCGAACAGACCCACCGCTTCGTCGGGGACGGCGAATTGGTACTGAACGACCTCGTTTCGCCCACTCCACCCGAGCCAGCCGGTGGCCTCGTCCTGAGAGTGGAAGTACGAGGTTGCCGGCGCGAGCTCACCGCGTCTGGACGCTGGGGCGGTCGCGAACCAGGCTCGTTGCAGCGCTCGGGCGGTGCGTTCAGTTAGCAGCCTGCTCGGGATGCGCCGTGGGCGGCGGCGGGAGTCAGCGATGGCGAATTCCAATGCCGTGGGTCGGCGCGTGTCCGGCAGTTCCAACACGCCAGCATGACGAGCTGCGCTGACCACCCCACGACCGTGGCGGCCGTTGGCGGCAGCAACGTCGAGCCGCGCGTGGCTGTAGTCGTGGGAGACGGTGGTCTCGGCCAGGGTGTTCAGCAGTTCCGGTAGCGACTCGCAACGCTGGGTATCGACTACCATCCAGGCTGACGACACGGCGATGACCCGCACGTCGATCGTGAGCACGATGCCGGTCAGTCCCATGCCGCCGAAGGTTGCCCAGAACAAATCGCTGTGGGGACCGTCAGGTGTCGCGACTGTGATCTCGCCGCTGGCCGTCATCAGTTCAATCCGCACGGTGGCGTGGGCAATGGACCCATGCTGTACATGGCCGGGACCGTGCAGGTCGCAGGCGACGGCGCCACCCACACTCAGGTGGGCCGTACGACCGGCAACGGGCAGGAACCAGCCTCGTGCGACCAATTCGGCCGAAACGTCGGCCAGGCTTGCCCCGCCGGAGAGTCGGGCGATGCGCCGCTCCCAGTCGACCGATTGCACTTCGGGGGTGCGAAGTTCCCCGGCCAGGGCGATGGCGGTCCCGCCGCCGTTGGATGCGGCGTCGGCTGCCGAGCGGCCGGCTCCGCGCAGACTGATCCCGCGCGAACCGCAGGCCTGCAGCCGGTCAGCCAACTCCGCGCGCGAAGTCGCTTGGTGGAGCACAGCGACCGTTCCGGCGGATCGACCCCACCCGAGCAGTTCCGTCGCGGTTCCGTCGGAGGCTCTCGGCCCACGTGTGCTAGCTGACATACGCCACCTGTTGTGACTCGCGCCGACGCTCGATCAGCATCTCGATGACGCCGACCATGGAAACGGCAAGGGCGACGCACAGCACTATCACGGCGATCTGCAGTACCGAACCGTGGAAGAGCGCCACCAGAATGAACAGCAGTACGACCGCGGCCCACAGCACCACGATGGCGGAGCGCTTGCTCGCGGCGATCTGGCCGTACAGCAGGAACTGCGCCAGCGCGTAGGCGGCACCGGCAGCGGCGAAGACCCACACCTCGTTCACCAGTTCCAGGTAGGCCGAGCCGCCGATGAGCTTGACGACGAGGTCGGGGAACACCGCGACGAACAGGGTGGCGGCGGAGCCGATCGCCACCACCGCGACCGCGCCCATGGCCAGAGCCCTGGTGCGGCGGTGGTCGGCCAGCCGGGTGAAGGTGGCCATCGCCACGAACTGCGGCAGCCAGAACGTCACCTTGGCAACCACCGCGCCAGCGGCGTACATGCCGGCTTGGGTTGCGTTGAGGTAGTGGCGGGCCAGCAGGACGTCCAAGTTGGTCAGCACGAACAGCGCAAAGAGCGCGTGGGCGGCGTGCAGGACATCGAAGCGGAAGCGCGGCAGCGGGACCGACGGGCGAGCGGTCAGGGTCCTGGTGAGCCACCAGCTGATCGCCAGAGCCACCAGCGACCCGACCAGGCATCCGATCAGCGCACCGTAGACGGACTTGGTCAGGACCACCGCGATGATTCCGAACACCGGACGGCCAGCACCGGTGACACCGCACAGTACGGCGAACCGGGTGTTGGATTCGCGTCCCTGACCCACCCCCAGCAGTCCGCCGAACACGGTCGCGGGGTAGAGGTTCGCCGCCACCAACAGGACGGCCCACGGGCCGGGCAGGTGCAACAGGTACGCCATCAGCGGCGAGATCAGCGCCGTCAAGATGGTCACGGCCAGCCCTGTCATCAGGGATGCGTTGAGCAGTGAGGTGCCCGCCCCACCACGGTGCTTGCGGGGCAACAGGACTATTCGGCGCGCCCCGGCTGCCTGCAATCCCAACGCCAGCACATTGCCGACCAGCGTCAGCGCGAGCATGGAAGCGAAAATCCCGTAGGCGTCCGGTCCCAGCACGCGGGCAGCGGTCAGACTCAGCAGGTAGGCGGCGACTTGGCCGGCGGCCAGGCCGATCGCGACCACGATGGCCTTCTTAAAAGCGCTCGAGCCAGCGACGGATGTCTTAGCCGTTGCGCCGGTGCCGCTCGTGGTCATAGGCCCTCCCACCGGCTTACCCTAAGCTCGGTCCGGCTGGATGCCGCGCACCTGTGCCCGCGTGTGGCGCCTGGTTTGTGTTTATCGGGTTGCGCGCGGATTCTTCACCCTACTCAAAATGGCAGTGCGCCCTGCCCTTGGGATTGTGCTCTCCGCTACTCTTGTTGGCTGCGACTGATCTGCGTTTCCTCACAGGAGCAGGTTATGCGGTTCGCGTCCGTGCCACGGCCGGTCGCCTACAGGATCAGCCCGTATTCGCAACGAGAACGATGCCCATCCGGAGTCCCTTCCTCCATGACAGTTTCAGACGTTTCTGTGACCCCCGCACCACGCATCATCGCCGTCAATGACATCGGTGACGAAGCCGCTCTACTGGCGGCAATCGACGAGACAATCAAGTACTTCAACGATGGTGACATCGTCGAGGGAACCATTGTGAAAGTGGACCGCGACGAGGTCTTGCTTGATATCGGCTATAAGACCGAGGGTGTGATCCCCAGCCGAGAGTTGAGCATCAAGCACGATGTAGATCCCTCAGAGGTCGTTACCGTTGGCGACAAGATCGAAGCCTTGGTCCTGCAGAAGGAAGACAAAGACGGCCGCCTGATCCTGTCCAAGAAGCGAGCCCAGTACGAACGCGCCTGGGGCACGATCGAGGCCATCAAGGAAGCCGACGGCGTGGTCAAAGGCACCGTCATCGAGGTCGTCAAGGGCGGCCTGATCATGGACATCGGCCTGCGTGGCTTCTTGCCCGCATCGTTGGTCGAGATGCGCCGGGTGCGCGACCTGCAGCCGTACGTCGGTTCTGAGATCGAAGCTAAGATTATCGAGCTGGACAAGAATCGCAACAACGTTGTGCTTTCGCGCCGTGCATGGTTGGAGCAGACCCAGTCGCAGGTGCGCCAGGACTTCCTGACCACCTTGAAGAAGGGTCAGGTCCGATCCGGTGTCGTCTCCTCGATCGTGAACTTCGGTGCTTTCGTCGATCTCGGCGGTGTGGACGGTCTGGTCCACGTGTCCGAACTGTCCTGGAAGCACATCGATCATCCCTCCGAAGTCGTCGAGGTTGGCGACGAGGTGACCGTCGAGGTGCTGGATGTGGACATGGACCGCGAGCGGGTCTCGCTGTCGCTGAAGGCGACGCAAGAGGATCCGTGGCAGCAGTTCGCACGTACCCACGCGATCGGACAGGTCGTTCCGGGCCGTGTCACGAAGCTGGTCCCGTTCGGCGCGTTCGTTCGCGTCGAAGACGGTATCGAAGGCCTGGTGCACATCTCGGAACTGGCCGAGCGCCATGTCGAGATGCCCGAGCAGGTTGTCACGGTCGAGGACGAGATCTTCGTCAAGGTCATCGACATCGACCTGGAACGTCGGCGGATCTCGCTGTCACTCAAGCAGGCGAACGACTCGGGAGCGGATGCGGCCGACGAGTTCGATCCGTACCTGTACGGCATGCCAGCGTCTTACGACGAGGCAGGCGTGTACATCGGGCCTGAGGGTTTCGACTCGACGACAGGCGAATGGCTGGAAGGTTTCGAGGATCAGCGCTCTGAGTGGGAGCGTCAGTACAACGATGCATACGCCCGCTGGGAGCAGCACAAGACGCAGATCGACGAGGCCAAGAAAGCAGATGCTGAGGCGGCTGAGGCGGCAGGTGAGGCAACGAGCTACTCCTCCGACAAGCCAGAGGACGCATCTGGTCTGCTCGATAGCGACGCCAATGAGGCACTGCAAGCTCTGCGCGACAAGCTTGCTGGAGCCTGACGCTCGGGTGACCGGCTCGGCGAGGGCTGAGCCGGTCTCGGTCGATTCTGTGAGAGCATGAGACTGTGAGTGCCACCGCCACGGCCTCAGTGCTGTTGAAGCTGGCGCGGCCCAAACAGTGGGTCAAGAACATCCTGGTTGTCGCCGCGCCTTTGGCCGGCGGGGTACTGCTGAACCCCCAGGTGATGATCGCAACGCTGGTTGCCTTCGTGGCGTTCAGCTGCGCCGCGTCCAGCATCTACATGATCAATGACGTGCTTGATGTGGAGGCCGACCGGGCTCATCCTAAGAAGCGGTTCCGCCCCGTCGCCGCTGGCCTCGTGGCGCCCCGAACCGCCACCATCACCGGCCTGTGCTTGGCCGCAGCGAGCATCGCGATCCCGCTGATCATGAAGCCGATCCTGCGACCTGAGTATGGCGGATTCAAGCTGGCGGCCATCATCGTCGGCTACCTGTTCTTGCAGGCGAACTACGTGATTTGGCTCAAGCACCAACCCGTGCTCGACATCGCCACTGTTGCCGGAGGCTTCTTGCTGCGCGCGATCGCCGGCGGTACTGCGGCTGGCGTTCCGATCTCCAAGTCGTTCTTGATTGTGGTTTCGTTCGGAGCTTTGTTCATGGTGGTGGGCAAACGACTGGCCGAGTTGGTGTCGCACGAGCAGGGAGAGGTGGCCACCCGCAGGATTCTGGCCAAGTACACGGCCAGCTACCTGCGGATGCTGCTGGCCGTGTCAATCTCGGTCACGCTCATCGGTTACACCATGTGGGCGTTCGAGATCGATGCCGGCGGCCACGGATTCGTCCCGTTCGCTGCGATTTCGGTCATCCCCTTCGCGCTGGCAATCCTGCGTTACGCGCGTGATGTCGACACAGCTGGTGGTGAGGCGCCGGAGGACGCGGTGTTCGCCGATCCGACCTTGCTGGTGCTGGGTCTGCTGTGGGTTGCTATGTTCGTAGGGCACGTTGTTCAACCGTGAGTGGTGGGAGTGAACAGTGACAACTGGTGTGGTGGTGGGCCGCGAACGGCGGTTGATCTCCGGTTGGGGCCGGACCGCGATCCTGTCGGCCGACGTGGCGATGCCCGAATCGGTCGATGCCGTAGTCGACTTGGTGAATGACTCGCCATTGATCGTTCCGCGCGGTCTGGGTCGGTCGTACGGAGACTGCGCGCAGCTCAGCGGGGGAGTTGCACTTGACATGAACTTCCTCGATCGGATCACGGCGTTTGATCCGAGCAGCGGCGTCGTCGATGTCGAGGCGGGTGTGTCGCTTGATCACTTGATGCGCGTCTTGGTCCCTCAAGGGTGGTTTGTGCCGGTCACCCCGGGGACCCGCTTCGTGACAATCGGCGGAGCGATTGCCTCTGACATCCACGGCAAGAACCACCACCATGACGGCACCTTCGGTGAGCACTTGGTCGACATGACGATCGTCACCGGCGAGGGCGAGGTGAGGACTGTCAGTCCCGCTGTCAGTCCGGAGGTGTTCTGGGCGACTGTTGGCGGTATGGGCCTGACCGGTGTGATCGTGTCGGCCAGGTTGCGGATGATGCCGATCGAGTCGTCGAAGATTTCGTCAGTCGGGGTCAGGGTGAGGAACCTTGACGAGCTGATCGAGAAGATGTTCGAGGTCGATAAGGCAGCGCAGTACTCCGTCGCCTGGGTCGACTGTCTGGCCCGCGGCAAGAGCTTCGGCCGTGGGGTGCTCATGTACGGCGACCACGCCACCGAGAAGCAGGTGGGCCATCGCGCGGACAGGTGGGACTTCGGCGCGC
>JBAXOQ010000123.1:0-11227 GCA_037133175.1 Actinomycetes bacterium
GTGTGGATGTCGTGGGCGTCGAGGCTGAGCTTGTGGGCGGTGAATGCCCGTACTGGGGGTGTGTCCCGAGCAAGATGATGATCCGGGCCGCGAACCTGCTGGCCGAGGGACGGCGCATCCCTGGCATGGCCGGGACGGTCACCGTCGATCCGGACTTCGCACCGGTGGCGACCCGAATTCGGGATGAGGCGACGGACGACTGGAACGACAAGGTCGCGGTGGACAGGTTGGTCGGCAAGGGAGGCACGTTCATCCGGGGCCGCGCCCGGCTCGTCGGACCCGACACCGTCGTGGTCGGTGACGAGCAGCTTCGAGCGACCCGGGCGATCGTTGTCGCGACCGGGGCCAGTGCGTCGATCCCGCCGATTCCCGGGTTGGCCGGAACCCCGTATTGGACGAATCGAGAGGCGATCAGCGCGACGTCGCCGCCGCGGTCCTTGGTCGTCATCGGTGGTGGAGCCATCGGCGCGGAACTGGCCCAGGTGTTCGCGCGGTTCGGGACCAGCGTGACGATTGTGGAGGCGGCCCCAGAACTGCTGCCGTTGGATGAACCGGCAGCCGGACGACTCCTGCGACAGGTGTTTGAGCGTGAGAACATCAATGTCATCACCGATGCCGCGGTCTCCGCCGTCAACCATGACGGCATTGAGTTCACCGTCACAGTCGGCGATCGGGTGTTGACCGCGGAGAAGGTGCTCGTGGCCACGGGTCGCCACACCAATATCACCGGACTGGGCCTCGATTGCATCGGTGTGCCGGCTGATGCCCGTTGGGTGCCGGTCAACGCGCACTTGCAGGTCGTCCCTGGAGTGTGGGCCGTTGGGGACATCACCGGCAAGGGTGCCTTCACGCACGTCGCGGTGTATCAGGCGGGCATCGCGGTCCGATCGATCCTTGGTCAGCCCGGGCCGGCGGCGGACTATCGAGCCTTGCCCCACGTGACGTTCACCGACCCCGAAGTCGGGGCTGTCGGTATGACCGAAGCCCAGGCGCGCGCCGCCGGGCGGAGCATCAGGGTCGGCACAGCCCAAGTGCCCAGTTCGGCGCGGGGCTGGATCCACAAGGCTGGCAACGACGGCTTCATCCAAGTCATCGAAGACATCGCTACCGGGACGCTGATCGGGGCCACGAGTGTCGGCCCGGTCGGGGGCGAAGTGCTCGGTGCGCTGGCAGTTGCCGTCCACGCCGAAGTCCCGGTTGAAAGCCTGCAGAACATGATCTATGCCTATCCCACGTTCCACCGCGGCATCGAAGACGCTCTGCGCGACCTGAAGGCGTGACCGAAGGTGAGAGGGTGTGCCAATTCGGTCGTGACGGCCGGTGATCATTGACCGCGTTGATCATCTCATGCTGACCGTGGCCAGCATTGACGACGCTGTTGCCTGGTACACGTGGTGTCTCGGGATGTAGGAAGTCACCCGGCCCCCGGCGCGATCGACCTGTGCCTGATTGCTGCTGTCTCCTTGACCGTTTGGCATGCCTAGAGGTCGAGGTGAATCCTGAGTGCCCGGTCAAAGTCGAGCATCAGTGATTCCGGCAGGTGTCCGAGCAATTCTCCGAGTCTCTCGAACGAGACGGCCCGAACCTGTTCTGCCTGAGCCTTCCAGTCACGGGGCAGCGCAGTCGAGTTCACCGCCTCCAGCGAATTGCCAGTTCGAGAAGGTGCAGGGGTCGAGGACCCCACGCGCTGGGCCGGCTAAGGGCGACGTGGGCCGTGAGGTCTATCTGATGGGTAGTGGTACCGGCGACTGTCGGTGCTGTGATGGTGGGAGCGCCAATGGCGCCAGTTGCTGCGGTGCCGACGACGGCAGCCCCGGCAACTTTCCGGTGGGTTGTTGGCGCTCGCCAGCAAACGCGGCCGGTGCCCAGGTTTCAGACCGTTCGCGCCGGGGAGACAACCCCCAGGCCAGCTTTGGTGGCTGGCCATGAAGCTGTACCCGCTTGACTACCCTTGCCCGAGCGGCTGCCGTTCGTAGATCTATCTCGCCCCTGAGCTATGCGCCGCGCGCCGCCAGCGCAGCACCGTCGGCGGCCGCAACCAGTTGGGTTATCGCCCGATCTGTGACTTGGTCGCCGGACCTCGGCCGGTGCGCTTCGGGCGCGACGCTGGGCACGTCCTGAGCCGGCCCCGCCGCCGGATCTACGACGTGGATCGCAGTCGCCAGATCGGCGGCAACCCGTTGACGCACCCCCAGCATCGCCTGTTGCTCCCCGACCGGCAGTCGGCTGGCATCATCGGGCCTGGACCGGACGGAGACCTCAAGGGCGGCGGTCGCCAGAGCGGCGCGGACACAGAAGTCGAGCACGACGATCGCGGACTGGGGATCCGTGCTGGCTCGATGCGGTTCGAGCAGCGCGGCCTCCGCGGCCGGCCGCGCAACCAGCATGGCGTCACGGGAGGTGCGGCCCAGCGCACGTAACTCCTCGACGCTGTAGGCCTTGCCGCCGTCCAACGTGTCCAGCACTGCCGCGGTCCAGGCTTCCTGTGCCTGCAGTGCCCGAACCAGCAACTGTCCTACATCATCACCTCGCCACCGGGGCCACAACGTCGAGGCGGCGATGGCGATGACCGCACCGGCCAACGTCATGAGCAGGCGCTGTTCGACCGTTCCGACGCTGGGGGCGATGGCCTCGATTTGGACCAGCACGGTGGTGGTGATGGCGAAGGCGGCCAGTCCGTAGTTGCCGGTGATCCACCTCATCGCCAGCGGGGTGAACACCGCGACCAGCGCAATCATCAGCCACGTGGCGTGACCGGTCGTCGTTAACAACACTCCGACCACGGCCACCGAAGCCAGGGTCCCGACGATGCGCAGCAGCGCCCGCGTCACGGTCGTGGCGAAATCGGGTTTGACGACCATGGCGACCGTTAGAACGATCCAGTAACCGCGGTTCACGCTGAAGCCGACGGAAATCGACTGAGCCACTCCGATCGCCACCGCCAACCGCAGTCCGTGAGCGAACATCGGCTGCGTCGGCGAGAACAACGCCGCCACAGCGGCGAGTCGATCCCCGGAAGTGAGTGCCCGGTCGGCCCGATCCTTCACCGAGACATCCGAACGTTCAGTGGGCTTGCGGCGCGTCGGCCTGCGCGAAGTCTCAGCCAGCGTGAGCGCACACTGGTCGAGCACCCCAAGCTGATCGCACAACTGTCGCCACTGTCGGTCACCGACGTCGTCGGACACAACGGGCGGCGGATCAGGCTGGGTGCGCTCGCGCCGGTGCACATCTGCCTGCACAGCGTTCAGGGCCGCGGCGACCGCTTTGCGCTGACCGGCGGTGGGAGAACCGGTAGCCAGCCAACTGGCGACGTTCATCCTGGTCCAGGTGAGCTGTTCGAGCAGCGTCGCGAAGGCGGTGTGCAGCGCCGCGGGTAGCCGTGCCGCGGTCAGCGTCTGCTGCGCTTCGATCTCAGCCTTTGCGGCAGCAAGATTGGCCGGCTCCAGTCCATCTTCGGCAAGCACGAAGTCGGTCACCGCGGCCGCGGCGACCAGAACCGACCGGCGGACCGCCGCACGGCGTTCCCGATCCCACGCCAAGATCGAAGCGACGGCCTGGATCACCGATCCCAGTAGGACCAGTCCAGCAAGGACCGCGGCGCCGCCGACGTCGCTGGGATCGTTTGTGAAGACGATCGCCGTGACCAGCGACATGAACCCGGCGTTGAGAGCGACCATGCCAGCCCCGGTGACCGTGCCGGTGATCACGGCGATGATGACCAGCAGTGGAACAGTCCACCACGTGCCGGCAGCCACCGCCGTCACAAAAGTCACAACGGTTGCCAGCACCGCCACCGTCAGCGTCGCTTTCACCAAAGTCTGACGCGGAACCGCCCCGGCCACCAGACCCAGGTTGAGAGCACCGATCGAGGCGACAGAGGCATGCCCAAGTTCTCCAGTTACAGCGCCGACTGCCATGATCGCCGCGACAACCAGCCCCCGGCGCACAGCCGAACCCCACGGTGATGTCGGTGCGGGACCGGAAGTCAGAGACCGCCAGAGTTGGGTCCATGCGCTGGTGGTCGGTCGGGTGTCGGTCACGGACCGACCCCGACCGGGGCAGCCGAAGACACCGCCAAGAACACTTCAGGCGAGGAGATGGCAGACCCCCCTTCAGCGTCGTCAGTATCTTGATTCAATCGGTCGGCCTCCGCTCGAGCGATGTTGACGCAGACCGACCCGGTGCGTTGGGAAACACGCCCACGCGATGGTATCCACCGACCTAGCGCTGTGTCGCCGGATCGGACCGGCGCCGGTCCCACCGTTGGTCGGGGGTTGTGTCTGGCCTTGCGGTATTGTGGAATATACCCCCAGGGGTATAGCGTTGCAGAGATGAAAAGCCCAAGAGGTCGTTGAGTGCTGGCGACTCTCTGAGCGAACATGTCGCGTGGGCCCTGGTCTGGAGGACAACATGGGTAGGAATGAATCATCGGTGGACCGGATCGTGCGGGTCGTTGCGGGCGTGGTTGCAGTCGTCATCGCACTGGCAGTCGGACCGACCAGCGTGGTTGGAATTGTGCTGTTCGTGGTGGCGGCGATCTTGCTGGTAACAGCCGCGGTCGGCTTCTGCCCGCTGTATCGGCTCCTGGGGATCAGCACGTGCAATGTCAAGCAGGGTCCCAAAGCCCAGGAACGGCTAGCGGGCTAGTCCCCGTCCCAGGCGAGGAGGCGCGACCGGTCATGTTGGGCGTCAGCCTTGAGCTGAGTGCGTCGGCCGCCCGCAGTGATCCGGGGGTGCGCGATGTCACCGCCCCTTTCACTGCGGAGCAGGCCACCGCCGACGCAGAGGGGCGGTACCGACTACTGGCGGACAATGTCACGGACGCGGTGTTCCTGGTCGACATCACTGGATCAGTCCTGTGGGTGTCTCCGTCAGTCACCTCGATGCTGGGATACCAGCCACCGAACCTGATTGGGGTGACGACTGCCGATCTAGTGCATCCAGAAGATCTCCCGATTCACACTTCGGTGATCGCGAAGGTGAAATATGGTCAGCAGGCCGCCCACTGGGAGTTTCGGGCGCGAACCGCTACAGGCGATTTTCGGTGGATGTCAGCGGTCTCCAGCTCGGCGGTCGACACGGACGGTGCGATCGTCGGGTGGATCACGACCCTGCGGGACAACCACGAGCAGGTGCTCAACAGGCAGGCCCTTGCGCGCAATGAGCAAACGCTGCGCTTGGCGATGCAGGGTGCCCCCCAAGGTGTGGCAACGGTTGGATTGCACGGCCGGTTGTTGCAGGTGAACCCTGCGTTGCTTGAGCTGACCGGCTACGACCGCCAGTGGATGGACGAGAGCACCGAGTTCGACCTGTTGCATCCCGATGACGTCGAAGCCGATCAGGCGATCCGGGACCGACTGTTGTCGGGCGCGGCCGAGTACGACATCCACGAGGGTCGCCTGGTCACCGCGACTGGGGAAGTGCTCCGAGTCCAACATTCGTTGGCACTCATCCGTGACGAGCACAACATGCCGCTGTTCTATGTGTCGCAGTACCAAGACGTCACTTCGGCGAAGGCTGCCCGAGCGGATGTGGCGTGTAACTGCCAGCGGGGTGGGAACGCCGACGTGCTCAGCCGGGAGCGGCTTCAGGCACGTATCGCGGACGTTCTGGCACAAAAGCGTCGGCAAGCAGGGGCGCTAGGCGTGTTGTACTGCGACCTGGACAACTTCACGGCGATCAACGCCGCTCACGGCAGGGCAGCTGGTGACCACGTGCTGTGCGAGATCGCCAACCGGATCTGTTCCGCCCTCGGAGATGCCGGTGAGGTGGTGAAGCTAGGTGGCGACGAGTTCGTCGTCCTGCTCCCGGATGCGGTCGATGCGCTCGCCGCGGTCGAGGTCGCCCAGCAGATTCGCGCAGCTGTCGCCCACCCGTTGCCGGTCGGTCACGGCAGGATCACCATGGCGATGAGTGTCGGTGTCGCCGTGGCAACCGCTGAGGTTGAGGCCCGCAGACTGCTGCGCAATGCTGACTCCGCCCTCTACGAAGCGAAGAATCACGGCCGAGACCGGATCGTGTCGTTTGGCTAGCGGTATGTGTGCTGTGGTCGGAGATCGGGTAGCCTGGGTGATGGGGTGTCTTGCGGCTCTGCTCCCTACTCGTCCGGACTGTCGGGGGAGCGGGATGGGCGTCGGGTGATTCTGCCCGCCACGCCGCCTACCTGATTGCGCAGTGCACCGACGGTCGAGCTCGCGAGGGCGCCGCTGCCATCGCGCAGTAGCCCGCCGACCTCGAGGTTCTCAAGCGCTCCGGCCAACAGGTCGTTCACATCTACTCGGGACACTACGCGGTCCAGATCCACCCGCTCCACGGCCGAGTCCAGGTCGACACGTTGAACCACCGCGTCCAGATCGACACGTCGAACCACCGCGTCCAGATCGATCCGGTCGAGCACAGCCTCGACATCCACTCGCCTGACCAGCGCCTCAATGTCGACCCGCGCAAGCAGGGCATCCAGGGTCTGCGGACCCACGGTCGCGAGATACCGCTCGGCGAAGCTCGCCCTGACCGCCTGTTGCGCTCGGAAGTCGGTGTCGAGCTCGGCCAGCTTGCCGTATACCCGGGTAGCCACCGGTGAGGTGAGTCTGGCCGCCCCGACTCGGCGCAGTCCTGCGGTCAGCCGGTCCTCGAGGGTGGCGACTAGGTCGAACGACTCGTGTTGCAGGCGAACCGCGAGGGCCGCGGCCGCCCCGGGCAGCACGGCCAGCAAGTTCGCGGTCGTCGCGAAGGTTGCGGCGTCGGAGGATGCGGGAGCGGGCGCTGGCTCGGCGGCGTGCAGGGACCGCTGCGAGAAGGTGGTCGCAACGTCCACCAAGCCCATCCCCAGGTCCGTCCATCGGTCAACCTGGTCCAGCACCGCACCCGAGGTTCCCGGCCTCGCCGCGCGGTGGGATGGCTGCGGCTGGGGCGGTGATGACGGCGGCGACTTGGTCATCGTCCGGACCTCCCTGTCGTGGTGGTGCGATCAGACGTCGGCCCCCAAACCGGCGTCTCACAGAGATTGTGGCTTCCCCAAATCGTGGAGGCTGCGCCGGGGCTAGCTGCCGACTGTCAATGGACTGGACCCCTATGCTGAGGGCTCATCACGAATCGACGTCGGAGGCCGGTTGTGTCGCGAAACAGAATGCTCAGTGAAGCCACCACTGCGGTGGCCAAAGGTCAGGCGCAGCCGACAGGTCGCGTGCTGGCCCTTCCGGACGTGCTGATCAAGACGGCCGCCTGCCTCACCGTGGTGATCGTCGCGGCGGTTCCCGGAGCGATTTTCCTGGCCAGTTCGTTCATCCTCTACCTCGGGATCCTCATCGTCACGATGATCGTCGGGGTGTTGATGATGCGCCGAGCCCCGGTGCACCCGGCGCTGGCACTGGGCTACAGCGCGCTGCTCGGGCTGATCGTCGGTGGCTTCACCTCCTCGGCCGTCGCCTATGGCGGCAACGTTGCGATCATTCCGCAGGCCGTGGTCGGCACGGCCGCTGGAACGATCGGAATGCTCGCCCTGTACGCCACGCCGTTCGGGCGCAAGGCCAGCAGATCCACCCGCCTGTTCGTCGGGATGCTCATCGGCTACTTCATCATCGGCGTCGTGTCCGCACTGTCGGCGATTTTCTTCGGAGCCGGCAGCGGGTGGGGGATCTACGGAATGGGTCCGTTCGGACTGCTGCTGTGCCTGGCAGGAGTCGCCCTGGCCTCCTGGTCGCTGCTGATCGACATCGGCCAGACCGACCGGGCGTTGAACATGCAGGTCGACGCCTCCTACGACTGGACGTTCGGCGTCTCATTGGCCGCGTCCATCGTGTGGCTGTACCTGGAGATTCTGCGCCTGCTCGGGATTGCCGGTCGCTGACGCCGCAATCCACACCCCGACCGTCCCGATGTCGGTAGGGTCGGCGCGTGCATGCTGCCAGGAACACCAGAATCGCCATCGCGCTGCTGGGCGGCGCGGCAATGCTCGCCGGCTGCTCCCAGCAGACGTCCGCGCCCCCGTCACCCAGTTCATCGGGGCCCAGCTCGCCAGAAGCCGCGATCGCGGCCGGAAGCACTGAGGCGTGCGCGACGTCGAACGGAACCGCTTACTGCTGGGGCAGCAACATCGACGGCCAGCTCGGAGACGGCACCCGAACGAACTCGCCGACCCCGGTGCCGGTCAAGGGACTGCCCTCGCTCGCTCGTTCCATCACCGCTGGCAACTACGCCAACTGCGCCATAGCAAACGCCTCGGTTTACTGCTGGGGTATCAACAGCGCCGGCGGGGATCGGGTGGGCAGTACCGCGAACTCGCTGACGCCGCAGCAGGTCGGCGGATTGCCGGGTACCGCTACCTCAGTGTCGGCCGGGTCCAACTCGGTGTGTGCGATTGCCGATGGCGCCGCCTACTGCTGGGGGAACAACATCCGCGGACTGCTGGGCGACGGCACCGGCAACGATTCGGCTACTCCGGTGCAAGTCAAAGGACTGCCGGGCAGCGTTACTGCGATCGACGAAGGACCGATGTTCGCCTGCGCGATCAGCAACTCCGCCGTCTACTGCTGGGGCAACAACACAGACGGGGAGCTCGGTGACGGTACGACCACGGGTTCGCCGACTCCGGTGCTGGTCAAGGGACTGCCGACCAACGCCACCGCGATCAGCGCCGGCCAGGACTCAGCGTGCGCCATCGCGGGCGGGCGTGCCTACTGCTGGGGCGGCAACGTCAGCGGCAATGTCGGCGACGGCACCACTACGGACTCCCTGACGGCTGTTGCGGTCAAGGGCCTGCCCGCAGATGTGACCTCGATAAGCGCCCAGAACTACGCCGCCTGCGCCGTCGCCAGCGCAACCGTCTACTGCTGGGGCAACAACGAGCATGGCAAACTCGGCGACGGAACGACCACGAAAGCTTCGTTGCCGGGCCAGGTGAAGGGCCTGCCGGCGACGGCCACCGCGGTGAGTCTGGGTGCTGATGCTGGTTGTGCGGCGGCGGGCGCGGGATTCTGGTGCTGGGGCGGTAACTACCACGGCCAACTCGGTGACGGCACTACCACAGATTCCCTCGTCCCGGTTGCGGTCAAGATCGGCTAGCGTCCCCGCGAGCTCTACGTCAGCGGCAGGTTCGCGGTCGTCTTGTCGTCGAACTCGACGGTGAGCACGGCCCGCGTCTTGAGCAATAGGTCCGGTGAGGTAGGCGGATCCGCGTACTCGATCGTGACAACGCCCCTCGATACCGTTCCGTTCGCCGAATGCAGGCGGGGCGGTGTGAGTCGCTCGAACCTGACCGGCAGGTGATCGGCGTTGTCGAATCCGTTGAGGATCACCGACGCACTGGTGGGGCCGGAGTTCACCATCTGATAGGTGACCTGCAGACCTCCGCTTGCGCTCTGGTACGCAGTCGTCAGCGAGACCGTCACATCGCCATGAATGGCGGTGGCGGCCTGGGCTGAGATTCGCGGTCGCAGCGGGGCGTTGGGGGCCAACGTCCAGGTCTCAATCAACCCTGCTGGCGAGTATTGGAAGTCGGTGTAGGTGTCCGTCCCCGTCTTGTAGACCATGGCCACCGTGTAGCCCTTCGCTGGGTCGCCGGTGATCGTCGCCGTGGCAACCGGCGGGACCGTCGCCACGGGCGTCGGAGATGGGCTGATGCCCGATTCTCCGATGTTGTTCTCGTAGGCGTAGCTGCCATCGATCTGGTGCTGCGCGAACACGTAGGCAGGAGAGTCGGGTGCGGCCGCGGATAGCATCGGCTGCTGTTGTTCGGCTTTGTCCAAAGCGAAGGCGTTGAAGTACGTCTGCAGGACCTTGGCGTGGTCCAGGGGCGGCGTGCTGGTCGATGACGAAGGTCCACCGCCGGAATTCGCCGATGAGCATCCGGCCGCGAACCAGACCATTGCAATGACCGCGACCACCAGCACTTTGCGCATCGCACCGGACCCCTCAGTGTCAACCCTAGCCAGTTTGGTGCTCCGGCGGAATCCGAGTCAGCTGCCAATCTGCGTCACGAGCATCCCACGCATCGCAGTGCCGTGTACAGGAACGAGTACCTCACCGACTGGCAGCGCGGCTGCGCAGGACCAATCGGGTAGCCGAATTGACGAATCTGGCGACGGCCGCGTTGTCGACCCGAGTGTCCTGGTCCTTCGTGCACGATCCCAGGTCGGTCAAGGCTATGACCGTGTCGGTTCCGGGCAGCAAGTCCGCGCCTCCCGAGTCGCCACCGCAGCTGTTGCCGCTGCCGGGAACCAGACGCAGCCAGTTCGCATTCCACGACACGACCCGCTCGGTGGCGTAGCGCCGGTGTCCCCGGTTGGGATCGCCGTATCCGACCGTGACCGCGTACTTGGGTCGGACCCGGTCGATAGTCCCGGGAGCGGCCAACTGAGCTGGCCGGGCAGGCGGCTGCCAGGCAGGCACGATCACCGCGAGGTCGTGCAGTTTCGACCTCGCCCGGTTGTATGCCGGATCGATACGGACCGTTCCCGGGTAGATGTTGTCCTTGGCCGGGTCCCATACGTCGGCAAAGGCCACTCTCACTGCGCCGCCTGCTCGCTAGCCGGCTGGCAGGTAGTCCTGCAGGGCCGCGATCTTGAAGCCCTGGTCCTTGATCTTCTTGAGCAGTCCGGGCAGATCCTTGTACAGGTCCGGCCGCCAGTGCGTCAGGATGATGTCCCCTGAGCTCAGTTTGCCGTCGAGGGCGGTCACCAGATTGGATCCGGGAAGCGTGGCGTCCCAACCGACAACGAACTTGATACCGCAGTTGGCGGCAGCCTGCTGCGTCGCACGCGAGTGCTCTCCGTAGGGAGGACGAAACAGCCAGGGCCGCGTGCCGTACCACTTTTGGTAGTCGTCGGAGGTCGGACAGATCTGCTTGACCTGATTCGCGACGGTCAGTCCGGCCATATGCGGGTGGCTGATGGTGTGGTTCTGAACGCTCTGGCCGGTCGTATCTCGGATGCTTGAGAAGAAGTCCCGTGATTTGGTCGTCACGCTTTCAGTCAGGAAAGGAGTCACCGGAATCCCGGTCGCGCGGATGATGTCGGCGACCTTCGGGTCAGCGGTGATTCCGTCGTCAATGGTCAGGAAAACAACCCGGTCGGAGGTCTTGATGGACATCACGATCGGTGGCAGCCCGTGATCGGTGGCTGGCGGGCGAACGTCCTTCGCGGCGTCGGCGCGTAAGCCTGCTAGGTCCGCCAAATCAATCTTGGTCGATTTCGGTGGTGCCGCATGCGGCACCACCGAAATCGACCAAGAT
>JBAXOQ010000124.1:0-11217 GCA_037133175.1 Actinomycetes bacterium
GCGTCTTGGGGTGTGCACCGCAGCCGACAGGCCACTGGGTGGAGCTGTAGATACGCTGGAAGGTGCTGACTGCGCCTGGAGCCGTCTGGGCGCCGACGTAGACGTGAGACCCGTTGGGTGTAATCGCCACTCCGATTGCTCCGCGCAGAGAAGCCGCCGGGTTGGTCGTGCATCCGGCCAGTGCTGCGTTGGAGATGCAGTCCACGAAGGTCAACTCGCCGCTCGTCGATTCCCGGGTGAACCTTGTGATTGTGTTCGAGCCCTCACTCGCGACGTAGACGAACTTGTTGTCCGACGAGACGACCAGCGGCCCTGCTCGATTCAGGGAGGCAACCTACGAGGTGACGCACCCCGTGAGAGTGGTGTTTGAAATACAGCTCTTGTAGAACAGGTCGCCCACGGCGGCTTGCGCGGGTGTTGGGGACACGACAGTGGTCAAGCCAACCGTGGCGAGGACCGCAACGAGGAAACCGATGATCGTCCGGTTCGCCGACCCTTTGGAGGTTGGAGAGCTCATGCGCAACACCGTATCCGGTGGGTTGTCTGTGCGCCAGGATTGGTGTGTTTATGGGTTCGAGGGTGAGCCTTGAGCGGATCGGAGCCCTTGGCCCAGGGACAGCACCAGAGCTGCTGACACTGGCACCCGCTCCGGCAGCGTCACGGACAGCACGCCGTCGTCCACCCGCCAGGTCAGCTGTTCGTCCACGCCGAGCAATCGGACCGCGGTCAGGGCCGAGGCGTCGACATCCCGCAGGGTGAATTCGCGTGTCCCCGGCTGGTCGATCAGCAGCGCGAATACCTCGCCGTTCTTCTGGGTGAATCGCACGCCGGTGCCTTCGGAGGTCGTGGTAGCGGCGATCAGCCACGGCCGGGTGCCGTAGATCGCCTCACCATTGATCGCCAGCCACTGACCGAGCCCGCGCAGCGGTTTGATCTGCTCTTCCGGGATGGTTCCACTCGGCGTCGGCCCGATCCCTATGAGCAGGTTGCCGTTCTTGGACACGATGTCTGCGAAGGCGCGCACCAGATCGGTTGTGGTCACGATGTCCTCTGGGCGTTCGTTGCGGTTGGCACCGAACGAGTGCCCGACTCCACGGGTCGACTCCCATTTCTTGACCATGATCTGATCGAACTGTGCGTACTCGGGGGTGGTGAAATCGAAGTGGTGCGCGGACGGGAAAGTCAGCGACTTCTGGTCCGCGGGGATGAAGCGCCATAGTGCTTGGATGAGTGATCCGGCCCCATGCGCCAGCACTTCGCCAACGGAGGAGCGAGCTGCCGCACTCTCCAGCCACCGGTCGTTGATGACACCGTCCGGCACGGTGTTGTAGTAGTCCGAGAAGATCGCTGCGAGGTTACCCCCGCCAGGCCAGCAGACATCGTTCCACAACACAGAGGGGGAGTACCGCTCGATCAGCTCGCGCACATGCCCGGTCGCGTACTCGACGTACTCAGGCCCGGTGGGGGTTGCGAGCACAGCGTCGGCCGGGTTGCTCAGCACCGCCGAATTGAACGGCCAGTCGTAGCCGCCGGAGTAGTACAGGCCCATGCGCATCCCGTGCGCTCGGATCGCCGCGGATACGTCGGCCACGATGTCGCGGCTCGGGTGGTAGTGACCCATACTCGGATGGGCAAGAGCTGATGGCCACAGTGTGAAACCGTCGTGGTGCTTGGTTGTCAAAACGACGTAGCGGGCCCCTGCATCGCGGCATACGCCGGCGAGCTCGTCGAAGTCTGCCGAGACGCTGCCCGCCTCGAATTCCGGCAGGAAGTCCTCGTACTTGAAATCAGGACCGTAGGTGTCCACGTGATGTCGTTGGGTCGGGCTGCCAGGCAGCTGCATACTGTTGAGATACCACTCCGCGTAGGGGTTGTTCCACAACATCGCCCGGGGACCATCAGTACGCAGTAGCTCCTGGATATTGGGCACTTGGGGTGCCCAACCAGGGACCGAGTACAGCCCCCAATGCAGAAGGATCCCGAGTTTGGCGTCGTCATACCACGCCGGTAGCGGGTGGGTTGCCACCGACTCCCAAGTGGGTTCATACATCGTCAGACCTCCCACCGGGTTCGGGCACTATGCACTCAGGAGTTGCAGGTCCCAGTGGAACCGGATTGACACTTCGACCCGTCGGTCCACGTCGCGCCGCTGAGGTTCGCACCGGGCAGCGGGCCTTCTGGGATGGTGGCGTCGGTCAAGATGGTTCCGCTGAAGTTCGTGCCAGCGATGGTCGCGTCGGTCAGGTCTGTCGCGGTCAGATTCGCGTTGTGGAAGTTGGTGTTCGTCAGGTTGGCGCCGGTCAGGTTGGCGCCGGCCAAGGTATCGTCCGTCGGGTCGATCGACTCCAGGCTGGCTTGGGATACGTCTGCCGACGTCAGGTTTGCTTTGGTCAGGTCGACCGAGCGCAAGTTCGCGTTATGCAGGATCGCCCCGGTCAGATTCGCACCCGTCAACGTAGCCTCTGTCAGGTCTACGCCATTGAAATCGCAGTACGACAGGTCGGCGCCGTCCTCCAATGTGACGCCTGAACAATCTCGCATTGCGTGCCCGGTCGGGCTGCTGGGCACGTAGGAACACCCTGCGACCAGTGCTGCGGTGGCGCAGAGTCCCAGACCAGCGATTTTCGCTCTGTTCATGTTCACCTGCAGAGCTTTGCACAGAGGAGATCGCTGATGGCGGATTTTGATGCTGATGGCGGGGCTTGATCCTCCAACTCGTTCTCGGACGTGCCAAGCGGACGTGATTGGATCGCTCAGGTGGCGTAGATCGGCTCCGTCAGCGGACTATGGGCCCATGATTTCTGTCGGACGTTGGTCTGTGCCGGGTTGGGTCGCAGCCACGTCGGCTTTGCTGTTTGCGATCGGTGGCTGTTCCGGTGGCAGTTCGGCCCAGCCGGGCGGGCCGACGGTATCCGCCTCGGTCAATTGCGCTGACCGTTCGCCTGGCGCCAACCTCAGCGGTTGCAATCTGGTTGGCGCGAAACTGGCCGGTCACGGTTTGCCAAAGGCCAACCTCTCGGGCACGAACCTGACCGGAGCCGACCTGACCGGAGCCGACCTGACCGATGCAAATGCGACCGGCGCGAAGTTCATCGCAGCCGACCTGACCAAAGCCAGCCTGACCAACACGACGCTTACCAGCGCAGACCTCTCGGGAGCCGATATGAGCGGCTCCGACCCTTTTGGGGCCAACGCCGGCAGCGCAAATCTGAGCAAGTCCAAGCTCACTGGGGCCAACTTCGGCAACGCCAACTTGGCCAAGTCCAACTTGTCCGGCGCTGACGTCGCCCGGGCAAACCTGACGGGCGCTGATCTCACTGGTGCAAACTTCACCGACACGCAGAACTGCTCGCGGGTCAGGGGAGCCGATCTGACCGGTCTGTGCTGACGCGCAGGACGAGGTTAGGGAGTCTTCCCGTAGGCGGCGAAGCTGTCGCGCTTGTAGCGGTTCAAGAAGCGGTCGCAGCCCTCTTGGATCGCCGGGTCAAGCTTCGAACACTTCAGCCCGTTGGGGGTCTGCTGGTAGTAGAAGCCAGCCACCCACCAGTTGTTCATGTCCAACGTCATGGCGCGTTGCACACCGGCATTGACCATCGCGTCCGCGAGTGCGTCGGCGGACAGTCCCGGTGAACCGACGTAGACGATGCTGCCGTCCTTGCGTTGGCCGACCGCCGAGCGCCAAGCCAGGCTTGCCCCGTCAGTCGTGGCGCCCCAACGGGAACCTGAGTCGGTTGAGTACGTCTGTGCCTTGCCGTTGTCGACGATCAGATCGAGGTTCTGGCGCACCGTCTGAACCTGGGGACCCATGACCAGATCTCCAGAGCCCCATTTGCCGATCTTCAGCGAGCCGTCCTTGAAGAACACCGCAGATGCCCGACCGTTCTGAAGTGGGCTGATCGTCTTTCCGTCGTTGTAGAAGCCGCCGTTGGCGTCCTGCAGGCGGAAGCCGCCATTCCAGGATGCCAACGCGGTGGCCTGCAGCGCCTTGGGCATCGCGCCATCTGTAGGAGAGGGGCCTCCGGGCTCCTCGTATCCTGGGACCAAGGCGAACTTGGCAAGCTTGGTGTCTACCCACATCAGCGAGACCAGCACGCTTGTGTGCACGCTGTCAGGACGAACCCTGGCGATGTAGACGGCCGGTTCACCCTGCACGGTCGCCTTCGTCGGCTGCCACACGCCCTCGCCGGGTTTTGGGGTTCCGGCCGGAGAAACAAGCGTGGCCGGCGGGGTCAGGTGTTCGACGGTGGGCGCGTTCTTGCCTTTGGTGACAGTGCCGTTATCGTCGATCGTGAAGGACTCGGTCGGGTCACCGCCTTCGGGTGTGGTGTTGATGTACTTGTAGTAGAGGTCCTCCGCGACAGCCACCACCGGTCCGAGGTTGTGATCGCGCGCCCAAGTCGCCGCGACGACCTCAAGTGGCTCGCCTTCAGAGTTGCGAACTGCCTGGAAGAACGAGAAACCGGCCCACAAAATCACCACGAGAATCACGGCGAGAATCGCCATGATTACCCGGAATGTTTTCGGGAAGCGCTTTCGGAGTTTGCGCCGTTTCCGCTTTTCCGGCTTTGCGCCGCCGGACTCGATATCGTCGCGCTCGGCCACCACGGTCGCTGTTCCCCCAGCGTATCCGGGCGTGTTCAGGGGCGGCAGGTTGTCGGCGGAGGGCTCTGGGCCGATGCTCGTCACACATTGAATTGTACCTGACGTTTTTGCATTCCCGGTGAACGCAACATCCGATTTGCTCACACATGCACTCCGGGGTGCCGCGCCGGTTATTGTGGGGCCATGCCGACGGTTGCCGATGTCGTTCAGTGGGTCGAACGCGAGTTTCCGCCGCACCTGGCCGAATCCTGGGATGCCGTCGGGCTGGTATGCGGTCGCCCGGAGGCGCCGGTCCGTCGTGTTGTTGTCACCGTGGACGTCACCGAAGAGGTCGTTGCCTTCGCGCTCGACTCAGGGGCGGATTTCATTCTGGCGCACCATCCGCTGCTGCTGACCGGCGTTCATTCGGTGTCCGCCACGGACTTCAAAGGACGGATCCTGCATCGGCTGATCGAGTCCGGCTGTGCGCTTATGAGCGCCCATACGAATGCGGACGCGGCTGATCCGGGGGTTTCCGATGCACTCGCATGCGCTGTCGGACTCACGCTGGTCAGGCCGATGCGCGCCTATCCGCAACCGACGCACGACAAGGTGGTCGTGTTCGTTCCCGACTCGCACATGAACGAGGTGCTGGAGTCGATGGCCGACGCCGGCGCGGGGGTGATGGGGTCCTACGACCGCTGCGCTTACTGGGTGCAGGGTGAAGGCACGTTCCGACCGCTGGCAGGTGCCGATCCCTATCTCGGTGAGATCGGTCGGGTGGAGACCGTTTCCGAGCGACGGTTGGAGATGCTGTCCCCCCGCAACCGAACGGAAGCCGTGGTCGAGGCCATGCTCGCAGCTCACCCCTACGAGGTGCCCGCGCTGGACGTGATTGAACTCGTTGCAGGCGAGTCGACCTGCGGTCTCGGACGCATCGGCGCATTGGCTGACCCTTGCACGCTGCTGGAGTTCGCGACGCTGGTTTCGCAGCGCCTGCCTGCCACAGCACAGGGCGTGCGCGTGGCAGGTGATGTCAATCGCCAGATCAGGACGGTTGCGGTCTGCGCCGGGTCGGGTGACTCCCTGCTGGAACTGGCAACTGCCTCCGGCGCGGACGTCTACCTGACGGCGGACCTGAAGCATCACCGCGTCAGTGATCATGTCGCACAGGGTGGCTGTGCCGTCGTCGACGTTGCACACTGGGCGAGTGAGTTTCCGTGGTGCGATCAAGTGGCGCAAGCACTACGGGTCGCGCTGACCAGCGGCGACGATAGCGTTAGCGTTGATGTCGCCCGAATCGTGACCGATCCCTGGGATCGCCAACTGAGGAGTGGACCCTGAAAGCACCAGCCGCAGACCAGCTTCGCCTGCTTGAGCTGCAGGACGTCGATACCAAGCTCGATCAACTCGATCACCGTGAGAGTTCGCTGCCTGAGTCAGTTGCGATTGCTGAGCTCGACGAGCGATTGTCGTTGCTGGACACCGACATCGTGACTGCCCAGACCGAAGCTGCGGACCTAGCCCGTGCGGTGTCCAGGGCGGAAGATGAGGTGCAGGTAGTGCGGTCACGTGCCGCCAAGGACCAGCATCTGCTTGACTCCGGGGCGATCACATCACCGAAGCAGCTGTCCGAACTGCAGCACGAGATCGTCTCGCTGGCTCGTCGGCAGGGCGAGCTTGAGGATGCTGAGCTTGAAGTCATGGAGTTGCTCGAGCAGGCGCAGGACGGCCTGGCGGCGCTGATCGAGACGCTGGAGGACTTGCGTAGCAAGCGGGCGACGCTGTGCGCCGCTCGCGATGTGGTGGTTGCCGATATCTCCAGAGATCGGGCCCTGGCGATCAGCCAGCGGTCAATAGCTTCTGTGGGAATCCCAGCCGACCTGCTGAAGCTCTATCAGAAGTTGCGCGAGAATCAGGGTGGGGTCGGAGCGGCCGCTCTGCGCCGGAATCGGTGCGAGGGCTGTCACATGCAGCTGCCTCCGACAGAGCTCGAGTCAGTGTTGGCTGCGGCGCCGGATGAGGTGGTGCGGTGCGAGGAGTGCCGCCGGATTCTGGTCCGAATTCCGGTGTGACTATCGGGCGTGGCTGCTTTCTCGCGAGGGTGTCACCCAAACGGCGGTAATTGGCCCTCGCTGTATTGCGTCCCGGGCCGGAAGTGATGTTTACTTTCGTTGTTCGCCAAGATTGCGGGGCGGGCGCTGGATTGCGAAGTTTGCCAGCGGGACCGGTCGTTGGACGAGATCCTCGGCCATCGGTGGTGAGCTGGAGGTCCATGCGCCAGCGGGTGCGTCGGCCCGTTGCCATGCGCGCGGTGAACGCGAGGGCCCCTTCATCCCATACCTGGAGGGGCCCTTCCGCGTGCAGCATCAGGCTGGTTCACACGACGACCGGACCCTGCATTCCCATACGGTGCAGGCTTCGAATCCGCAGGTACGTTGTTCCCCGTGGTCTGGCGCGGCAAACCCGCTGATTGCCCAAACATCTATCCTGGGCGTACCCTACAACCTGGAACGAGTCGGCCGGGCGGTCGCGTCGCCGGTGGCCGTAGTGGCAGCCGACGCCGAGGAAAGTCCGGACTCCATAGGGCAAGGTGGTGGGTAACGCCCACCCGGGGTGACCCGCGGGACAGTGCCACAGAAAACAAACCGCCAACGTCGGCTGGCAACGGCCGGTGCTGGTAAGGGTGAAACGGCGGTGCAAGAGACCACCAGCGTTGCGGGTGACCGCAGCGGCTAGGTAAACCCCACCTGGAGCAAGGTCAAGAGGAACTTGAGTTCGCTTGAGTTCTGCGCAGACGAGCGGCCCGCTCGGTGTCTGCGGGTAGACCGCAGGAGGCTGTCGGCAACGGCAGCCCTAGATGGATGATCGCCCCGGGTCGGCCGTGAGGCCGTCCCGGACAGGATCCGGCTTACAGGCCGACTCGTTCCCTTTTGTGGCTCTGACCTGCGAAAACGCATCTAGGATGATCGCTCAGTCCGCACAGAGTCCGCAGGAGCTCCAAGAATCGAATCAATCGCCTCGCGGGTGCGGTCGTCGGAGTCCGGCCACAAGTGCGAATAGGTGTCCAAAGTCTCGGCCGCGGAGGCGTGACCAAGCCGCGCCTGCACAGTTTTGATCGACTCGCCATGACGGATCAACAGGCTGGCGTAGTAGTGGCGCAGATCGTGAAACCTGATCGGATCGGTGATCTTCGCCGCCGCCACTGTCGGAATCCACACGCGGGCACTGAACGCCGTTCGGCTGATCGGCTTATTGCTCGGATCGCAGAACAGCAGACCGTCCTCTGCGATGTCGTACACCCGGACGTGCTCACTGAGCGCCGTCACGACCACGTTGGGAAGCGGAATGGTCCGCACGCTGGCGCGAGTCTTGGGCGGTGCCAGGAACGGCGCACGGCCGACGACAGTGACCATCTGCCGATCGACCTGGACAGTCCGCCGCAGGAAGTCCACCCGGTCGCGCGTCAGGCCCAGGCACTCGCCGTTGCGCATTCCAGTACCCGCCGCGAACGTAAACAGCGTTGCCCACCGCTCCGGCGCGCCCTGGACCAGCTTGCCGATCGTTTCCGTGGTCGGAGGCACGATCTCTTTCTTGGTCGGAGTCGGTAGCTTGGTTCCGTCGCAGGGGTTCGACACGATGCGCCGATCTCGGATCGCCGATCGGAAGATGCCGGACACGATGCCGTGAATCGTTCCGACGAATGACGGGCTGAGCGTCAGCGACATGCGCTTGACCCACACGCCGATGTCACTGGGCATGATCAAGTTGATCGGGCGGTCGCCGAATGCCGGATAGGCGTGATTCTTGAGCACGTTCGCGACGTGATCTTGAGTGGTCGGCCGGTGCATCTGGATACCGGCCCACTGTTCCGCGTACTGCTTGAACGTGACCTTTCCGGCCTTCGGATCGACGTACATTCCGGTGACAACCGAGGCGGTCACCTCATCGAGCCAGTGCTGCGCATCGGTTTTGCGTGCGAAGTGCTTGGCGTGCTCTTTGCCCGCACTGTCCCGGTACCTCGCGCGCCACTTGCCGCCAGGTTGCTTCGCGATGCTTGCCATGATTACTGCCCTCCGTCTGATTGAACCCACGGCGCGGATGCAACCGCACCCGGGTCGATCGTTTCTCCGTCCGCTACCCGGCGCATGATCGCCGAGCCACCGGGCACCTGAGCGAGCTGCTCGGCCATCTCCACCAGGTGCCGGTACGACTGATCGTGGATCGCAGAGAACACCTTGAAGTTGTCGTCATCCTTCACTGCCTCAGCCGAAGCCTCGTCTGCAACGTCATCGAGAGCTCTGTGCAAGTCGATCCACGATGCCATCGCTCGATTGTTGTTTGCGACCACGTCGCGCGCCTGTTCCGCCAGCCTCGCAAGATCGTCGCGCTGGGGTCGGGTCATCTCCGAGATGGACAACCCGAATACCTCAGCGATGGCCGCCGCTTCGCTGAGTCGGATGCCGCGCGGCTTCACGGCGTTGCGGTCCTCCATCTTCGCTATCGCGCTCGGGTGCAGATCGACCCCAAGGGATCGGATCCGCTCGGCTAACTGAAGCTGGGTCAGGCCGAGCCGTTCTCGTTCCTGGCGCATCCGGCGACCGAATCGACGCTCTGCGATGTCCGCCGTCTGTGCCCGTTTGTTATCCATGAGCGAAATGTACTACCTCTGAAGGGTTGCGGCAAATGACAGCCGTGTGATTCACTTACCTGTGAGCGGAAACGACAACCCACAGGAGGAAATCGTGCTGGAGTACCTCACAACCAAGGAGCTCGGTCAGAAGTGCCGTGCGCCAGAGGCGACGGTGCGCTACTGGCGCCACATCGGGTACGGGCCGCCGTCGATCAAGGTCGGTCGCCGTGTGCTGTACCGCGCCGTCGATGTTGATGCGTGGCTGGAGCAACTCGCCAGCGGGGCCGCCTAATGAGTCCCCCAAATAGAGAACGCCCCGGCAGGAACCGGGACGATCTCGACAGTCAGGCGGGGACCACGACCGAGATCATCGTACCAACGATCTTCGATGAAACCGCAACCTCGCCGAATGTGTCACGTGACACCATCGACGTTCACCTGATCGACCCGGATCCAGACCAGCCCCGTCAGAGGTTCGACCCTGCCGCCCTGGAGGAGCTGGCGACCTCGATCCGCAACAACGGGCTCGCGGTGCCGATCCTGCTGCGCCCCGCCGGTGACCGTTACGTCATCGTTCACGGTGAGCGCCGCTGGCGAGCAACCAAGCAACTCGGTCACACCAGCATTGCCGCTGAGGTTCGCGACCTTGATCCAGAGGAGGCCCGCTGGCTGCAATTGGTCGAGAACATCACCCGCGACGATCTCGGCCCCCTGGAGGAAGCCCGCGCCTACCGTGCTGCTCTGCAAGGTGACCTCACGCAGCAACAACTCGCGGACCGGATCGGCAAGACCCGCACCTACATCGCACAGAAGCTGCGGCTGCTGAAGCTGACCGCACCCTTGACCCTGCTCCTCGATGAAGGGGCACTCACCGAGGGGCACACACGCGAGCTACTGCGGATCAAAGGCATGTACACAGACCGGCATGTGATCGGCTACGCGATCAACCTCGCAGCAACCAAGTCGATGTTTGCCAACCTTTCGCTTGACTCGGGCGGTCCTGGAGCAGCGTTCGAGACTCTCGTGCGGTGCCGTCCGCTGGACTGGCCACCCGGTTACCCCGGGCTTCCCATGGGTGAGGCTGTGCTTGAACGCGCCACAGAAGCACTCTGGATCGAGATGGCAGAGACCGGGTCGAAATACCCGCAGTGGTCACTACCGGCGTTCTACTACGCCGTGATGACCGCGTGGCGCGGAGTGTCCGTCGCGGACCTGTCCAAAATCATCGACAACTGGATCGAACAGATCAGGTCCGCCGTCATCATGGTGGATCACTTCCTCCCACCGGAGCGCCCCACAGACAAGACCTCCTCACGCTATGCCGAATGGGAGGCTTACCGCTCGGACCTGCGCCACGCCGGACTACTCGACGACCACGAGCATCTGAACGACTGGGATGTTCTGTGGCCGTTGATCGACCGGGGTCCGCTGCTGCCTTCCAACTGTGTCGGAACTGGCCCGTATCGGGACTCTTACGCCGAAGCTGTCGCCCGTGAGGCTGAACTTCCGGACGCTGCATCGAAGCTGACGCCTGCTCAAGCGGAGGAACTGACTTCACGAGTCCGGGCGCGCATGACCGAGATCCAACAACTGGTTGATGATGGCCACGGTGACGCGGTCGCCGCCGTGCTTGGCACGACGGACGTGCGCGAGCATGTGCTCAACATGGCCGCCGGACTAACCGGTGGTGACCGTGGCTGACACCAAGCCCCGCCTGACCGGGTGCCCGAACGGCTGCGAGTACGGCTGGCACACCTGCGGAGTAGGCGAACCCGTGGTTATCCCCGAACCTCGCTGGAAGCTTGGCCGGCACCTAGGCATCCCTGAGCGCGACGACATCGGCCGGCGCTGGTCCGAGCGGGGGCTGATGCCGGTATGACCACTCCGCAACTCGCTGACCGACTCCTCGACGCCGGTATTCCCGTCATCATCTGCACACCGAACCCGGCATGGCGACCAGGACACCCGAACGACGTCATACCGGCGACCGGATGGAACACCAC
>JBAXOQ010000125.1:0-11195 GCA_037133175.1 Actinomycetes bacterium
GTAGGATGGGGGGCGTGTCGGGCGGGTATTTCGATCATGCGGCCACCACGCCTTTGAGGCCGCAGGCGCGGGCGGCGCTGGTCGCTGAACTGGACGCCACCGGGAACGCTTCGAGCCTGCACGCCTCCGGCAGACGGGCCCGGAAGGTCGTCGAGGAGTCGCGCGAGTCCATCGCGGCCGAACTCGGCGTGCGCCCGAGCGAGGTGGTGTTCACCTCAGGTGGGACCGAGGCGGACAACCTCGCCGTCAAGGGGACCTACTGGGCGCGCAGGGACGCCGACCCGGAGTACGCCACCGTGCTGGTGTCGGCCATCGAACACCACGCTGTGCTGGATCCGGTGCGCTGGCTCGCCCGGTCCCAAGGCGCGCGGGTCGTGGAACTGCCGGTCGGTCCTGACGGATGCGTCGATCCACAGGTGCTGGAGCGCGAGCTCATCGCCCATGACGGCACCGTCGCCCTGGTGAGTGTGATGTCGGCCAACAACGAGACCGGAATGATTCAGCCGATCGAGCGAATCTCGACCCTGTGTCAGCGCTTCGGCGTGCCACTGCACAGCGACGCGGTTCAGTCAGTCGGGTGGTACGCGCAGCCTGACGCAGCGGCGCCGCGTCCTGATCTGCTCACTGTGTCCGCCCACAAGTTCGGCGGTCCGATCGGCGTCGGTGCCCTCGTCGTGCGCGGGCAGGAGGTCGTGCCGTTGCTGCACGGGGGAGGCCAGCAGAACGACGCCCGGTCCGGGACCCTGATGACGGCCCAGATCGCCGCCATGGCTGCCGCGTTGGCCGCCGCTGCGGCCGACCGTGATCGGGCTGTGCCACAGGTCGCGGACCTGCGGGACTCACTGATTCGGGGCGTGCTCGAGGTGCTGCCGGACACCAGGATCAACGGCTCCACGGCTGAGCCACGACTGCCGAACATCGCAGCGCTCGCCTTCCCCGACGCTGCGGCCGACGCGTTGCTGATGCTGCTGGACGTGGCGGGGATCGAGTGTTCGGCTGGCAGCGCATGCACCGCCGGTGTGTCACGTCCCAGTCATGTGCTGGCTGCCATGGGCGTGTCACCGGAGTTGGCGCGCGGATCTTTGCGCTTCAGCCTCGGCTGGGATTCGACTGCGCGCGACGTGGACCGCCTGCTCACGGTGCTGCCGGATGCCGTCGCCCGAGCCCGCCGCGCACAGGTTGGCGGACGCACCGCGGTCCACCGCTCAAGCCGGGACTCTCGGCTGTGACGGGGCCGCTGCGGGTCGTTGCGGCACTGTCCGGCGGAGTCGACTCGGCGGTCGCCGCGGCGAGGGCGATCGATGCCGGCCACGAGGTCGTGGGAGTGCATCTAGCCCTGGCCGAGGATCGCACCGCTGGTCCGGCAGGCGGTCGAGGCTGCTGCACCCTCAACGACGCCAACGATGCCAGGCGCGCGGCGGACGTGTTGGGCATCGGCTTCTACATCTGGGACCTGTCGGCCGAATTCCGACGCGAGGTCGTGGACGACTTCGTATCGGAGTATGCGGCCGGGCGCACCCCAAACCCCTGTATGCGGTGCAACGAGGCCATCAAGTTCTCAGCCCTGCTCGATCGGGCAGTCGCGTTGGGTTTCGACGCGATTTGCACAGGCCACTACGCCCGGATCGTCACCGCGGCCGATGGTCGCCTTGAGTTGCACCGGGCGAGGGATCAGGACAAGGACCAGTCGTATGTGCTGGCAGTGCTGACCCAGGATCAGCTCGGCAGGGCGATGTTCCCGCTCGGTGATTGCGTCAAAGCCGATGTCCGGGCGGAGGCCGCCGCCCGGGGTCTGCTCGTGGCGGCTAAACCGGACAGTGTGGATATCTGCTTCATCCCTGACGGTGACACCACCGGCTGGCTTCGGCAGCGGCTCGGCGATTCGCCGGGACCGATCGTTGATGCGCAGTCCGGTGCCGTCGTCGGCACTCACGACGGCGCCTACCAGTACACCATCGGCCAACGCAAGGGCCTGGGTATCCGCACAGCCACACCGGATGGAGCGCCCCGGTATGTGGTCGCCGTCGACACCACGACCCGGACCATCAGCGTGGGCCCTCCGTCGCTGCTCACCGTCGATTCCATCACCGCGAACGGTTGGCGCTGGCTCAACGAGCCCATCGAGGTCGGCCAGCGCTGCTCTGTCCAGATCCGTGCCCACGGCGATCCCGTCGCAGCGCGGGTGGACCAGGTATCGCCGGGCTCGATCACCGTGGTGCTGAGCGAGCAGCTGCGGGGCGTCGCGACCGGACAGACGCTGGCGTTGTACGACGGCAGCCAGGTGCTGGGCTCGGGCACGATCTTCGCAACGGCGCTGACCCGGTCAGCTGAAGTGAGCAGCTAAACCAGTTCGACTACAGGCGATCCAGGTGAAGGAGCCGCAACGTCTGGTCGGTCATGTCGTACGGCGTCGGCGTGCGGATGTGGTAGTGCAAGGATGCCCAGCGCATCCCGCTCGCGGTCACGATCGCGGCGATCTGGGCGACCGCGAGCGGAGTTCCCAAGCCGCTGAGAGCGACGAACATGATGGCAGCGCCGAACGCACACAGGGTGTACCAGTACCCCGCCTGGACAACGGCTGCCGTCTCGTGGATGAGGATGTCCCGGACCATGCCTCCGCCGATCGCCGCAATGGTTCCGACCACGATGACCGCGATCGGTGTCAGCCCGACCGTCTGTGCTTTGGCGCAGGCGAGGATGACCCACACTCCGATCATCAGGGTGTCCAGCGCCTGATACGCGCGATTGAAGCGGGCCGCGCCCTTGGCGAAGAAGATCCCCGCGACCGCGCCGATGCCTGCGTACAACTGGTACGAGGGGTGTTGCAAGATCACCGGGGTCCCGCTTTGGAGCAGCACGTCGCGCACGAGTCCGCCACCCACACCAGTGCAGAACGCCACGATGAAGACGCCGAGCCAGTCCAGGTCCTTGCGCGTCGCGCCCATTGCGCCCACCAAGGCTCCACACAGGATCGCCGCGGTATCCAGGAAGTCCGGCAGCGTCAGTCCGGTCTCCAGCATCAGCCGACCTCGTCCTGGCCGGGCGCGGCGGTCTCGGCGTCGCGCTGATCCGGGTGCCCAGGTTTGGCCCGGTTCCAGATGTCCCAGACTCGGTCCGAGGTTTCCGCTGCGGTCGTCGTGCGCCAGCCCAGCCAGTGCGCCCCTGCCCGCAAACCCAGCGCGACGCACATGGTGCCGACCTCGGCCACGGTCCAGTTGGCGCGCATCTCCAGCAGCACCACGAAGACGGTGCTCGCCACGATCGCCGGGATCGCTACGAACGTCCCCGGGCGGACGATCTTGGGGGCATCGCCACCCATGATGTCCCGCAAGATGAGTCCGCCGACGGCAGTGATCACGGCGATGAACACCACCGAACTCGGCGCCAGGTTGGCCGCCATGGCTGAGGTGGCCCCGGCCGTGCACATGAAGCCGATGGCCAGGCCGTCCAGAATCACGATTACCGGATTGAGTCTGGAAATCAGCCCCGCGAAGAAGAACCCGACCAGGGCCGCGACGAACGCAATCACCAGGTACACAGGGTCGAGGAAGATCACCGGGGTGCCGACTTGCAGCAGGACGTCGCGCAGCAGCAACCCTCCTAGGCCTGCGGCCATGCCGATGATGAACACGCCGACCACGTCGAATCCGCGTTTGGCGGCGTAGGACGCACCGGCCAGACCGCTGACTGCCACCGCCGCATAGGCGGCCCAACTCGGCAGGATGAGGACGACTCCTCCCACATCAACACCGCCAGCCACGGCATTTGACACTAGTCGCGACTAGCCTTGGTCGCGTGTTCACCCCCCGCGATCTCGAATCGGTCACGACGTGTCGGCACTGAGTGCTGATCGGCCGCCGCTGGCGCTACGGCCGGCGGCCGCCACTGCCCTGGGCTCGTTCCCGGGAACCGATGCCTGGGAGATGGCCCGGGTCGTGGCCGGGGAGCTCGGCGACCTGCCGCTGCTGGCCGAGTTGCCGGCCCGCGGACCGGGCGCCGACATGGTCGGACGAACGTTGGGCCTGCTGGCCGGCGTCAGTCCGCAGTTCAGTGGCCAGACCACCACGACCGGGTGGTCGCTGACCAGTCAGCGCAGCTCGCAATTGCCTCGGGCGATGCGGCGGGCACGCGCCTGGCTCGAGGAGGATCTCGACGCTGCGCAGGCTGAGCTTGGCGACGGCGTCCCGGCTATCAAGGTGCAGCTCACCGGGCCTTTTACCCTCGGTGCTGCGGTGGAGTTGGCCAGTGGTGAGCGACTGATCGCTGATGCTGGGGCGCTGCGCGATGTCGCCGGAGGCCTGGGGGAGGCGATAGCGCTGCATGTCGCCGACGTGGCGCGTCGTTTTCCGGCCGCCGCGATTGTGGTGCAGATCGATGAGCCGTCGCTGCCGACCGTGTTGGCCGGCCGGGTACGGCGGCAAAGTGGCTGGGGCGCGTTGGAGCCGTTGTCTCGCAGCGACGCCCAGCGCACGCTGGCGGAGGTCTTCGACACGATCCGCGCGAGCGGGGCAACCCCAGCGGTGCACTGCTGTGGCCGGCGCCCGCCGGTGGGGTTGTTCGCTGACGCGGGGGCGCAACTCGTGTCAGTCGACCTGACGCTGCCCGATGTGGGTGGCGGCGCTCTGGACGAGGAATGTGGGGAGTTGTTCGACTCCGGCCGGGTGCTGTTCGCGGGGTTGGTGCGGGACTATGGTTCGGAGCCCCGCAGGCCGGTCACGACCGCCTCGCTGCTCGCGCCGCTGCTGGGCATGCTGGGCCGACTGTCCATTCCGTATGGTCAGCTCGCCCAGCAACTCGTCGTCACACCGACCTGCGGCCTGGCCGGCGCGGGGTCAGTCACGAACGTGAGGGCGGCGCTCGACCGATTGTCGGAGATCGGCCGTGCGCTGAGGGATGAGGGCAGGGGTGACGACGAAGACAGGTGAGTCCGACGAGGTGGGCCGGCAGCGGTGGGCGGAGTTGGTCGTTACTACCAGGACTGGTCTGGGGACGTTCCGTCGGTAGGCATCGGAAGGAAGTGCGCGTTCCTGCCTCTGATCGCTGCGCCTCTGACGAGGACGCTGCCAATCATCCCGTTGAGAGTCCTGGTGGCGTTCGGTGGTGCGACCCCGGTTAGCGCGGCGAAGTCACCGCTGGTGATCTGTGAATGTTCCGTCAGCCAATACCCGACAACGTCCTTTGCATTCTGACCACCCGCGCGGTGATACATCAGCAGATTGCGCCGAGCCAATAGCGCAGCGTTCGTGTTGGACAGAATCTCGGTGACGGCAGCCTTCCCGAACAGCCACACATCGCTGTGTCGGACGATCAGTGGTTCACCGTTCACTGTGGTTTGCTCAGCTGAGGCCAGCGCAATGTCGGCTTCGGACGAGTCAGTCTGAAGAGCCTGGGCGGCCTGTTGGCGGGTGATGAAAGCATTGTGGAGAAGGTGATAGATGATCACGGCGACGTTGATATCTCGCTGGCGCACTGTGGGCCTGAGCGCTTGGATCAGTTTGACCACTGGCATGACCGGTTCTCCTCCGATGAGAAGAGTGCGCACCTTGGGCCCGGGCTTTTCGTCGATCAGGGGCGGGCGGTGGCCAAGGACAATCAAGTCTCGGTACATCCGATCGACTCCGATGCCTTGGCGCTCAACGAGTCGAAGTGCTCTGAAGAGGTCAGTCAGTGCCGGATATCTCGAATGTCGTTGGGACAGGATGTTCTCGGCGGTGATTCCTCCAGTGAACCCCCCTGGGCTGACGACCTCCATTCGTGAGTCGGCGGCTATCCAGGTGATCGTGGTTGGCGACTGGATCATCCAGTCTCGATGTACGAGTCCGTTGAGGATCGCCTCGCGCACGGCTCCGACTGGCAGGTCTCTTGGCTCACTCAGGATCAGGCCGTGGGATTGAGGATGAGCGGTGTTGTACCCGTCGAGCCGGCTCTCCACCGCCGCGATCTGTTCAAGCAGCGATTCATTTGCGCTGGGCTCGAAGCGTCCGGTGACGTTGCCGCCGGCAACGTCAAGACGGGCCAAGGAGATTAGTGGCCTTCCGGCGGCGCAGAAGGCGACCACGCCCGCCTGTGTCAGATGATTGTCTGCCTTGAGAACCCCAAGGCGATTGAGAATCTGGCTATCGGAACTCGCGTTTGCCAAGTCGTCCCCGCCGTCACTGAGGTAGCGTCTTGCTTGGGCGATGGCACCGCCTCTGACGTCGGCGACGGACCGGTCAGTGCCGATGGCCATTGGGTCCAGTCCGCCCCGTCTCTGGCGGTTGAACCACCATTCCGAGCGGTCAGTCGGTACGCAGGAGTCCCCGACACGCCAACGAATCCTCTGGTCCTGGTCCTCGACTGGCTCCCGAGACTCGGCAACGAGCAATATGATCACCCTTTGCCCCGCGATCTGACGTGCTTCGATGGCCGGCGCAATATCGACGAGTTGGTAGATCCGCTGTCGGAGCCAATCCTCGTCGAGGTCAGTGCCCAGGACGCTCCAGGTCCGGTCCTCGACGCCGACGATGAGCGCGCCGCCACCGGGTGTGTTCGCCAGGCAACAGACTTCGCTGGCAAGATGGTGCGCTGCGCTCGGGTTTTGGCGTGCGCCGGGAAGTAGCGCGCCATCGCGCCCACGGCGTCCAGCTTCCTCTTTGCAGTCAACCCCTTCGGTTTCGGCCTTGGGCGGGGTTTCGCCGCGATCGACGGCACGCAGGACGACTTCTACCTTGTCAAGCAGTCGCGCCCGGTCTCTGAGTAATGACGTTTCCATGGCTATCCCCCGATAGTTTTACGATATGCCCAAAATTATCACATGGGGCAGTTGGCGAGGAGGATGATAGCTTTCCGGGGCGTTGGAGTTTAGCGACTCAGCGCGCAGAGCGCGCACTCCCCGTGGTAGAGGTGCAGGGGCACTAACGTCCGAGACGGGGTCTAGCGTGCTGACGTGGACGGTCTTGGGCAACGGGTCAAAGGAGTGGTGACGACGATGACAGGTGAGTCCGACGACGTCGGTCGGGCGCGGTGGGCGGAGTTGGTCGAACAGATCGAGCATGCTCGGACGTTGTACTACCAGCGTGATGCGCCGACGCTGTCCGATGCCGAGTACGACGCGTTGTTCGCGGAACTGGTCGCGCTGGAACGGGCGAACCCGCGGCTGGTCACCGGTGATTCGCCGACCCAGACGGTCGGTGGTTCCCGGTCGGAGATGTTCGAGCCGGTAGAGCACCTGCAGCGGATGATGAGCCTGGACAACGCCTTCGGGATGGCGGAGTTGGGGGCGTGGGCTGACCGGGTCAGCGGTGATCTCGGCGAGCTGCCGGAGTTGTTGTGCGAGCTCAAGGTGGACGGGCTGGCAGTGGATTTGGTGTATCAGGACGGTCGGCTTCGCTCCGTCGGAACGCGCGGCGACGGTCGGGTGGGCGAGAACGTGACTGCGAACGTGCGGTACATCCCGGCGATCCCGACGCAGTTGGTCGCTGGCCCGCAAGGCCCGACGATCCCGCGGGTGCTGGAAGTGCGCGGTGAGGTGTACTTCCCGGTGGCTGACTTCGCCGCGATCAACGACCAGCAACTCGAGTTGGGCCTGTCGCCATTCGCCAACCCCCGCAACGCCGCGGCAGGCACGCTGCGCCAGCGGGTCGACAAGCGGGCCCGGGAGCTGGATCTGGCGCAGGCTGCCGCGTCCCGCGCGACGACCGCGGGCAGCGCGCAGCGCGCCCAGGCCCGGGTACTGAGAATGGCGGGGGAGTTGGCCCGGGCGACCACGAATCTGGGGCTGCTGCAACTGGTGGTGCACGGTGTCGGAGCGCTGGCGGGGTACGAGCCGACCAGGCAGTCGCAGGCCTATCAGGCTCTGGCAGGGTGGGGTCTGCCGACCTCGGATCGGGTCAGTGTGTGCCCGAATTTGGCTGGGGTGCAGCAGTACGTTGCGTTCTACGACGAGCACCGGCATGACGTCGTGCACGAGATCGACGGCGTGGTCGTCAAGGTCGACGAGTTCGCGCTGCAGAACCGGATGGGATCGACCTCCCGCGCGCCGAGGTGGGCCATCGCCTACAAGTACCCGCCCGAGGTGGTGCGAACCCGGCTGCTGGACATTCAGGTCAATGTCGGGCGTACCGGCCGGGTGACGCCGTTTGCGGTAATGGAGCCGGTGGTGGTCTCGGGGACCACAGTGTCGATGGCGACTCTGCACAACGCCCAGGAAGTGGTGCGCAAGGGCGTGCTGATCGGCGACATGGTGTTCCTGCGCAAGGCCGGCGAGATCATCCCGGAGGTGATCGGTCCGGTCGTCGAGGAGCGGGACGGGACGCAGCGGGCGTTCGTGATGCCGACCCACTGTCCGCAGTGCGGCACCGCACTGGCCCCGGCCAAGGAAGGCGACGTCGACATCCGCTGCCCGAACACCCGGTCGTGTCCGGCGCAACTGCGCGAGCGTCTGTTCCACGTCGGGTCCCGGGGGGCGCTGGACATCGAGGGCCTCGGCTGGCAGGCCGCGGTCGCGTTGCTGGCGGACGGTCTGGTGGCCGACGAGGGTGACCTGTTCGCCCTCGACGCGCCGACCCTGTTGCGTTCGGCGTTCTTCACCCGGGTGCCGCAGGGTGACGAGGTCGGACCGCAGCTCTCGGAACACGGGCGCAAGCTACTTGTCGAGCTGGCGGCCGCAAAGACCAAGCCGTTGTGGCGGGTGATCGTGGCGCTGTCGATCCGCCACGTTGGCCCGACCGCCGCACAGGCCTTGGCACGGGCGTTCGCCGACCTGGACGCCATCGCCACGGCTGATGCCGATGCGTTGTCCGGGGTGGAGGGTGTCGGGCCGACCATCGCCGAGGCGGTACGGGAGTGGTTCACGGTCGATTGGCACCGTGACATCGTGGCCAAGTGGCGGGCCGCCGGGGTGCGGTTGGCGCAGGAGCGGACCGAGGCCGCCGCCGGGCCGCTGGTGGGCATGACCGTCGTGGTCACCGGAACCCTCGATGGCTTCACCCGGGACGAGGCGACGGCCGCCCTGACCGGCCTTGGTGCCAAGGTGTCCGGCTCGGTGTCGCGCAAGACCAGTTTCGTGGTGGCCGGCGAGAATCCCGGCAGCAAGTTCGACAGGGCGCAGTCGCTCGGAGTCCGCATTATCGACGCGCAAGCACTCGGCCGACTCATCGCCGAGCGGAAGATTCCCTGGACCGATGGTGAGCCAGGCGCTGCGGTTTAGGGTGAACCGCTGATTCTCGGCTTAGAGAAGTCGATGCTTCAGTTCTTGCCGCCGAATAGGTGAATGATTCGGTTTTCCGGAAACATAAAATTGGCCAGCTGCAAATAGATTGCCAAAATTACCACCGGAATGGCCCTACTGTACTCAGTCGTGTTGATCAGAAGCCGACAGGACTTCCACAGAATGTCGGCTATTCAACGATTGGAATCCGGTGGCCACTTCCACGATTTCGACCCAGCCTCGGGGAAACACAGCGCCGTACCAGGAAACAAAGGTGGGCTGTGACCTAGCCGCAATTGTGGTGGGACTACTCGGCGGCTTCGTGGTCGGTCTGGGCGTATCGGCCACCTGGGGTGCGTGGTCGAGTCCTGGCGGTCTGGCAACCATGTTCGGCACGCTGACCGCGCTGCTGGGCGCTTACCTGTGCTTGGTTCTGCTGGTGCTGGTGGCGCGGGTCCCGTGGCTGGAGCAAGAGGTCGGCCAGGACCGGTTGGTTCGCTGGCATCGCAAGGTCGCACCCTGGGCACTGTTGCTGATCCTGGCGCACTTCGTGCTCACCAGTGTCGGCTATGCGCAGGCCTCTTCGGTCAGTGTCGGGCAGGAGGTCGTCGACCTGGTGATGGGCTACCCGTGGATGGTCCCGGCGGCCGCCGGGATGGCGTTGATGATCTTCCTCGCGCTAACCTCGATCGCCTGGCTGCGTCACAAGATCGCGTACGAGACCTGGTGGGCGGCTCATACGTACTTCTACCTCGCGGTGGTCCTGGCCTTTGGGCACCAGCTCACCGCCGGAACGCTCTTCACATCCCATGACCTGCTGCGGTACTTCTGGATCACTCTGTACGCCGTGGTAGCCGCGGCGATCGTGTGGGGCCGCATCGGACTCCCGCTGATTCGCAGCTTTCGGCACGATTTGCGGGTCGAGCGGGTGGTCCAGGAGGCGCCGGGAGTCGTCAGCGTCTACATCAGCGGGCGCAACCTTGCACTGTTAGGGGCTCAGGGCGGACAGTTCTTCGGGTGGCGTTTCATGACCCGGCACTGGTGGTGGCAGGCTCACCCGTACTCACTATCTGCGGGGGCGAACGGATCGTGGCTGCGGATCACCGTCAAAGACCTCGGTGATCAATCAGGATCTTTGATGCGGCTGACCCCGGGCACCCGGGTCATTGCCGAGGGGCCGTACGGAGCATTCACCGCCCGGGCACGGGCGACCGGTCGGATCGCAGCGTTTGCAGCTGGTGTCGGGATCACTCCGATTCGAGCCATTCTGGACGACCTGCCGCCCGGGGTTAAGGTCACGTTGATCTACCGGGTGGCCGATGTCGAGGCCGATAACGTGACGCTGCGGGGCGAGATAGAAGAGATCATCGAACGTCGAGGTTGGCGGTTGGAGTACCTCACCGGATCACGAATGGATCACCCGTTCAGCGTCGACTACCTGACCCGGATCGTGCCCGACCTCGAGGCCTCCGATGTCTATGTGTGCGGGCCGCCAGGTTTCGCTGATGCGGTCTGTGCGGCGGCACGGACCGCCGGCGTCCCGCCCCGCCGATTGCACCACGAGGCATTTTCTTTCTGACGGCAATTACTTCAGGCTAGTCATATTATCGACTCGAAAGTCCAGTACATTTCGGTGAATTTGGATATTCACCGCACCAATCGGAACGGAGATAGCGATGAAACGCGCCCTTTTAGTTGCTGCAGGAACAGTAGTAGGCGTGACGGCCGCAGTGAGTTACGTTCCCCGTCCGGTCGCGGTCGACCTTTCGGCTGACGGTGCAGCCGGCCTTGGGGGCCTCACAGCCAGCCCCCAGGAGGAGGTTGCCGTGGCCGACGTGGTCAGTACGCCGGCACCGGCGAGGGCACGCAAGAGGGTTGCGGCCGGCGCGCCCGCATCCGGCGCTGGACTCGACACCGCGGCAGGGTTGGATGCCGCCACCGAAGGTGGTAGCGCTGCGGCGAGTTCCGGTGGCGGCTCGGCGGCGCTGCCAGCACTGCCGGCGATGCC
>JBAXOQ010000126.1:0-11182 GCA_037133175.1 Actinomycetes bacterium
ACGTAGGCCTGCATCATCTTGGTCAGGAATCCGGTGCCGATCAACAGTCCGGCCAGCATCAGCCACCTCGGGCTGGCCTTCTCGATCGCCCGCGTCACCGCGTAGGCGGCCGCCACCAGCAGCAGCACCAGCAACGCATCCGGGTTGTTGAACCGGAACATCAGCACTGCGACCGGTGTCAGCGCGAAGACCGCTCCGGCGATCAGTCCGGCGGCCGGCGAGAACCAGCGTCGCACCGTCAGGTACAGCAGCCCGACCGCTGCCACGCCCTCCAGCGCCTGGGGTACCAGGATGGACCAGGAATTGACGCCGAAGATCCGGGCCGACAATTCCATCACCCACAGCGACGCTGGCGGCTTGTCCACCGTGATGAAGTTCGCCGCGTCGGAGGAACCGAAGAAGAACGCCTTCCAGCTCTCGGTGCCGGCCTGTACCGCCGCCGAGTAGAACGAGTTCGCGTAACCGGAGGAACCGAGGTCCCACAGGTACAACACAGCTGTGACAACCAGCAACGCGATAACGGAGGGGCGAACCCAGGCCGGGTCGGTGCTCTTGCCGCGAAGCAGTCGGCGCCACCGCGAACTCGGCGGGGCGGGGGTCGCGGCGGTGGAATTGGACGCGGGCCAGGCCACACCTGACACGCCGGAACCGTCGGGAGCGGGGTCGGTTTGCACCGACTGCGGCCGGGGACCGGTATGGATCGCGGTCATGATTCATTCCTCACTGTGTTGGGAAGGGAGACGATGGTTGAGGGGGACTGCTGCGCTGAGCGGGCTCCGGACGCGACCAGATCGGGCCGCCTGGACAAGTTGGCCGGGCGCGGCGGTACGGGGGTAGACACTCGTAGGTGGGCCCGGAACACCCAGGAGCGAAGCAATAGGAATCGCAGAACCGTGGCGACGAGGTTCGCGACCACCAGGACGGTGAGCTCGATGCGGAGCCCCGCCTGCGGGAGCAGCCACTGCAGCAGCGCCAGCGAGCCGCTCGTGACGGCCAAGCCGAGCACGAAGACCACCAGTCCCTGCGCCTGGTGGGTGACCACCCGGCGGCGGCCGCGCACTCCGAACGTGAAGCGGCGATTCGCGGCGGTGTTCAGGATGGCCGTGACGACCAGGGCCACGGCGTTCGCGAACTGCGCCGACATGATGTCCCGAAACAGCACGAACAGCAGCGCGTAGGCGGCCGTACTGACCAGACCCACCCCGATGAACCGCACAAGCTGCTTCGGCAATCCGGGGGGAATATCGGACGCCGCCAAACCTTGCGGGTGGTTGGGGTGGGCCGAGCAAGCGTCTTGCTCAAGGATCGGGTAGCCCTTCAGGCCCTGGGTGATCATGCGCTTGACCCCGCGCAGGTCCGCCATGGCAGTGGCCACGATGTCCACCCGCGAATCAGGGTCGTCCACCCAGTCGACCGGCACTTCGTGGATTCGCAGTCCGGCGCGTTCGGCCAGCACGAGAAGCTCGGTGTCGAAGAACCAATCGGAGTCCTCGACCAGCGGCAGCAGCTCGCGGGCCCGATCGGCGCGCATCGCCTTGAAGCCGCACTGAGCGTCGGAGAACTTGGCCCGCAGCGTTGTGCGCAAGATGACGTTGTAGCAACGCGAGATCGTCTCGCGCTTCGGCCCCCGCACCACCCGTGAACCGCGGCTGAGCCGACTGCCGATGGCCAAGTCAGAGTGGCCGCTGATCAGCGGCGCGACCAGCGGCAGGAAAGCGGCCAGGTCGGTCGACAGATCCACATCCATGTAGGAGACGACGGCCGCGTCGCTGGCAAGCCACGTCTGACGCAGCGCCCGCCCCCGGCCCTTCTGGTCCAGCCGTTTGGCGGCAACGTTGGGTAGGTCCCGACTCAGCGCAGTCGCCACGTCCCACGTGGCGTCCGTGCTCGCGTTGTCGACGATGGTGATCCGGTAGCTGAACGGGAAACCCTCGGACAGGTAGTCGTCCAGGCGCCGGACGCTGGCGGCCAGCACCTCTTGCTCGTTGTAGACCGGCACAACCACCTCGACATCGGGGGCCGGTTCAGGCGCTACCCGAAGCTGGGGAGTGGGGTCGGGCTGCGGTTCAGCGCCGGTTTGCGGCACACGATGGAACGGGATCGGGACCTGCGTGTTCGTTGCCATGCTTCGATCGTGGTGGGCCAACCTGGGTGAACCCTGGGAAACTCCTGGCAACCCCCTCAGACTTCAAATCCGCGCAAACCCCCTTCAAACGCCGGTTTTTCGGCCGAAAAACCCGCGTTTGGAGGGGGTTTGCGGAGAGGATTCCGGTCGGCTACTCGTAGGGGTTTTTCGGGGCGGCGATGGGGGTGACGGAGGAGATCCTGATCTGCGGGATGGACGAGTCGGTAGCCTCGCCGGAGCTGGGCACCCAGGTTCCGGTCATGGTCACCCAAGTGTTGGCCGGCAGGTCCTTGGCGCCGATGGCCGCGATCTTGGTGGCGGTGGCGTCAGCCGCGCAACAGGTCAGTTGCAGCCGCGTCAGAAACCACGGCGCGGCCGGGTTCCCCGTCGACTTCTTGCCAACACCCGAGGGCGTCACGAACCCGGTCAGTTGCACGGTCCGGCCCGACAGCGACTTCTGGTCATCCCAGATCGCCCGCACCGCGTAGTCGCTCAGCGACAGCGAAACCGGAGTCCCGGCGGGCAGCGGATCGAACCCCGCGGTGGGTGCCAGTACTACCGCCTGCTCCCGTTCGGCCGTGTAGGCGCCCAGGGCCGGGGGTGAGACCAGCAGTATCGCCGCGATCGGAAGCAGCAGCAGCCAGGCGACCCGCATCTGTCCGTGGCCGTGACCGTCGCCCTCCGAGGCGGACTCCGAACCCTGCGCGGCAACACCAGCACCCTCGCCGTGGCCCTCGCCGTGGCCCTCGCCGTGCCCATCAGCATGCACGCCCGCCCGCTGACTCGAGCTGCGAATCAGATCCACCAGCGCCCACACCCCGAGCATCAGCAGCAGGGCACCGGTTGCCAGCAGGAACGGGCGCATGCCCTCCTTGACGTACCGCAGGAACACGTCCCCGGTCGAGATTCGCAGGATCGCGCCACCGAGCAGGATCAGCATGACCGCCCGCACCTCACGGTTCACAGCAACCACCACCCCACCAGGGACCCGATCACCACGGCGACAACGAACGTGGCCGGTGCGAATCGCGTGACGAACCGCCGACCGAAGAAGCCACCCTGCAGCGCCATCAGCTTCAGGTCCACCATCGGCCCGACCACCAGGAACACCAATCGCGAGGTGAGCGAGAACTGGGTCAGGCTCGCGACGACGAAGGCATCAGCTTCTGAGCAGATGCACAGAATCACGGCGAGCCCGGCCATGAACAGAATCGAAACCAGCGCGTGCCCGCCGACCGCGTCCAGCCACTCCTTGGGCACCGCCACGTTCAGGAACGCCGACGCCAGCGCGCCAACGACCAGAAAACCTCCGGCGTGCAGGAAGTCATGGGACGCCGCCTGCCGGAACGTCTGCCACTTGCTCTCGGCGTGCAGATGACTGCGATCGGGAATCCTGATCCACTCGTCTTTGCCGAACTTCAACCACAGCCAGCCCATCAGCACCGACGCCGCCAGACCGGCGATGAACCTGCCCAGCGCCATTTGCGGCAACCCTGGGAACGCCACCAGGGTCGCCGCGATCACCACCGGGTTGATGGCCGGTGAGGACAGCAAGAACGCCAGCGCGGCCGGTGGTGCGACGCCGCGCTCCATCAGACCGCTAGCCACCGGCACCGACGCGCACTCACAGCCCGGCAGGACGGCACCACAGGCCCCGGCAACCGGTACCGCCAGCCCGGAGCGGCGAGGCAGCGCCTTCTGCCAGAAGGTTGCCGGGATGTACGCGGTGATCACCCCTGACAGCACCACTCCAAGTGCCAGGAACGGCAGGGCTTGGACGGTGATGGACACGAAGATGGTGGCCCCGGCCTGCAGCGCGGGCACCGCGAACAGCTCGCTAAGTGGGCCGTGAAACACGACCAGTACGAGCAGTAACCCGATCAGCAGCTCCAGCGCGCCCGGGCGCCACCGGCGCTGCCCGACCTCGGCCTGCGGCCCGTCATCGGGGTGACCCACCTCAACGATCTCATCGGGTGAGATCCCGCCGACGGTCGCTGACAGGCCGCTCGGGGCGCCGCGGTTGCCGGCTGGAGTGGAAGTTGTCACCCACCGAGTATGCGACACCTCGGTCGAAACCAGCGACTACCCACCGCCCAAAGCTGTGTAAAGAGTCTGCAACTGAGCCAACTGCCAGGCCTGGAACGTCGCCCCCGCCGGGGTGAGCGTCTCGGTGACGTCCACCACTGGGACGTTGTTCTGCCGAGCCGTGGCCATCATTGCGTCCGGCAGACCGCCCTCGGTCTGAGCGTTGTAGATCAGCACCTTGTCCGTGCCGTCGGACAACTGGGTGCGGAAGGTCGCCACATCGGCCGCGCCGGGGTCAGTGTCATTCGCCTGCGCGAGCATGAATCCTATCGGCGTGCTCAACTTCAACCCGGTCGCGGCCGCCATGTAGACGAACAGCGTCTCGGTGGCTCCGATGACGGTGCCTGAGTACTTGGCCCGGATGGTCGCCACCTCGTCCAGATAGGGGGTCAGCGCGGCGGCGAACGAACGTGCTTGCGCGGCAAAGTAGTCGGCCGCCGCGGGCAGTGCGTCCTGGAGCGCCTTGGTGATGGCGGTTGCTGCCTGCTGAACGTAAGTGGGCGAATACCAGATGTGCGGGTTGTCTCCGGGGGTCAGCCCGACGGTCTGCCCGAGGTCGAGCACCGGCGGACAAGCCTGACCCAAGCTCGCCTCGATCTTGTCAGCCCAGGCGTCGTAACCCAGTCCGTTCTGAACCACCAGTTCGGCATCGGCGAAGGCGGCCGAAGTAGCGGCGGTCACCGCGAAATCATGCGGATTCGCGGACGGACTGGACACGATGGTCCTGATGTTCGCGCACTGCCCGGACAATTGATCGACCACGCTTGCCCACACGTTGGTGGTGGCAACAACGGATAGTGGCCCGACCGGGCACGGCTGCGCCGAGGAGACGCTATTGGTCACGGACGCCGAGGTTGCACAACCGGTCAGTCCAGCAACACCAAGCACCGCAGCGGCCACGACCGCAGCGACCCGGTTCACCATGGTCGTTCGCACGGTTGCATCTTACTGAAAATGGTTTTCATCTAGCAGACCGGGGCGAGGCAAAATTAATGTGTGTCTTGCCAGCCGCAGATAGCACAAGTTCGGCCCTTCGCCGATACGATCACGGTAGGCAACGCGTCGAGCGTGCAACCTCGCTCGTCCCTGCGCCGAAACAGACCGACATCAACGCAAACCGCCGGGCCACGAGCAAGCCGATTGAGCACTACGTCCACCAGCACGCCGCAGGCCAAGAACCGAGCAACGAGCAAGAGGTCAAGAACAGCAGCAGACACGCAAGCGCGATCCAACGGAGGTGACATTGTGGGCCTACTCGACAAGTTCGAACAGCGTGTCGATCGCATGGTCAATGGCGCTTTCGCCAGAGCCTTCAAGGCTGAGGTGCAACCCGTTGAGCTTGCCGCCGCACTGCAGCACGAACTTGACGACCGGGCGGCGATCGTCACCCGCGGCCGGACAGTGGTTCCCAACGTCTTCACCATCGCTTTGTCCAATGAGGACTTCGACCGCTTGACGATGTACGCCGACACCCTGCAAACCGAGCTCGCCGGCTTGGCTCGCGAATACGCCGAGGAGCAGCGCTACACCTTCCTAGGGGCCGTCAGCGTGACCATGACACTCGACGAATCCCTGGACACCGGGTTGTTTCGGGTGACCAGTGAGGCCCGGCCAGCGACAACGACTGCCCGCGGATCCTCCGCGTCGGCACGGCTGATCGCGGCGGGTGGGGAATACCCGCTGCGCCGCGGAGTGACCCGGCTCGGGCGCGGCGTCGACGCCGATATCCGCATCGATGACGGCGGGGTATCGCGCCATCACGCTGACGTCATCGTCGGCACGGACACGGTCTTGCGGGACCTTGGATCAACCAACGGAACCTACGTCAACGGCGTACAGGTATCGGAGACCCTGCTGCGCGATGGTGCGACGATCAGGATCGGATCAACCACACTGACGTACCGGAGTGGTCCATGACCGAACTCGCGCTGACTCTGTTCCGCTTCGGATTCCTGGTGTTGCTGTGGTTCTTCGTGCTGTTCACGATCGCGGCCTTACGCCGGGACATGCTGGCGCCCTCAGCCATCGAGGCCGCAGCCGGGGCGTCCGCACCGGCACCCAAACGACCCGCCCGACAGTCCAGATCGCGCGCTCGCAACCTGGTCGTGGTGGACGGATCACTCAAAGGCACGGTGCTACCGCTGGGCACGTCGACGGTGACCATCGGACGCGCGGCGGACTGCACGCTCGTGGTGGACGACGACTACGCGTCCAGCCACCACGCTCGGCTGTACCAGAGCGAAGGCCACTGGATCATCGAGGACACCGGCTCGACGAATGGCACTTGGATCGATCGCACCAGGATCACCGGACCCACTCTGATCGAACTCGGCACGCCGCTACGAATCGGCCGAACCGCCTTCGAATTGCGGAAATAGTCCAATGGAATCCGCGCCGAGCTCCCGACTACTGCTCCGGTATGCCGCGCGCTCGGACATCGGCTTGGTGCGTCAAACGAACGAGGACTCCGGGTACGCCGGCGGTCACATGCTGGTGGTCGCTGACGGGATGGGCGGCCACGCCGCCGGTGAACTGGCAAGCAGCACCGCAGTGGCGATCTTCGCCGAACTCGACCGCGAACCCCCCGGCGAGAACGCGCTGGCGGCGCTGGCGGACGCAATCGAGAACGCCCACGACGAACTGCGGGACATCGTTGCCGCGTCGCCGGACTTCTCCGGCATGGGCACAACGATCACAGCGATGTCCTGGGAAGGCGACCGGGTGGCGATCGCCCACGTCGGCGATTCCCGAGCCTACTTGCTGCGCGACGATCGGCTGACCCAGCTGACCAAGGACCACACGTTCGTACAGACCCTGGTGGACTCGGGCCGGATCACCCGCGCCGAAGCGGCCGTGCACCGCAAGAGGAACCTGCTGATCAAGGCCCTGGATGGCGTCCACGTCGTCGAGCCTGACCTGTCGATGCGGGAGGCGAAAGCTGGAGATCGGTTCCTGCTGTGCACCGATGGTCTGCACGGCGTGCTGTCCGACGAGCAACTGCAGCAGCTGATGTCAGTCGGCGACCCGACTGGGACGGTGACCAGCCTGGTCGAGAAAGCGCTGGAGGCTGGTGCCCCCGACAACGTCACCTGCGTCATCGCCGACCTGGTGGCCGACCCCTCCGAAAAGGTCATCAACGCTGCGTCCCCAAACCCCTCACCGGTCGTTGTGGGTGCCGCCGCGGAATTGCGGAACCGCGCCCAGTTGCCGGGCATCGAGTTCCCGCTGGACTTCCAACCGGACCCTGACCACGACCCGACTTCGGCACCGGTAACGCCGCCCGAAACCCCTGCCAGCGAACCCCCGACCGGCAAGCAGCGGCGACGGGGTCGCTGGCTGGTCGTCATCATCGCCCTGCTGGTCCTGCTGCTCGCCGGCCTGATCGGGTTCTGGTCCTGGGCACACAGCCAGTACTACGTCGGCGATGTGAACGGCCAGATCGGGATCTACCAGGGCATCCCCGGTGGCCCCGGCCCGCACGGATTCTCCGCGGCCATCCAGACCAGCGCCACCCAAGTAGCCCAACTGCCCGTCTATTACCAGGAGCAAGTGAAACAGGACATCACCACCAAGAGCCTGGACGAGGCCCGCAAGGTGCTGGCAACGTTGGAAACCGAGGCCGCGAAATGCCAGGTCAAACCGATTCCACTGGGATGCCCGCAGAACCCGGCGGTCCAGGGCGGGGCACCGGCGACCACCGCCACACCGCCCACCGGCAAGGCCGCGAACCCTGGTAAGACCGCGAGCGCCCGTCCATGAGCGCACCGACTGCAGCGCCCGCCGCCACCCGCGGCGCGGAGACAACCCTGGTCGCGGCCCGACCCCGGCGCAACATGGAGTTGCTGCTGCTGGTCATCGCGATCGTTATCGGGATGTGCGCCTACGCGAATGTTGACCTGGCCATCTTGGGCCAATTGCCAGCGAACTTCTGGTACGTCGGACTGTGCTTCGTGGTGCTGCTCGGTGGCGCCCACGCGGTCGTCCGTTTCCTGGTCCCGTACGCGGATCCGATTCTGTTGCCAAGCGCCGCCCTGCTGAACATGATCGGGTTGGCGATGATCCACCGCCTCGATCTGGCGGCCGACGTCCGGGCAACCCGCAATGACCTGCCGAACCCGACCCCGGATGTCGTCTCGCAACTGACGTGGACGTTGCTAGCGGTGGTGCTGTTCGCCGTCGTGCTGGTCGTTGTTCAGGATCACCGCAAGCTGCAACGGTTCACCTACACCGCGATGGTCGCCGGCGTCGTGTTGCTGCTGTTGCCGCTAGTTCCGATCATCGGAACGACCGTCAATGGTGCCACCTTGTGGGTACGATTCGGTCCACTGTCGTTCCAACCCTCAGAGCTAGCCAAGATCGCGCTGACCATCTTCTTCGCGGGTTACCTGGTTCGGACTCGGGATTCGCTGGCGCTGGTTCGACGCAAGGTCCTGGGACTTGGAATCCCCCGGGCTCGCGACCTGGGCCCAATCCTGGTGGCCTGGCTGATCAGCCTGGCGGTGCTGGTGTTCCAGCGAGATCTCGGCACCGCGCTGATGTTCTTCGGGCTCTTCGTCTCACTGCTCTACATCGCCACCCAGCGGCGCAGTTGGTTGATCATCGGCGGTGCGCTGTTCATCTTCGGCGCAGTCGCCGGCTACTACCTGTTCGGTCACGTCAGGCTGCGGGTCGAGGTGTGGCTCAACACGTGGGACTATGCCTCCGACCAGGGATACCAGATCGCCCAGTCTTTGTTCGGCCTGGCCAACGGCGGCATCTTCGGGACCGGCTGGGGTCAGGGCTACCCGCAATTCGTACCGTTCGCCAACACCGACTTCATTTCCGCTGCCCTCGGCGAGGAACTCGGCACAACCGGTTTCATGGCGATCCTGTTGATCTACGCGATCATCGTCGAGCGCATGCTCCGCACCTCGATCGCCTGCCGCGACCCGTTCGGCAAGCTGATGACGGTTGGTTTCGCGGTGGTGATGGCCCTGCAGTTGTTCGTCGTCATTGGTGGGGTCACCCGACTCATCCCGCTGACCGGGCTGACCACTCCGTTCCTGTCCTACGGCGGCTCCGCCCTGATCGCCAACTGGATGATCATCGCTTTGATCATGCGTGTGTCTGACCAGGCCCGACGACCGCTGCCGGCTGGCACAGAGACAACCCCAGGTGAGGCGCGATGAACAACGCGATTCGCCGCACGGCAGCCCTGCTAGCGATCCTGTTGGTGGCGCTGCTGATAAATATCAACTTCCAGCAGGTGATCCTGGCCAGCGACATCCGGAACAAGCCCGGCAACCAGCGCACCATCCTCGATGAGTACGACCGCGAACGCGGGCCGATCCTGGTCGGCAGCGACCCGGTCGCCCGTTCGATCCCGACGGCGGACCAGTACAAGTACCTGCGGACCTACCAAAACGGCCCCCTGTTCGCCCCTGCCACTGGCTTCTACTCGGCGTTGTACGGCGCCACCGGCATCGAGCGGACCGAGAACTCCGTCCTGGCCGGCACCAGCGACCTGTTCTTCGTCGATCGGATCCAGCAACTGCTGTCGGGCAATGACGTCAAGGGTGGCGCGGTATCACTGACGCTGAACGCCGCCGCCCAGCAGGCCGCCTACTCCGGCATGAGCGGCAAGATCGGCTCGGTGACGGCCATCGAGCCCAGCACGGGGGCGATCCTCGCACTGGTCTCGACGCCGTCGTTCGACCCGAACAAACTCGCCACCCACGACCTGGCTGCTTCCCAGAAGGAGTACGAACGGCTGGAGGCGGACCCGGCCAAACCATTGCTCAACCGCCCACTGGTCTCGACCAACCCACCGGGATCGACCTTCAAACTGGTGACCGCTGCCGCCGCTCTGTCCTCGGGACAGTTCAATCCCGAGACCATCGTGCCCGGCCCAGCGACCTACCAGTTGCCGCTGTCGACCAAGAAGCTCAGGAACTGGCAGGGCTCCGCCTGCGAGCCCGGCGGCAAGCTGACCCTGACCCGGGCCCTGGCGGTGTCGTGCAACAGCGCGTTTGCCTGGCTCGGCAACCAACTGGGCTCGGATGCAATCCGCACCCAGGCCGAGAAGTTCGGATTCAACAACAGTTTCACAGTCCCGATGCGGGCGGCCACCAGTCGCTACCCGACCGGTATGGATGCCCCCCAGACGGCGATGAGTGCGATCGGCCAGTTCAGCGTCACGGCCACATCGCTGCAGATGGCGATGGTGGCTGCGGCAATCGGCAACACGGGTGTGACCATGAATCCGTACCTGGTCAAGGACATCCGGGGAGCGGACCTACAGATCGTGCGCACCGCCCAACCGTCGGCGTTCGCCACCGCCCTGAGTCCGGAAAACGCCGCAGCCGAGATGAACATGATGGTGGCGGTCGTCAATTCCGGAACCGGCTCAAATGCCCAGATACCTGGGGTGCTGGTCGGCGGCAAGACCGGGACAGCGGAAACTAGTGCTGACAGACCGGCCGTGGCCTGGTTCGTCGCAGTCGCACCCGCCGACGCACCCAGGGTCGCCGTGGCGGTGACCGTGGAGAATGCAGGTGGTGGCGCGGAGGTCAGCGGCAACACACTGGCGGCGCCGATCGCCCGGGCCGTCATCGAGGCAGTGCTGAACGCGCAATAGGGGGCGTTGGCCCGATGTCGGGGCCAGCGGAGGTACAGCGTCACCTCCGGCGACGGCCAACACGGCCGTCAATGACCGGCAGAACGACCAGAGCACGCAATGATTGGGCAACACTAGAAGGAGGAGTCGTGAGCGAAACGCGCCGACTCGGTGACCGGTACGAGCTCGGGGAGCCCCTGGGCCGTGGAGGTATGGCTGAGGTTCTGGAGGGCCGCGATCTGCGCCTGGGACGGCGGGTCGCGGTCAAGATTCTGCGCCCCGACCTAGCCAAGGACCCGGTCTTCCAATCACGATTCCGGCGAGAAGCTCAATCCGCGGCCTCCCTGAACCACCCGAACATCGTCGCCGTCTACGAC
>JBAXOQ010000127.1:0-11108 GCA_037133175.1 Actinomycetes bacterium
TGAAGCCCTCGACCTTCGCCAGTTGCGAGACCCCGATGGCGGCTTGCATATCGGTGGCCTTGAGGTTGTAACCGATGTGACCGTAGGTGTACTTGTGGTCATACCCGGCCGGCAAATCCCCAAGTTGCCATTCGAAGCGCTTCTCGCAGGTGTTGTCCTGCCCGGGGGCGCAGTAGCAGTCCCGGCCCCAGTCCCGGAACGACTCGGCCTGCCGACGCACCAGCGGCGAACGTGCCAGCACGGCACCGCCTTCGCCGGTGGTGATGTGGTGAGCGGGATAGAAGCTGTAGGTCGAGACATCCCCGAAGCTGCCGACGCGCTTGCCGTCGTACTCTGAGCCCAGCGCATCGCAGGCGTCCTCGATCAACCACAGCTTGTGCTCCTTCGCCAATGCGGTGACGAGGCCCAGATCGAACGGATTCCCGAGAGTGTGGGCCATCATGATGGCCCGCGTCTTCGGACCGATGGCTTCTTCCAGACGAGCCCCGATCGCGTCGTACGTCCCGAGTTCGACATCGACCACGACTGGGCGCAGGCCGTTCTGGATGATCGGGTTGAAGGTCGTCGGGAACCCCATCGCCACGGTCAAAACCTCATCGCCAGGCTTCAACGCCCGCTTGCCAAGCTTGGCGCTGGTCAGCGCCGACAGCGCCACCAGGTTCGCACTAGAACCGCTGTTAACCATCAACGCCGGGCGCCGGACTCCAACGAACCGCGCCAGGTTCCGCTCAAACACGGTTGTGTGGCGCCCGGCAGTCAACCAACCGTCCAGGCTGGCATCGACCAGGGCGACGAAATCCGCCGAGTCGAGCACCTTGCTCGAGACTGGAACCGGGGTCTGGCCCGCGACGAACTCGCGCGGGACCGTTGCCTGCGCGCCGAACTCCGCCACATCGGCCAGAATCTTGCGGCGCAGCAGGTCGGCAGCCGTCTCGCCTCTTGCCCCCTGCACCATAAGCCCCACTCTCGAACTGCCCTGCCAAAGCAGCGAGCCGCCCACCGTTGCGCATTCAGCTGATCGAACTGTTGAATCGTAGCTCAGCTAGCGATGCGGACCTTCCGGCGCCGTATTCCTGCGCCAAACCAACCTGATCACGGAGCACTGCGATAATGGTGGGACGGCGGGACTACTCAAGCCGAATCACATCTGAGGGGCATCCATTGAGACTCTTCCTGACCGGACACACTGGTTTCAAGGGTTCCTGGTTCGCTTTCTGCTCGGCACAGCGCGGAGTCGATGTCCATGGCTACGCCTTGGAGCCCATTAGCGGCGGTTTCTTCGAGACGGCTGGCGTCCGTGCGATGCTGGCCGGCCACACCATCGCCGATGTCAGGAACGATGCCGCGCTTGCCCGGGCGATCGAGCGAGCGCAGCCAGATGCGCTGGTGCATATGGCGGCGCAACCGCTGGTCAGGCAGAGCTACCGCGAGCCGCGCGAGACGTTCGATGTCAACGTGATGGGCACCCTCAGTGTGTTGGAGGCAGCATCGGAGGCCGGGATCCCACGAGTGCTGATCATCACCAGCGACAAGGTGTACCGCAACGTGGGTACGACCGTTGGCTACGCCGAGGACGCTACGCTTGGCGGTCATGACCCGTACAGCGCGTCCAAAGCGATGGCCGAGATCCTGACCGAGAGTTGGACCAGATCATTCGGCGCATTCGGTCAGGCGTTTGCCACCGCCCGTGCCGGGAACGTCATCGGCGGTGGTGACCGCTGCCTGGACCGGCTGCTGCCGGACGTCTTGCGAGCGATCGACCACGACCGGCCGGTGGTTCTGCGCTACCCCGGCGCGGTGCGACCGTGGCAGCACGTGCTCGACGTGACCAGCGGGTACCTCGCCGTGCTGAACCAGCCGACGCCGGGCGACTTCGACTCCTGGAACCTCGGGCCTGACCCCGCCGACCGGATGACCGTCGGAGACGTCGCCGATTGTGCGGTGCAGCGCTGGGGCAAGGGTTCGGTTCAGACTTCCGACGGACCGCATCCTCACGAAGCAGCCATGCTCACCCTGGACGCATCAAAAGCCCGCTACCAGCTCGGCTGGAAGCCTGCCCTGACCGCCCGCGAAGCGGTCGAGTGGACGGTGGACTGGGAAGTCGGCGTTCGTAACGGTGCGGCCGCCGCGGACTTGGCCGAGGACCAGATCAGCACCTACCGCGAGCGCTCAGGCGACGGCTCGTTGTCCCTCTCGCTGTATGCGAGTCCCCTCTGAGACCAGCCTCCCTGCGAGCAACTAGCCCTTCAGCCAGGGCGCGCCCGTCTCTACGTGTTTCTCAAGTTCGTCGCGATCGCGCAGCGTGTCCATGCACTGCCAATAGCCATGGTGCTCAAACGCTGACAACTGGCCCTGATCTGCCAGCGATTCCAGCGGTTCGAGCTCCCACAACGTCTGATCACCTTCGATCAAGTCGAACACCGCTGGCTCAAGCACAAAGAACCCGCCGTTGATCAACTGCTTGTCACCGGCCGGTTTCTCCCGGAACTCAACGACTTGCCAGTCGTCGACCTCCAGCGCACCAAAGCGACCGCGCGGGACCACGGCGGTCACCGTCGCCCACGTCTTATGCTGCGCGTGGAATGCCAGCAAAGCGTCGATGTCCACATCGGCGACGGCGTCGCCGTAGGTCATCATGAACGTGTCGTCGCCGACGTAGTCCCGGATCCGGCGCAGCCGTCCGCCGGTCTGGGTGTCGAGCCCGGTGTCGACCATCGTGATCCGCCACGGTTCGGCGGGAACGTGGTGGTACTGCACCGAATTAGTGCCCAGATCAACCGTCAGGTCAGCGGTGTTCGCGTAGTACTGCAGGAAGTAGTCCCTGATCATGTGGCCTTTGTAGCCGCAGCACACGATGAAGTCGTTCACCCCGAACTGGGAGTAGATCGACATGATGTGCCACAGAATCGGCCGCCCGCCGATCTCGACCAGGGTTTTGGGACGCAACCCAGCCTCCTCGGACAACCGAGTCCCACGCCCGCCCGCCAAAATGACAGCCTTCATTGGCAAACCTCCTGTGGTTGACCGCCGGCAAGGCCGGCCCGATCGCGAATCTCGCGCTCAGTTTGTCATGTCATGTGACACGTCTACCCGAAACGCGGCGCCCGCTTCCGCGGGGTCTGGCGACAACCCCGGCGGCTTGCGCGAGCCGCGGCACGATTTGCCGGTCCCGCAACCGCAGCGCCGCAACGTACTCTGGCCCCGTCGCAGCAGTTGCGTCGCCCCGAAATACGCAACCGGAGCGGGGCATTCACGTATTGGCTCGGGGTTGATGTGGGAGGCGTTGCCGAACGTTCTCGTGACCCGAACGAGTTCCGGGGCGTCGGTACCCATCAGCACATGCCCGGCCAGGATCGGCAACTTTACATGCGTCACCAGGTGCTGTCAGCCTCCAGCAACTCCGCAACGTCGATCCGGCTCATCCCCAGCATCGCCTGCATCACCCGCTGGGAACGCTCCGGGGCCGGGCCGCTCATCAACTCGCCGAGCTCCGCCGGCACGATGCGCCGCGATGGGCCGAACTTGTCGGTCAGCCACCCGCACTGGCTCGGCTCCCCGCCTTCGACTACCACGTCCCTTAGCCGATCGGTCTCATCCTGGCCGCGGGTTCCCGCGCACAGCGACACGGCCGGCCCCTGCGCTCCCTCCGGACACCGCGGCGCTGACAGCAACTCCGCGTCCGGGAACAGCGAGGAGTAGAACCCGATGGCCTCTTCCTCCCTGCCGTCGAACCATAAATAGGGCGTGATCGTTGTCGTGCCACCCTCACCCGCTCACGTTGAGCACCCAACGGACCCCGAACCGGTCGCTCAGCTCGCCTCATGTCGTCCAGCACGGTCGCGTTGGTGCCGCGCGAGGTTGCTCCCCGCCGAGCGCCAGATTCCACGGTGACCGGGGACGTGGGTAGTCATCGCCTCTCGGTGTTCACGGCATTTCTTTCCCGTGGTTGTCACGGGTTGAACATGGCCAGGGGCTGCTCGATGCATGTGCTGCCGCCGCGCTCCAAGCGCCTGCCCGCTGCGATTTCGGCGCCAGCATCATGAGCAGAACTCCACGGCGGAAGGATCGCAGGTGCGTGTATAGACGAGCACGAACGAGATTGATTGTGGAATATAGCTGGTGGAATAAGTTTTATGATACTGTTATAGCTGAAGAAATAATTGGAGGAGGTACCATGACCGCCAAGGGAACACCTGACCCGTGGGCTTCGTTGAAGGCCAAGATTGAAGCGCAGCAAGGGCTGGCAGAGGTCACGCTGGGAGAGCTGCGTGCCGCTGCCGGCTACGGCAAACTGGGCCGCTACGTCCTGGACGAGATTCGGAACAAGCTCGCTGGTGAGGGACTCGGCGCCTTTCCGGCCACAATCCTGGACTATGAGACCAACGCGGAACTCAGCCAAACGCAAGCCGTCCGCATCTACAAGCAGGGGTCGCCCGTGGGAAAGATTGTCGCGGCAATCGAGCGCCCGAGTCGGCACGGGGACGCCTGGATACGGCGGGTGGCAAACGAGGATGCCGGCGAGAAACTCGCGCAGATCCGTGCCCTCGTGTGTGATGAAAGCTAGTGCGAAACCATCATGAGTCCTGAACGCCGACCGAGTCGAAGACCGAAGAAACCCAAGACGAAGGCAGAGTCTCCGGCTCGGACTCGCCCATCGATTCAAGACGTGCATGACATCGTCTACTTCAAACGCCACCGTGATGATGACGCCTCGCAGTCGATTCCAGGGCGCGATTTCGTCCAAGAGACCTGCCCGATTTCGGTTCGCCACAAAATCAACGTGGTACTGGTCGCGGTGGCGGCAGCGCCTCCGCACCGGTTTGCCGGTGGCGGGTACTGGGAAGCGATGCACGGCATCATGGCCGGCTGGTACGAAGTCCGGATCGACGGCCCCAAGCGACACCACTATCGGCTCTTCTGCTTGCTCGACTATGACGCGCTCAACTCTGACGCTCCGCTGCTGACAGTCATCTGTGGTCTGGACAAGCCCTTCCGGACCCAATTGTCAGGGGCTGACTACGACCGAGTCCTGACACTCGGTGCTGAGTACCTCAGCCGCAATCCGAGATCGATCGCTTGATCGACGCCCGCCCGTTCCGGCAGCACGTTTCTTGACTCGGACGACGGTGATTTCCAGTCCCAATTCCGCCGCCACGGGAACGAGCGTGCGGATGGTCGGGTTTTGACTCGATGTCAGCAACCTTCTCAGGCTGGCCGGATCGGTGTGCAGCCTCCTGGCAAGTTCGGCTTTGGATATGCCAGACTCCTCAATCGCGTCATTCAACGCATTGATGATCCTGTCAACGGTCTGGATCTGTGCAGACTCGCGGGCAAATGCCTCCCGCTCCTCGTCGCTTTGAAGGTCCTTCTCGAGGTCATCCCAGAACACACTGCGTATGCGTGCCATGCCACCCGTCCTCTCCCCGCAAGAAGTGTAGCAAACATGCAACGGTTGTCTCGGTGAGATTCGACACCCGTGCATGCTCGGAAATGTCGGATCGGCGCGAGCAGGACTGCTGGGACTGCGCGGTGGGACCCACCCTGAGCATCGTCTAGCCGCCTGCCCACATCGTCACCGCCGGTCAGCGACGCTGACGCGGCGCCGTTGCCTACCGTGCCGTCACCGCTGTCGCACTGGGTACGGACGGTGCAATCTGCTCGCCGTCAGCGCGCTTCGCGTACTCCCCTGAGCCGCGCGCCCACTTCGTGCCGTCGTTCACCACGAGAGAGCCTCCTTCAGAGCATCGTCGTCGACTGCGCCTCCTCGGGCAATGCCGTCAACAATGACTGGATCGGGGCTGCATCGCGGATGAACCCCTTGTCGAACGCGCCGCAGAACAGCTCTGGCTCAGCTTCGATGACAGCCAACGCTGCCCTGACCTAGCGATGCGTCTGGAGAACGCCAGCGTTCGTCACCATGGACAACAGATCGCCCTCACCCGAGAATCGGATCAACCGATCGCGCCACGCAGACACCTCGGGTCCGTCGGCGGCTGACGACCGCCTTCGAACAATGCTCGCGCCGCGGCGCACGCGTAAGGATCGCTCGTGTGCCGAGTCGTAAGCTCCAGCTCGACGCCGCACGCGAGCGCCACCTGCCGAACAGTTCCCACCGACGGGTCGACCTGCTGGCCGAGGACACGGTGCATCGTTGAGCAGGACACGCCGGCGCTCCGCGCGACCTCGGCGGCCGTCAGTCCGGCCTGCCCGAGCCAATCACGAACCGCAACACCCACTCGTCCACCCACGGAACTCGGTCCCCGTGTTTCCGTATGTGGAACGGACGTGCCCTCAAGGTCCCCTCAAACATTCACTCTGGCGCTTCGCTCGGCACCCTGGTCAACGTCGACACGGCCCTAGCTTTGCGGGGATGGTTGCGCCGCACCTGGCTGGTTGGGCTGCTCAGCTGGCGAACCAGCCGCCACCGCCACCGCGGCCGGGCAGAGGCTGGCTGCATCGCCGCAAGTGGAACGCGCTGCACTGAACAAATCCACTGGATAGCGGTGTTTGCGCTGGTCGGTGGTGATTGGGCGTGGTCAAGGCGTTGGCGTTGGCACTGCTCGGATGATTCTGCAGGTGGTTTCTTTGCCGTTCTTGTTTGTGGGTGGCTGTTCGGTGTCGAGTGCTTGCAGGCGCTCGCGGGCGAGGTGGAGGGCGTCCGCTAATTGCGTCCAGGCCGTCGTCTGCTGCCCGGCTTCTCCTTGGTCTGGTTGGAATGGCCCAGATGAACTCGATCCATGATGACGCAGCCAGCTCGGCGCCTTTGTCCGGAACCCAGCGGGGTTCTGCCGATGCGGCACCCGACACGGCCGCCGCTGGTTACGTCGATCTGCCAGCGCGGGTACGTAATGGCGTCAAATGTGCCGGACCCAACGCTGCCTGTCAGTGGCTGCTGCCGGTCCCCATCGTCGTGATCTGGCTCATTCGCAAGCTGGCCATAGACGCATTGACCTTGCCCCGCCGCTTTAGTTGCAGAACTGGTTCCATTGCGCTTCAACCTTCGGGGAGCGGGTCAGGACGTGGTAGGACCCCGGTCGCATCGGACGTCGTGCGGGTGGGGCGGTGTCGCTCACGACTCAGTTTTGGGGCGGCGTGCCGGAGTCGGCGCGTCGCGGCCGCGATCCTCCGTGAGGGCTGCCAGCAAATACGGGTGATGCTGGATCAACGCCGACTTCTGCCACGAATTGAGTAGCTGTTTGAGGGGGTGAAGCACTCAAGTGGCGCCAGCGGCAGCCGCCGTCTGTGCGAACCCGCGAACGAACAGATGCTGGTCCGCTGGTTTCAACCACGCAACCCACCCAAGAGTGCTCCGGAACGAAGCCAAGCTGTGTTCTTCTACGCAGGGTTCGAAAGCTGGTGATAGATGGTGCGGGCGGCTACGTCGAACCCCTCTCGCATTTCGCTCGCGCGCTCAGCGGTTGCCAGGAACAGGTCCGGTCCGTCGCGGCGCTCCCCAACACGGGTGAACGATCAGCCAGCCCACACTCCCACCAGCAGGGTCAAAATTGCCTGCGAACACCGACCGACTCTGACGATCCTCAATCTGCCAGCAGAAGGGCTCGCCGATCGGTTGTTCGATGTTGCTCTCGATCTCTGGCCAGAGATCAGGGGAGACGACGCTGGATGGCGTAGGCAGTACAGCCATGGTGTGAGTGCTGACGCCCTTCCAGCGCCAGGTGGCACAGCTCATCGGGCAGACGGCCGAACCGTTCGGCTTCGCACTCGGCGGCGGGCTGGCGCTGATGCGCAGGATGTTCTCGCGGTTGCGCGCCGTTGCTGGCAGCATCGGAGCGACTGGTGCTGCCGGTGCCTACGACCATTGCCGTCTGCAGATCGTTCATTCGAACCTGACGGGGGTCCCCAACTGCGCAGCTTCACCCCAGTGTCGCAACAATCCAGAATCCACAGGCGCCGGAAGACGAACGATGTGCCTTCCTCTGCTTGACCCGTGCTTTGCCTCGCGCCGAGCGCCCGAGCCCGCAGTGGACGGGTGGCGGGAGTCGTCGGTCGTTGTCCCATGGCCGGTCGGCGGACGCTGACCGGCGAGGCCAGCGGGATCGGCGGCTGCAAGCCCGCGTGCCCGGGGCGCCCTGGCCACGGCTTGTGTCGGGCCGGGGCGACGTTTCGGGAGTTGCTCGACCTGCGCCGATTTGCGGAATCAGCGAAGGATGCAGGCGTTCCGGCCGTATCGGTAGTGGCCTTGGAAGGGAAGCAATTTCGGGCTTCGCTCACCCTTTCGGGGGGAAACTCGGGAGCATACTTCGCTAAACTTGAGATATTGTTGAGACATATGGAAGAAATGCTCTGCATCCAACCCCCATCTCCGGTAGGAAGGGACGCGTGATCCGATCATGACGAACCAGACCCGCAGAATCACTCAAGCTCACATCACCGCGACGCAACTTGCACTCACCGACATCGTCTCATCGCTCAAGGACAGGCTGGGGCCCAAACTGCTGGCCCTGACGGTCGGAACGACAACCAGATCGATCGACCGCTGGGTCAAAGAACAGACAGGACCGACGAACCTCCAGGAACAGCAGCGCCTTCGAACCGCATACCAGGTCTTCGAAATGCTCAAGGGAGACGACGCCGACGCCACAATTCGAGCATGGTTCATGGGGATGAATCCCCAACTCGACGACACTTCTCCAGCTGAAGCTCTCGCCAACGACCAGTTCCGAGAAGTCTTGGCAGCCGCGCGCGCGTTTCTTGCCGGTGGTTGATGTCAATGACAGGAATCTCCGGCGAACCTGCCACCGTTCCGTGGACGGGTCTGGCGGAGTACACCCACCAGCTCGTGGGACGCTGGGCCGCCGGCACCGCCCTCGTAGGGACGGCGACCAACCCGTGGCTGCACGGCGGCTGGCCTGTGGACGACTGCGTGGGGCCCGTCTTCAAACCGCGTAGTGTTTCCCTTGCTCGCTGTGGGGCAGCTCGGGAGCTTGTGGGTGCAAGGATGTCCTCAGCTGACAACTAGCCAAATGCAACCGAGGAGTCTGATTCCGTGACGCAGAAAGTCTCAGTGCGGGTACCACCTTCTGCGGTCCCAATTCTCATCAAATTCGCATCGCTGCGCGTCGAAGAACGAACTATGCTGCTCAATCATCTCGCGAGGGTTGATCCGATTACCTCGATGTCCGGCATGCGAAGAACTTTGCACGAAGGTGCACCCGGGCTCAGTGACGATGAGGTTAGAGCGCTAGTCGCACACCTACTCTCGCTAAGCACGTTCGCCGCTTCGAACGACTACGACCTACCCGAGGTAGTCACCTCCGTCGCGCGGTCCGAAGACGTCCGTCTGCCCGAAGGACAAGTTGAGAGCTTTGTTGCGGATGTTTGCGCACTCCTGAACGAGCCAGCAGTCGCAGGCTTCGTTCGCGCTATTGATGTGGCAAGTGAGTTCGGTCGTGCATTCAGCAATGCTCGGTTCCTCAGCGACATTCGTCCCGTGTTCGCCAAGGATGGGGTTGAGAAGCCCGCCGGTGCGCTTATCGCTCACACCATGAAGATCGAGTACTACACCGACGGGAAGTTTCGAACGTCAACCTTCACGTTGTCTTCCGCCGACTTGAATACGCTCGGCGAAGCAATCCAACGAGCCCGAGGGAAGGAAGCCGAGTTGCACGGCCTTCTCAATAGACTGGAGCTGGTGGAATTCCGGGTCGACGACGAGTCGGCGGGCGAGTAGCGATGGCGCTGCACCCGGAGTCGCGCTGGGAGCAAGCACACCGCGTCGACCGGCGGCCGAGGCGGTCGAACCTGACAATCGTGACGATGTCCTGGGATCCGAAGGGGCCAGGAAACCGGAAATACTACTCGCCACCACTTGTCCAAAACGTCGCCGAGTCGCGCCAGGCCGGACGACGCCATTCAGATGAGGGCGTGTCACGTCAGTTTGTCGCCCTCGCCCACCAGTGGCGCAGCGCCACCTGTGGTGGCGCGCGGGCGTGGGACAGCTACACCCATCTGACTTACCAGAAGATCATTGGGCTGGGTCCACAAGCCCTCCCGCTGCTGCTTAGGGATTCGAAGGAGAATCCGATGGACTGGCTCTGGGCTTTGGTGGCGATCGTTGGCCAAGACATCGCCGCGGGGGTTGAGACCATTGAGGAGGCCGCTCGAACCTGGCGGATGTGGGCAGTCCATGAGGGAATCATCAGCCACGATGACTTCTGAGATCGAGCACCTTTTCGAACACATCGCGGCCGACGGATACATCGTCACAAGTCCCAAGGACCAGCGCTACAACTGCATCGCGTGGGCAGCGGGTGACGCAACGCGGTGGTGGGAGCCAGTACCGCCCGACGGCGAGTCCGCTTTGGGAGGCTTCTACTGGCCGAAGGACGTCCCGCGTCAACTGACGCTTGACAGCTACGTTCGGGCATTCGAATGGCACGGATTCCGCCGCTGCGACAGTGGTGATCTTGTGGAAGGTCACGAGGTGATCGCGATCTACGCGGACTCCACGGGTACACCGACCCACGCTTCGAGACAGCTCGAGAATGGCATGTGGACCAGTAAACTGGGGAGACTTCAGGACGTGTGTCACACCACTCCGGCAGCGGTGGCAGGTGCCGAGTACGGAGCCGTTGCATTATTCATGCGGCGTAAACGCCGGCCTGACCTATCGTTCAGTGAGCAGTGACAAGCACCACCTCCCCCGCGTGCGCTTCACCGGTGAACAGGGCTACGAACTGCTCCTGGCGCCGGACTCGGCGAGCCTTTCCATCGGCGCGGAATACTTGGCGTTTGCCGAGGTCCTCCAGCGATTTCGCAGCTTGCTCGCCGTCCTCTCGCACGAAGGTGTACCGCGCTGCGACCGAATCGGCGTCCGGTATCTGTCCGTGGCCACCCCATCTACTCCCGACTCCGACGAATGGGTCCGGTGGTTCAAACCGGAGTTCATCGGGTGGACCGGATCAGGTCTGCTCAGCCCCACGACGAGCCTGTTCTCAGCCCTCAACCAGGTCACGTTGGTGTCCAGCCCAACACAGCAGCTGGCGCAGTTCCCCGGGGACGTGCAGGCGATCATTCGCCATGGGCTGGTCCCCGCCCAGGGTCAGCGTCAAAGTCGTTTGGGTGTGAGTCCGAGGAGTTCGAGGGCT
>JBAXOQ010000128.1:0-11080 GCA_037133175.1 Actinomycetes bacterium
GGTGGCGGTGGCGGTGGCGCCAACTCGGGTGGCCGGTGGTGAAAAGCGGGGCAGACTTCGTCGTCGTCGGTGCTGGCATCGTTGGATTGAGCATTGCGAATGAGTTGCGAGCGCGGTTTGCCGATGCCAGCGTGGTGGTTCTGGATAAGGAGGATCGAGTCGCGCTGCACGCCAGTGGGCGCAACAGCGGAGTCCTGCATGCGGGCTTCTACTACTCCCCCGATTCCCTGAAGGCCCGACTCACGCGTCGCGGCAACGAGTTGTTGAAGCAGTTTTGCGCGGAGCACGCAGTCGAGGTGCGTAGCTGCGGCAAGGTGGTGGTCGCCACCTCGCCTGACCAGCTCCCCGACCTTGACCGGCTGTACCAGCGGGGCGTCGCCAACGGCGTGGAACTAGAGCACATCGATGAGGCGCAACTGGCCGAGTTGGAACCGCTGGCGAGAACCTGTGAACGCGCCCTGTGGTCGCCGACGACAGCGGTCGCCGATCCGGTGGCCGTGACTCGGGCGATGGCCGCGGAGCTGAGGCGACGTGGCGGGGAACTGGTGACCGATGCGCAGGTGGTGGGCCGCTTTGAGGGCGGACTGCAGACCACGACAGGGCGTTGGCATGCCGGACATGTTGTCAACGCCGCCGGTCTGTATGCCGACAGGATCGCAGCCCTATTCGGTTTCTGCGACGACTACGCGGTGCTGCCGTTCAAAGGCCTCTACTGGTACAGCTCCTGGCCTAAAGGTCGACTGAGGCGCCATGTCTACCCGGTGCCCGACCCACGCAATCCGTTCCTCGGGGTCCACCTGACGGTCACCGCTGACGGTGGCAGCAAGCTCGGTCCGACCGCTATCCCGGCGATGCGCAGGGAGGACTACGGGCGGTACCCGGGATTCTCGCTGACGGAATCGACGCAGATCGCCAAGCTGTACCCGACTTTCCTGCGCAGTGACCATCATGATGCCGCAGCATTGGTTCGCTCGGAGGTTCCCAAGTACAACCGTCGGCTGCTGGTCGAGCAGTGCCGAGCCCTTGTCCCGTCGGTCGACCAGCGGGACTTCCGGACTCGTGGCCGACCCGGGGTTCGGGCGCAGCTGATCGAACTGGCGACAGGTCGGCTGGAGATGGACTTCGTGGTGCGCGGCGATGCTGCGTCCACGCATGTTCTGAACGCGGTGTCCCCGGCGTGGACGTCGAGCTTGGCCGCCGCCGAGTACGTGGTGGACCAGATTGCTTCCCCTGATGGGCGATCGTGATGACACAGGGCGCTTGGGTTGGCACGATGTCTACATGACCAACGAGGCCCGACAACTTGCAGAACTGGAATTGGCGGCTGCCGCGGCCGAGTACAAGCAGGCGGTCGCCGCGCTCCGGGCGGCGAAGGAACGAGCTGCCACCGTGACCCGGGCCGCCAAGCGGGCCGGCATCAGCCAGTACGAGATCGCCCACACGATGGGTGAGGAATGGGCACGGGACAACAACCCGCAGTACCCTCCGTCGCTGTAGTGGGTTGTTCTGGCGTTTTGGAAACAGCTCAGCGGGGCAGTACGGACCCGCCTAGCGGGCGCTCGGTGTTTCAGTCAGTAGCCTTGCGCGGGTGGGATTGAATCTGACTGGTGCGTCGGTGTTGTCCGAGCTGGAGGCGGAGGCGATTTGGGCGTTCCGTGAAGCCGCTGCCGCGTTCACCCGTCCGGTGCTGTTGTACAGCATCGGTAAGGACTCAACGGTGCTGCTGCACCTGGCCCGAAAAGCTTTTCACCCTGGGCCGATCCCGTTTCCGGTGATGCACATCGACACCGGCTGGAAATTCCGCGAGATGATCGACTTCCGTGATGTCACGGCCGACCGGCTCGGACTCGATCTGCGGGTCGCGACCAACGAGTCCGGGCGCTCGGAGGGTGTCTCGCCGTTTAGTCACGGCACCCAGGAATACACCCGGATCATGAAAACTGTCGCGCTGCGGGAGGCCCTGGACGCTGGCGGTTTCGATGTGGCCATCGGTGGGGCCCGTCGCGATGAAGAGAAGTCCCGGGCCAAGGAGCGGGTCTTCTCGCTGCGCGAACGAGGGCATCGCTGGGAGCCGCGATCGCAGCGACCGGAGTTCTGGCGGACCGTCAATTCGTCCCTGGTCGACGGGCAGACGATGCGGGCTTTCCCCATTTCGAACTGGACGGAACTGGACGTGTGGCGGTACATCGAGGTAGAGGCTCTGCAGGTCGTCCCGCTGTACTTTTCGTTGCCGCGTCCAGTCGTCTACCGGGACGGGATTCCGATCATGGTCGATGACGATCGGCTACCGCTAGAGCCCGGTGAGGAACCCGTGCTGCGCAGCGTCAGGTTCCGTACGCTCGGCTGCTATCCGCTCACAGGAGGAGTCGAGACCGATGCTTTCACGGTTGCCGAGTTGATTGCCGAGCTTGAGGCCGTCAACATTTCCGAGCGAGCGGGCAGGATGATCGACGGGGTGGGTGCGGGTTCGATGGAGCGCAAGAAGACAGAGGGGTACTTCTAGATGAAGGTCCTGTTTCGGGTCGTCACCTGCGGGTCGGTGGACGATGGCAAGTCGACGCTTCTCGGCCGGTTGTTGGCCAACACGAACAGCTTGCCGATCGACATCGTCGAGTCCGCCCGTCACACTCGGCGACCTGGCTCGATCGTGCCGGTTGGCGAGATCGACTACTCGTTGGTCACGGATGGCTTGGAAGCCGAGCGTGACCAGGGCATCACCATCGACGTTGCCTATCGGCACCTCTACCTGCCGTCGGGTCGGCGGGTGATCTTTGCCGATGCCCCCGGTCATGAGCAGTACACCCGCAACATGGCGGTCGCCGCCTCCACTGCGGACGTGGCGATTCTGCTGGCCGATGCCTACCGGGGTACTCGTCCGCAGACTCACAGACACCTGACGGTGTGCGCGCTGATGGGGGTACGTCAGGTGCTGTTGGCGGTTAACAAGCTCGACCAGGTCGGGTGGGATCAGGGCATCTTCGATTCGATCAGCGACGAGGTCCGGGCGTCGGCGACCCGGCACGGAGTGCAGAGCGTGCAGTGCATCCCGGTCAGCGCTTTGACCGGTGCCAACGTCACCGAGCCCAGCGACGATCTGCCGTGGTACGAAGGCCCCACCCTGCTGGCCGCTCTGGACGGACTTGAGGTGACATCTGACGACGAATTCGGTCTGCGGCTGCCGGTCCAGACGGTGCTTCGGGCACCGGGCTTCCGGGGCTACGGCGGGGTTGTGGCCTCGGGGACGATCCGCCTGGACGATCGGCTCGCCGTGTCAGGCTCGGGTCAGGGCGCCACCGTCACCCGGTTAGTGGCGCTGTCGGGGGACACCTCCGTGGAGCTTGAGCAGGCTGTGGCCGGGAGCAGTGTGGCCGTCGAACTAGACCGGGATCTGGACATCACCCGCGGCGACGTGCTGGCCGACGCGACAGACGTGCCGGTACCGGCCGACCGGTACTCGGCGGACGTGGTGTGGCTGGGCGACGAGGAGTTGGCGCACGGCCGGTCCTATCTCTTGCGGACCGGACCGACTGAGGTGCCGGCAACGGTGACGGCAATTCGGCATCGCCTCGACGTCACCACCGGAGCCCAGTTGGCGGCGCGGGCGCTGGCGATGAACGACATCGGTCGGATCGAATTCGCCACGAACCGGGCAATCTCGTTGGATCCGTATTCTCGCTGCTCGGACACCGGTGGGTTCATCTTGTGCGATCGGGTCAGTGGCGACACCGTGGCCGCGGGGCTGACTCGGTACGCGCTGCGGCGCTCGGCGAACGTCTCCGAGCACCACTTCACCGTCGACCGGCAGGCCCGTGAGGTGCTCGCTGGGCATGCTGGCCGCGCAGTCTGGTTCACCGGGTTGTCCGGTTCTGGCAAGTCCTCGATCGCCAACCAAGTGGAACGCAGGCTGCACGGTCTGGGAATCCGCACGTTCGTACTTGATGGCGACAGCGTCCGTGGCGGGTTGTGCAAAGACCTGGGGTTCACACCGGAGGACCGGGCCGAGAATGTGCGCCGGGTCAGCGAGGTGGCACGGCTAATGGTGGACGCCGGGATCGTGGTGCTGGTGTGCCTGGTGTCGCCGTTCCGCAGCGACCGACGTGATGCACGTTCCCGGTTCGTTGAGGGGGACTTCGTCGAGGTGTTCGTGGACACACCGTTGCAGGTCTGCATCGAGCGTGACCCCAAGGGTCTGTACGCCAAGAGCGCTGCCGGCAAGTTGCCGAATATGTCCGGCGTCGGCCAGGACTACGAGCGGCCCACCCATCCCGACCTGCGCCTAGACGGCGTTGCACCCATCGCCGACTCCGCCGACCAGGTCATCGCCCTGCTCGACCTGACCGACTGACCGACTCCCCACCCGAACGGCCGTTTCGGCGGCGGGCGCTGGGGGCTACTCCAGCGCCGTGGGCAGGGGCATGGCGGCGTCGTCGGCGATGTTCTCGGCGACGTCGTGGCGCGTGCGCAGCGGGGACTCCTTGAGGAACCACGACAGGATGAATGCTGCGAACAGGACCGGTACTGCCACCAGGAAGGTGTCGCTGATCGACGAGGCGAACGCTCCGATGAACTCGGCGTGAATCGTCGGTGGCAGGGCTGAGATGTTGGTCATCGACGACTCGATGGACACCCCAGAACTCTGCATCTTGGCCAGGATCTCCGGTGGGATCGCGGCCGCTAGCTCGCGGGCCAGGAAGGCGGCCCAGACCGCGCCAAAGAAGGCGGTTCCGAACGAGCCGCCGATCGAGCGGAAGAACGCCGCCGTGCTGGTAGCCGCACCCATGTACTTGATGTCGACGCTGTTCTGCACCGCGATCACCAGCACCTGCATGACATTGCCCAACCCCACGCCAAGGATGAACGCTGACAGTGCGAAGTACCAGTAGGGCGAGTCCACGCCGACCGTCGACAACAGGTACATGCCGACGGTGGCGGTCGCAGTGCCGATGATCGGGAAGATGCGGTAACGACCGGTCCGCGAGATCAGCCGACCGCTGACGATCGAGGTGATCAGCAACCCGGCCATCAGTGGCAACAACTGCAGACCGGCCTCGGTCGGAGTCGCGCCACGGACAACCTGCATGAAGATCGACAAGTAGACGATGGCGCCGAACAAGGCGAACCCGATGGCGAACCCGATGATGGATGACACCCGTACGATGGACAGTCGGAACAGCACCAGTGGCACCAACGGTTCGGGGTGGCGCAGTTCCTGCCAGATGAACAGCGTCAGGAACACCAGTCCACCGACTATCAGGCCGATGATCTGTGGTGATCCCCAGGTGTATTTCTGTCCGCCCCAGACCATCGCGAGCAACAGGGTGACCACGCTGATCACCATGAACACCGCGCCCAGCCAGTCGATGGAATGCTTACGTTTGTGCACGGGAAGGTGCAACACCGAACCCAGGATCAGGAAGGCCGCGATCCCCAGCGGAACGTTGACGAAGAACACCCAGCGCCAGGACAGGTGTTGGGTGAACAGTCCCCCCAGAAGTGGACCGATGATGCTGGCCACTCCGAATACCGCACCGAACAGTCCGGTGTACTTGCCACGTTCGCGAGGCGGAACGATGTCGGCGATCACAGCCAGCACCAACACCATCAGGCCGCCGCCACCTAGACCCTGCAGGGCGCGGGTGAGGATCAACTGCCCCATGTTCTGGGACAGCCCCGCCAGGATCGAGCCGATGACGAAGATAACGACGGCGGATTGCAGCATCAGCTTGCGGCCGTAAAGATCCGAGAGCTTGCCCCAGATCGGCAGGCTGGCGGTGGATGCCAGCAGGTAGGCGGTGACCACCCAGGACAACTCGTCCAAGCCACCGAACTCGCTGGTGATCGTCGGCAGCGCGGTCGACACGATGGTCTGGTCCAGGGCTGCCAGCAACAAGGTCAGCATCAGCGCGCCGAGAATCAGCCGCAGGCGACGCTTGTTCAGCGAGATGTCGATGGCGTTGAACGGGGTCTGCTTATCGGCTGCGATGTCGGTGGTGCCGGTGCCCTCGGTGTCATCGGGCCGCCCGCCGGTTTCCTGGCCGTCGCCGGCTTGCGTGGCGGGCGTGCTCAATGTCGTCCTCCTTGTTCGGGCAGGCTTGGCCCGTTGTGGTCGGTTGGGGTGCGTCCGGTCGGCAGGCCCAAGACGGCGGGCCTGTGGTCCGGGCATGCATGGGTCTGCAGATCTTCGGACAGCCGCACAAGTAAGCCGAACAACTGGGTCCTATCTCGGGGTGGCCAGGTGTCGAGCACCGGAGCGATGGCCTGTGCCCGGTTGGTCAGCATGATTTTGAGGGTCTCGGATCCATGATCGGTGAGTTCCACCCGGCGGGCGCGCCCGTCACCTGGATCGCGCGACTTGCGGATCATTCGCTGTTCATCCAGCGCTGTCAGGTGGCGGCTGACCGTCGACAGGTTCAGGTTGAGCGACGCGGCCACCGTGCTCGCGCGCGATGGTCCCAACTCGGCGAGCGTGGCTAGGACTCGCAGAGCGGCCGGCTCGACAGGATCTTGAATTGACAAGATGTGTGCGTACCGCAGGACCTTGAACAGTGCGGCTACCCCCACCACAGTGGGATCGGCTCCGTCCGCATCGGCGGGGTTCCACCCACAAGGTCCATTTGCTTGCGCCATGCAAGTAAATCTACGTGACGCCCTCCCTCGGCGCAATACCGCCCTTCATTAGGGCGCGAGCCGGGATGCAAGCCTGGATAATCGAGGAGTGTCAGCAGTCGCTCAGTCCGTGCCGCGGTCACTGGGTCCGTTCGTGGCGCTTGAGGTCGCGACCTCGGTCAGTGGCATGGGCAACGGCATCTCGATGGTGTTGTTTCCCTGGCTGGTGCTGGAACTGACCGGTAGTGCGGCTGCGGCTGGAGCGATGGGGGCAATCACCACAGTGCCGCTGCTGCTGTCGTTCTTGTTCTCCGGCGTCGCAGTGGACATCGTTGGCCGACGTCGAATGGCGGTCGCCTCCGACATCTTGTCCGGGGTGTCGGTGGCGTTGGTGCCGCTGGTCGGCGCGCTAACGGATCTTACGTTCGGGGTGTTGGCGGCGCTGGCGGTTCTTGGAGCGGTGTTCGACCCGGCTGGCATCAGCGCCCGAAAGTCGATGCTGCCTGAGGCTGCCATCCGCGGTGGTCTACGGCTGGAGCGGGCCAACGGGATCAACGAGGCGACGTGGGCAGCGGCGTATGTGCTCGGGCCCGGAATCGGGGGTTTGTGCATTGGACTGCTCGGCGCATCGGCAACGTTTTGGATAGCGGCAGTGTTGTTCGCCGCCGGCGCTTTGACAATGCTGCTGGTCAGAGTCCCGGGATCCGGTCGCCTCGGCGAGCACGAGCGGGCTCGCGGGATCGTGGTGTCGACAGTCGAAGGGCTGCGTTTCGTCTGGGATGACCGGGTTCTGCGCAGCGTCGGGCTGCTGTCGATGGTCATGGTCGGTTTCTGGCTGCCCGTTGAGGGAGTGGTGTTCCCAGTGCTGTTCGAGGATGCCGACCAGCCCGGGCGACTCGGGTTGATCGTGATGGCGCTATCAGCGGGAGGGATCGGCGGCGCGCTGGCCTACAGTGCGGTCGGCCAGCGATTCGCGCGTCGACCGGTGTTCCTGGTTTCGCTCGTGGTCACCGGCCTGGCCGTGGTCGCGATGGCCTTTCTGCCGCCGTTCCCGGTTCTGTTGTTGTTCGGATTCGTCACCGGTTTCGCCTATGGCCCGATTGGCCCGCTGGTCAACATCGCTATGCAGGAGCGCTCACCTGGTCGGATGCGTGGTCGGGTTGTCGGGCTCGTTGCGGCGTTGGACTACGCCGCGGGACCGGCCGGATACTTGATCATCGGTCCGATGATTCAGGCGATCGGGTTGCAGCCGGCCTTCATGGTATTGGCGGTGGGGGTGCTGGTGTTCGCGGTGTTGGCGATCTTTCTGCCGTCGTTGCGGGGTCTCGACGACCCCCCAGCCGAGGACGCCTTCTCCGAGGCCACGTCGGACTAGCCCGACAACTGAGGGAACCCGATGCGTTGACTGCGGAGTTGTGGCCCGGTTTCCTTGATCGAAAACGGCCACAACTCCGCAGTCAACGAGGAGCTTGCTGGATCAGGGGGCTTGAGGTTTGGCTAGGGGAGCGGGGGGAGCTTGCGGCTGAAGTCGGGGCGCAGCGGCATGCCGGAGGCGCCCTTGACCGTGGTGTTGACGCCCAGGAACTGGTGCAACTGGATCATGTTGCGTTCGAAACCGAACTGAGCGGCGGCCATGTAGAGGCGCCAGATTCGTGCCTTGCGCTCGCCGACCTCGACGACCGCCTCGTCCCAGTGCGCGTCGAGGTTCTGGCGCCAGGCATTGAGCGTGAGCTCGTAGTGCTGGCGCAGATTCTCCTCGTGGAAGACCTCCCACCCCTGAGCCGTCATGTTCCGCATGATTCTCGCCGGTCCAGTCATCTCGCCGTCCGGGAAGATGTAGCGGTTGATGAAGCTGTCGCGGTAGTACACCTTGTGCTCGTCGTCAAACCGGGTGATCGAGTGGTTCAGCAGGCGACCTTCGGGGCGGATCTTGCTGCGCAGGAATTTGAAGTATGCCGGGTAGTTGGGTTCGCCAATGTGTTCGGTGAGTCCGATGGACGAGATTGCGTCGAATCCGGACTCACGGATGTCCCGGTAGTCTCCAAAGCGGACTTCTGCCTGCCCGGATAGTCCTGCGGACTTGACCGCCTCGGCGCCCCAATCGGCCTGGGACTTGGACAGCGTCACGCCGATGATATTCACGCCGTAGTTCTTGGCGGCATGTAGCACCATGCCGCCCCAGCCGCATCCGACGTCGAGCACCCGCTGTCCCGGTTGCAGGTCCAGCTTGCGGCAGACCAGGTCGAACTTCTCGTCTTGCGCCTGCTCCAAGGTCGAGTCGTAGGATGGGAAAACCGCACAGGTGTAGGCCATCGATGGTCCAAGCACCCAGCGGTAGAACGTGTTGGACACGTCGTAGTGATGCGCAATCGCCTCGGCGTCTCGGTCTTTGGAGTGGCGCTTTCCGGACAGGCGGCGCTCTTCGCCGGGGACCCGGTCACTGTGGAGTCGGTCGTAGTTGCGGAAGAAGTCCGGGCCGAACTGTTTGGCGATTTTGGCGGCGTTTGTGATGCTGATCCGCGGGTAGGGCCTGGCATCGAAGAAGGCTCGCAGCATCGTCACCAAGTCCCCTGAAATGTCAATCTCGCCAGCCACGTAGGCGCGGACCAGACCGACCTCACCGGGATGGGACATGAACAACTCGGTTGCCCGCGGGGAACGGAACTCAACCCGGACGTCAGAGCCGATGGTCCCGGCCTTGCTGCCGTCGTACGCGACGAACTCCACACCGACGTTTGGGCCGACAATCGCGGTGAATACGTCTGCGATCTTCATTTTTCCTCCTCCAGTAGGGCGACGACTGCTTGTGGCGGGCCGGACTAGCGACGTTGTACAACCTTTTCGTACAGACCCAACAGGCGAGCGTCGGGGTCGTACGTGGACTTGACTCTGCGGTACTCGGCACCACCATAGAGATCAGCGAACTGTGTTCGCTCGTAATATGCACTTGAATACAGCGACTTGTGGCCACCGAGGCGGGTGACTTCGGCCTCAATCTTTCGATTGACGAAGCCCTCGGAAGGTTCCACACCCGGCGGTAGACCGACGGTAGCCCAGAATCCCACATTGACGTAGGTGAGCTCGGGGTTCATGTCGTACAGCGGCCAGCGCGAGTGGCCGTCACGCGAGCGCAACGGGCAGATCCACACCGGCTCGATGCCGACCTCGCGGTGGAAGAAGTCGAGAAACTCGGCCAGGCGATCAACCGGGACCTCGACGTCCTGGATGACTTCCTCGCGCAGTTGGTCCTTGAACATGCGTTGTTTGCGCTCTGCCAGCCGGTACCTATGATCGAAGGCGATGATCTTCCAGTAGAAGTCGGAGCGGAGTTTGTCCTTGGGCCACAGTCGCCGGATCCGGGGGTTCTGTGCACCGAAAGCCCGCGAACACCAGAACCAGTCGGTGTCCCACCGCCAGATGTAGTCGCGCACCCTGAGCAAGTCGGTGGCCCGCTGCTGGATCGACTTGTAGTAGATGTCCATTCCGGTGTAATCGCTCGGCCCGGTGAAACCATCCGGTAGTTGTGTCGTCCAGGAGCCAAGGGTCAAGTACTGCTCGGAGGGCGAGAAGACGGTGCCGTCGAGGAAGTCGACATCGATGCCGTCGTAGGAGCGCGCATCGGTTATCGCGGAGATCGCCTCGGCCATTGCAGGGGCCGTGTCGAATCGGATATGCCGCAGGAAAACGAAACGCTGGACCGGAAGTAGCGCAATCCGGAGCCGAAGGGCGTAGCCCAGCGAACCGTAGGAGTTGGGGAACGCCAGGTACAGGTCGCGGTGGGGGTCATCGGGGGCATTGGTCACAGTGATGATCTGGCCGTCGCCAGTGAGGACGTCCATCTCAAGTACCGACTCGTGGGGCAGCCCTTCTCGAAAGGAAGATGACTCGATCCCGAGTCCGGTGACCGCTCCGCCGAGGGTGATTGTCTTCAACTGCGGCACGACCGCCGGCATCAGCTCGTACGGCAGCGTCGCGTCGACCAGGTGTTCGTATGTCGTCATCCCCATGACATCAGCGGTTCGCGCCTGCGGGTCGACACTGATGACTCCATCAAAGGCAGCGACGTCGAGCTTCGGTCCGCTCGACTGCGCTCTGGCGCGGAACAGGTTCGAGGTCTTCTTAGCCAAACGAACAGGCGAGCCCGCGGGAATAGCCTGGTATTGCTGCGCAAGACGGTTCACCCGAGCGGCATACTCGCTCCGCTGCGCCTGCGCTGCCGCGGCGGTTGGCGGGATAGATCGAACCATGGGCAGAACACTATTGGGTTCGGTTCGGTTAGTGAACCCTAACGTCACGAATGACACAAAACGACAGTCCGTCTCGTCGGTGCCTCCGCGGCGGAAAACCCCTCGCAAAGCCCCTCCAAACGCGGGTTTTTCGGCCGAACAACCCGCGTTTGGAGGGGCTTTGCGAAGACGGGGAGCTACAGACTCGTGATCGGATACACGTTCTCGAAGGAGCCGTCGGCGACGAT